>JBBQRU010000070.1:0-26069 GCA_038214545.1 Cyanophyceae cyanobacterium | reverse complement strand
GTTTTACGGGCGTCTCTGCTGAATCTTAATCTCTACACCTACTGATTCTGGAGATGCTTTCATGTCGATTTACGTTGGTAATCTATCTTATGAGGTCGGTCAGGACGATCTCAAACAAGTTTTTCTAGAGCATGGAACAGTCAAAAGTGTTCAATTGCCGACAGATCGTGAGACAGGTCGGTTACGTGGTTTCGCCTTTGTAGAGATGGGAACCGAAGCCGAAGAAACTGCTGCGATTGAAGCCCTTGATGGTGCTGAATGGATGGGTCGTAACCTCAAAGTCAACAAAGCTAAGCCTCGTGAAGACAGAGGCGGCTCTTTTGGTGGTGACAGACGTGGTGGCGGTGGCGGCGGCAATCGTCGTTACTAAACCTTGAGTTACAAAAATTAACTCTAATGTTTTAAGAGCAGGCTTTTTGCCTGCTTTTTTTTTGCAACCAACAGATGTGGAAGTGCTCTCCATCTGTTGGACAAGTGCTAGACTCGCAGCAATAGGATATTGGTATAAATAATATGAATGCTGAGGGAGTATCCGCCGAAGATTTGATTCTAGTTGCTGGTGCGACTGGTGGAGTGGGACAACTGGTGGTAGGTAAGCTATGGGAACGAGGCTTAAAAGTTCGGATACTTACACGCGATGCAGCCAAAGCAGAAAAGATGTTTGATGGCATCGAAGTTGCTGTTGGTGACATTCTTGAACCAGCGACACTCCCAGCGGCGATGGAGAATATTACACATATTATCTGTTGTACGGGAACTACAGCCTTCCCTTCTAATCGCTGGGATTTTGACCCCACCCCTAGTCTATTTGAATGGCCAAAGCTGCTTCTAGACCGGAAAGAGAGTGAAGCACGGGCAAAAAGTAGTCCTGCAAAAGTAGATGGTCAAGGTGTCATAAATTTAGTCGCAGCTTCACCTCGGAATCTGAAGCGGTTTGTTTTCGTCTCTTCCTGCGGAATTCAGCGCAAAAACCAGTTTCCTTTTAGTGTTCTCAATGCTTTCGGCGTGCTGGATGCTAAACAAAAAGCTGAACAAGCGATTATCAGTTCTGGACTACCTTATACTATTATCCGCCCAGGACGCTTGATTGATGGTCCTTATACCTCTTACGATCTCAACACTCTCTTAAAGGCAAAAACAGGCGGTAAGTCTGGGGTGGTATTAGGTACAGGTGACACTCTCTCTGGTGATACCAGTCGTATTGATGTCGCTGCAGCCTGTGTGGAAAGCATTTTTTACCCATCTAGTCGCTTTCAGGTGTTTGAGTTGGTCAACCAAGGCGCAAGACCAGCGGTGATTGACTGGGAAACGCTTTTCTCCCAGTTAAAGAATAGGCAATTGGTAGAATAATGATGCTAGTTATTGCCCCTATGCGACAAGCCAACATCCCAAACCTTTTCACTCAACCTCAGAAGAGGAGATACTCAAATGCCATTAGCTGAACTCATGCCACAAATCCAGGAGCTTTCAAAAATTGATAAGCTTCGGTTGATGCAGTTTCTTGCAACAGAACTGGTCAAAGAAGAAGATACAAACTTTTTTGTTGCAAATCAAGAGTATCCTGTCTGGTCGCCCTACAATTGTTCTCAGGCTGCCAATGTCTTAATGAATCTTCTGGCTACAAAACAAAAAGAACAGAATGCTTAACGCTCAAAAATTTCCCTACAAAATTATTGACAGCAATCTTGGACTAGTTGATCGAATGCCGTACTTGCCTTTAACGCTCAGTTTGAACGATCAGTCCGTGAATGTTGAAGGCTTATTAGATACAGGCGCAAGCGTTAATGTTTTACCATACCAGTTGGGGCTACAACTGGGCTTAATCTGGGAGAATGAGACACTCTCGGTTCTATTGGCAGGGAACTTGGCTCGATTTGAGGCTCGCGCAGTTATTGTTGATGCTCAAGTCAGTCCATTCCCAATGCTTAACCTAGCATTTGCCTGGACACAAGCAACAGATGTGCCTTTGATTTTGGGGCAGGCTAATTTCTTTTTTGAGTTTGATGTTTGTTTCTTTCGTGCGCGTTCTGAATTTGAAGTCTGTTCTAAACAGGTTGTATAGAAATGAAGACACCAGGGTCTTGCATACCGTACCAGTAGACTGGTTTTTTCTCCCAATTAAAGAATTGCCTAAATAGGCAGAAATTGCTCCAGTTTTTCAACCTTCCAAAATCTTATAAAAGCTGCGATCGCATTGCTTACCGAGAGTTTAGCCTGTTTCAGTGGATTCACAAAACACATAACTCTTGAGAGAGCGCAGACACTTCAATCTGTCACCTGCTTGCGACTAGACTTAATCAGCGATCGCTTGATTTTACTATCCAACCGTTTTCTTTGCGAACTGCGAGTTGGTTTAGTTAATTTACGCTTCTTCTTCAGTACAACCACACTTTGAATCAGTTCTTGCAATCGCCGCAGCGCTTCCTCGCGATTTTGCTCCTGGCTGCGGTGTTCCTGAGATTTTATCACCACCACACCCTCTTTAGTGATGCGGCGATCGCTCATTTGCAAAAGCTGTTCTTTATAAAAATCAGGTAGCGATGACGCCTGAATATCAAAGCGTAAGTGAATAGCGGTAGAAACCTTATTGACATTTTGACCTCCAGCTCCTTGAGAACGAATGGCGCTCAATTCGATTTCGCTGTCTGGGATGCTCACGGTGCGGGAAATTTCCAGCATTATCTCTATATAACTATATCTATCCCAAATTTAGCGTCAATCGTCAGGTAATAATGTAAACTGTGCCGCAGCCGCAACCATTGGCGACGGATCGTGGCGGAAAACATGCAGCTTTTCTTTATTCTCTACATTCCAGCCATTCTTCTGAGATTGAACAACCAACGCCGCCAGCGCTAGACGACGCAGCCTTTCATCTTCACTTGTCGCTAATGCTACTTCTACATGAGTCAAATCATGATTGCAACTCCGAATTTTCTGCACCGCATCAAATAATACTTCGGCGTGCATTTCTCCTACTTCGACTAATTGCTCAAATAATACTACCAATTCCTCCCCTGGTAAGGCGGCGATCGCCAGATTAACACGTAGACCGGCGGTGAGTGGGTCAGTAGCCAACACATTTAATATAGTTCGCGCTGTCGGTAACAGCTGCTTTTTATTCCACTCTATTTGAACGATTAAACTAGCGATAGTCTTCTGCAGTGTACGACGGTTGGTAATTATACTCCTAACTACATCACCCACCACAGGTGCATACTTACCACTATAAGTAGTAAATACAGCATTCGCCGCTGCTGTAGATTCGTCTGGTAAGGGCGAATTGATTGCTAAAAGTAACTTTGGTAATAATAAAACGGACGAATCGGCAACTGGTAACTGTACGCAACGCTGGAGTACATCTAAACGGACTAGAGGGTCAGGATGAACCAGCAATAAAGCCAGCACAGAACACAAGTGCCGTTGAGCATCCGCTGATAGGCGGTCTGCGGGGATACGTCCGACAACGGTTGCCAGTGCCGGATCGGTGGAGGTGGCAGCACGTTCTAAAATACACCAAGTCTCCTCCCTTTCCAAATGACTCCACAGTGCCCGCAGCAAAGCCACGCGGACATCTCGGTGTAATTCACGACTATCCAGAGCCAGCAATTCGCGGTAAGCTGTCTCGTCGGCTAAGTCACCTAATAGGCGCACTACTTCTTTGGCGACAGTCACCTTCGTCATTGGCACAGCCAGTAAAAATGTTAGTGCTTGATTAACAGGCATTTCCATCAGCAGTCGCCGCAAAGCATAAATAGCAATCCGGGCGCGGTCATCATCCATTGCAGCAATCAGCGTCGGAATACCCAGCCCTGAATCTAAGCGTGAAAGTGCTTGTAATGCCGCATCTCTCAGCGCTAATTTAGAATTAAGATGACTCGCCAGTTCAATTAACCGTGTGGGTGGTACTGATGGGAGTGCTGCTAGTTGGTTGATTACTGTGAGTAGAGTTGGAGTATCTCGGTGGCTATCTTGGGTAATCTCATTTAACGTTGCGGCAAAAATTCTTTGCTGTGTCGGAGTCCAGCGACCAAACCCATTGACAAACGGTAGGACAAAGCGCGTTTTTCCCGTACTGAAGCGACCGCTATAAGCTAACTGTCCGAGAAATGGTGTGAGTAAATCTTGGCGATGGCGGTGTAAGTAGTTATAGATAATTGGCTGCGTTACCCAACTAGGGTCTTGCTTCACCAATTGAGGAACTAATTTTTGCCAGCGTTCCCGGCAATGTTCTGCTAGTATACTCAGAGCGGAATTGGCAATCCATTGATTGCGTGTATTTTGAATAATCCGCTCTAGCATTTTTACTAAGCTATCAAACACCCGCAAGCGCCGTCCTAAACTCTGAGCCGCGTTGATGATTGATGCTTCGCGTTCACTCTGCTCCCAAGTTTGCAGTATCGGTAAGAGAAACGTTGCAATTCTTAATATATCGTTATCATTCAAGCGATCGCCTAAATTATAAAAACTTACTTGACCCCGTTGTTGGACTAATATTACTAACTGTTGAGTAGACCAGGCAGGGTAAAAGGGTAAAATGGCGACGATTAAACGTTCAACCGCACTCCCGGTAGCATAAGACAAGTCGGCGGCATTTAAAGCATCTTTGATAATTTGGCTCAAAACAGTTAAATGTTCCAGACGCCAAATACTCGGAGGTAAATCGGCTAACTCTGTTAACATCGCACAGCGCACAGGATCTTGCTCGTTGCGTCGTGCTTGCACAATTGCCAAAATCCCCGGAACGTGAGAGCGATTGTAACGTACAGCCGATACCAAAACGCTCAATGCTGCTACTCGTAAGTTGGGATCGGGATTGCGAACAAAGGGGTCGAGAGTTGCAACTGCTTCGTCCCAAGGGAGAAATGCGGCGTAGGGGAGGCGTTGCGTGGGACGGGTAGCCAGGATTGGTAAGTTGAGATGATATCGCGCCTCTTGTTCGCGGATGTGGCGGGGTAAAAGGGCGATGGCAAGAGAGTTAATGCAATCATCACTATCGCGCCAATAACCGCAGACATTATAAATAATTTGCCGATTTTCTGGTGTCAGGCGAGACAGAATATTATATGTATTAACAGTATTTCTACGGTGATTGATAAGTGCTATTAATTGCTTTAATTCAAGTTTATGGACAACTTGATCGAAGTTGACGGAGACGCGATCGTCTGACTCTAATACCAAGTCAGCAAATTCCCTCGGACGACGCCATACCAGTGTCTGCAAGCTGTTGAGCCTCAAGAATGATATAGTGCGTAATAAAGTGCGGCAAAGTCTTATCGCTTGATCTGGATCTGATTCTGTAAGTTGTGGTAGTACAGCATTGACTTGATAAAGCAGTCTGGGATCGAAATCACTCGCAGCTTCAGCTTGAGAATGCAATAAATTAGCCGCAATTGTCGGGTGTTGACGTGTCAGTAATTGCCAGTCTTTACTCCCGAAGTTCTCTAGCACTGTGTCCAAATGACGCATTACTACGGACGCTGAAGCCAAAGGTAAAAGTCGGCTGAGTTGGGCGCTTCCTTCCTCAGCTAAAGAATTGATAAAAGTATCAATGCAGAGACGACGACCACGGTTTAATAACTTGCGAAGTAAGGCACGACGCTGTTTGTATGTAGCAGTATTCAAAGCTGCTAAAACTTGGTTATCATCACCCACTACAGGTAGCAACCTCAACGCCAGACAACGCACTTGTCGCGAGGCGTCAGTTAAACACCGTAATACCTGCTCACCATCACCACTACCATAGCAGGATTGGAGTGCGAGCAGGCGCTCGTATACATCACCTTTTGTGAGAGTATTGAGTGTGGTTGCAACTTGGCGATCGCTTCTAGCTAGCCTGCCTAATTCTACCAGACGATACATTCTCGCTTTGTAAGTCAGGGTTTCAAGTTGCTGCTTCAGTTGCTCAGGTGTCATCTGCTTTTAAGTTTCTATCAGTCGTGCTGAATCTACTTTAACCGCAGTTTTCTTCCTGTCCACACATTGCCTATGTTGCCGCGTACACAAACGCCGGGACTCGCTTGTATGCTGGTGTACCCGATCGCTTTTCAATCTGAGCTTTAAAAATCACATTCACTTCTGGATAAAACATGACTGCAGCGCCAGGACGAACTGCACCATATATCACCTCAACATTCTCCAACTTCCCCGCATCACCCTGCACTGTCACCCGCTGATGTGCTTGCAATCCAGCACTTTCCGCATCTACTCGATTCAACAAAATGCAGTTACGGTGTGGCATCCCGCGATACTTATCCCCAATCTTGTAAACTACAGTATTGTGTTGCGAATAACTGCGCCCCGTCATAATTGCCACCACAACTCCAGGAGTATGATTACTGACTCCGAAGTATTCCGGATCAGGCAAAGTTAAGTTTGGTAAAGGCGTGACAAACATTTTCGCTTTACCAGAAGGTGTGGCAAACTTCTCGTTTGTGACGATGCGTCCAGCGATGGTGAATTCTTCTTTGGTTTCGTCGATTGTGCCGATTTTCGCGTATCCGGGAATAGTTTGGGCGATCAGTTTTCGCACATATTTGGGATCTTGCAGCTTGAGCCAGTTCACCGGGTAATCTCCAAGTAGCCGATGAGCCAACTCAGTTAAAAACCCAACTTCCGGAATCAAGTCTGCGTCATTCAAGTGAGTCGTCCCCTCATCGTTGAGACGGACAAAATTATTTCCAGATTCACTCGTCGTTTTATAAGGATTTTCAAATCGATTAAACACCGGAATCAGAATCGTATTGTGCTTAGCCAAACCATTAAAATGCCCAGGATTCGGCTTCGTCGCCAGATAAATAATCGTCTCGATTTTACCTAACGCCCGCTTAGCTTGAGTCGTGTCCGGATTCGCCCCATACAAATTCCCACCCACGCAGATTAAAGAATCTACCTCACCTGCATCCGCCGCTTCAATCAGCGATCGCGTATCATAACCTTTCACCCGACTCAAAGGACGTCCTAATAATTTCTCTAAAGCCGCTTGCAATGTTTCTTTTGGATGTGTTGTCACACCCATCGACCCAAAACCTTGCACATTCGAGTGTCCGCGTACAGGCATCACTCCCGCACCCTCTCTACCTGCGTTCCCAGAAATCAAAGCTGTATTCGCAATCCCAAAGACATTATCCACCCCATTGGTGTGTTGTGTCAGACCCATTGCCCAGCCAAACACTACCCCTTTCGCTTCACCAATAATTTTCGCTGCTTCCACAATTTCCGGTTGAGTCACTCCACAAGTAGCAGTAATTGTTTCCCAACTCGTGGATTGCGCCGTCTCAACTACCGCTTCCCAATCTTCTGTATGTGCTTGGAGAAACTCTGTTTTGAGAAATCCTTGTTCAATTAAAGACTTTTGTATCCCGACAAATAGCGCTACATCACTACCGGGAATTGGTTGCAGGTATAAAGAAGCAATATCAGACCCTGGTACCAATGATTTAATTGGGAAAGCTGGCGAGCCAAACTTAACTAAACCAATCTCCATCATCGGATTGATGACAATAACCTTACCACCGCGCTCATCGCGCATTTTAATTAACTCATTCATCAACCGGGGATGGTTGTAAGCCGAGTTAGCACCTGCAAGAACTACGCAATCAGCATGTTTCAAACTTTCTAAACTGACAATTGAGGTGTTGGTACCAAACATCTCCTTCAAGGCAGTTGTCGAAGGCGCGTGACACATATCTGAACAATCAGCGAGATTGTTAGAATTTAGCGATCGCATCATCAATTGCAGTAAAAATGCGGCTTCGTTAGAACCGCGACCAGAACTATAGGAAGCGACTCTTTCTGGCTGTTTCCGAAATGCCGTCTCCGCAATCTGATAAATTTCCTCCCAAGAAATCCGCTCGTAGTGGGACTTACCTGCGCGTAAAATCATCGGAAAACTCAGTCTTCCTAAGCGGTCTGCTTCCATCGACGTGAGTTGCTGTAACTCTGAGATGCTGCGTTGCTTAAATAACTGTACAGGTACCGCTGGTTTAATTTCCGCCGATATCGCCTCAACGCTTTTCATGCAACGTTGTAGGACTTCCCCTTCTTCATTGGTAAAACCGCCTTTTTGCCCACCCGTTCCCCAAGAACACGACAAACAAGCACTCTTATGAAATAGTGTCTGCCAAAGCTTCGGACCTTCCGGTGATAGCGTATGTTCTGCCCAGTACTCAATGACAGATAAACCACCCCCAATATCAGGTGTTTCCTCATTCTTGTCGTGGAAGGGAGGAATAGCTTGATTTAAAGTCTTGTCTTCCATACTATTACCCTCTCCTTTTAGTGTCTGGACAGATTGGTAAACCAACCTATCGCTAGTTACATTCTTTACATGAGACTAACTTAAATTTAGGTTTGGCAAAATGTGTCGTGGGAGAGATTTTTAACCACAAAGATCGCGCCAGCGTCATCGACAAACCTCAGCCTGTGCCTTTGCCGTTTGGATTTCCCATACATGCTTGGCGCTGAAACTTGTTTCATTGGGACTGCCTTCTTCAATGTTCTCTTTCAACATGGCATAATAGTCTCAGTAGGATCATCGTGGAAGTCCACATTGATTGTCTAAAGTTCCCATGAAGCTCTCCATCCAGAATAGCATCAAGTTGTCCCAACCAAAAAAAGCACTAACTTTGTTTATTTTGTCATATTATTGGGAAAACTAAATATGTAAGCCTCAATAATTTAGTAGTATGGTTGATACTCAATTCAGCATAAGTGGATATCGAATTTGCGAACAACTTTACAACGGTTCAAGAACCTTAGTATATCGCGCTGTTCGTTCTGTTGACTCGATAAGAGTGGTGATTAAACTACTGAAAAACCCTTACCCTACCTTTGCTGAACTGGTGCAATTTCGCAATCAGTACACAATTGTCAAAAATCTTAACCAACCAGGAATTATTCAAACCTATAGCCTGGAACCTTACCAAAACGGCTACGTACTGGTGATGGAAGATTTTGGAGGAATATCCCTTGCTGAATGGATAAAGAGGCAAGGAAAAGAACGGTATGGAGTTGAGTTTTTACACATAGCTATATCCTTGTGCAACATCTTAGAGCTTCTCAGATGTTATGGGGTGATTCATAAAGATATTAAGCCTGCTAATATTTTAATTAAACCGGAAACAAAACAAGTTAAATTAATTGATTTCAGTATTGCATCTTTACTTTCAAGAGAAACTCAAACCCTAGTCAATCCAAATGTACTAGAAGGAACTTTGGCTTATTTATCCCCCGAACAAACCGGGCGGATGAACCGAGGGATAGACTATCGCACTGATTTTTATTCTTTGGGTGTAACATTTTTTGAAATGCTGACTGGGGAATTGCCATTCGTGTCAAATGATCCAATGGAGTTGGTACATTGTCACATTGCTAAACACCCGCCTTCTTTAAGGGAAAGAGGTAAAGAGGAAGGGTTACTTGGAGAACAAATTCCTCAAGTCCTCAGTGACATTGTGATGAAGTTGATGGCGAAAAATGCCGAAGACCGCTATCAAAGTGCCTTGGGATTAAGGCATGATTTAGAAAAATGTTTGACGCAATTTCAGCAAGAAGGTGAGATTGAATACTTTGAGATTGGTAAACGAGATATTTGCTTACGCTTTATTATTCCCGAAAAATTATACGGTAGAGAGACAGAAGTCCAGCAACTACTAGTTGCATTTGAACAAGCTTCTCAGGGAAATAGCGAATTAATTTTAGTTGCCGGTTTTTCAGGTATTGGTAAAACTGCTATAGTTAATGAAGTTCAAAAACCGATTGTAAAACAACGTGGTTATTTCATCAAAGGTAAATTTGACCAATTTAATCGCAATACTCCTTTATATGTTTTTGTGCAAGCATTTCGAGATTTAATGATGCAGTTGTTAACCGAAAGTGACCAGCAACTACAACAATGGAAAACCACTATTCTGGAAGCTGTCGGCGAAAACGGACAGGTAATTATTGAAGTCATTCCCGAATTAGAAATAATTATTGGTCAACAACCAGCAGTAACAGAATTATCAGGAACTGCTGCCCAAAATCGATTCAACTTACTCTTCCAAAATTTTATCCAATTATTCGCGAAAAAACAACATCCTTTAGTGATATTTTTAGATGATCTGCAATGGGCTGATTCAGCATCTTTGAAGTTGATGCAGTTGCTGATGAGTGAATCGAATCGGGGTTATTTATTGTTAATCGGGGCGTATCGGGATAATGAAGTTTCCTTAGTCCATCCTTTAATGTTAACTCTAGAAAAAATCAGAAAAGCCAAAGCGACCAAAATCAATACCATTACTCTAGCGCCTCTAAGTAACGAGAGCTTAAATCAATTGCTGGCAGATACACTTAGCTGTGCATCATCAATTGCACAACCATTAACTCAATTGATTTATCAGAAGACTCAGGGAAATCCATTTTTTAGTACGCAGTTTCTCAAGACACTCTATGAAGATGGACTCATTAAATTTGACTTGGATAAGGGAAATTGGCAGTGCGACATTTCAGAAATTAAGGCGTTAACGCTTTCGGATGATGTGGTGGAGTTTATTGCCTTGAAGTTGCAGAAACTTCCGACAGAGACACAGGATGTTTTGAAATTGGCAGCGTGCATTGGTAATCAGTTTGATTTAGCAACTTTGGCAATAGTTTTGTCAAAATCGGAAATAGAAACGGCAGATTGTTTGTGGAAGGCTTTGCAAGAAGGTTTGATTTTACCTCAAAATGAAGTTTATAAATTTTATATTGGGCAAGAAATAAGAGAATATATCTCCAATAACTCAGAAAATGTTATATATAAATTTTTGCACGATCGCGTCCAACAAGCAGCATATTCGTTAATTCCCGACAACCAAAAACAGACGACCCATTACCAAATC
This sequence comes from Cyanophyceae cyanobacterium, assembly GCA_038214545.1. GTDB lineage: Bacteria > Cyanobacteriota > Cyanobacteriia > Cyanobacteriales > Nostocaceae > JBBQRU01. The sequence goes on along the minus strand of JBBQRU010000070.1, from coordinate 15,210 downwards.
GGTCAACTGCTCCTAAAACAAATTTCCACTGAAGCAAGAGAAGATCGCATTTTTGAACTGGTTAATCAATTAAACTATGGAACTTCTTTAATTACTCAACAAACAGAACGTGATGAATTAGCACAATTCAACCTCAGTGCCTGTCGCAAAGCTAGAACTGCTACTGCCTATGAAGCAGCTCGTGAATATGCCGCAGTAGGTTTGTCACTATTGGGACTCCAAGCTTGGGAGACTCAATATGAAATTACCCTAGCTCTGCATGAATTAGCTGCTGAAGTAGCTTTCTTGTGTGGTGAGGAAGAGGCGATGGAACATTTTATTAATATTGTCATTGCACAGACCCATTCCTTACTCGAACAAGTGAATGTTTACCGAATTAGAATTCAATCTCATGTCTCCCGAAATAAACTTGCCTCAGCCATTGCCATCGGACAACACATGCTGCAACAGCTTGGTGTAACTTTGAATTCACCCACACATCAAGATATTCAACAGGAAATCCAAGAGATCGAGGAACTGATTGGAGACAGGGCAATTGAAGATTTTATCCACCTGCCGATGATGATCGACTCTTCAATACTTGCAATTGTTGAGATTCTTAATAGCATCATGCCCGCAGCCCACATCTCTGGTTCTCCCTTATTCCCGTTACTGGTTTCAAAATCAGTCAAACTATCCATACAACACGGAAATACATCAGCTTCAGCCTTTAGCTATGTTACTTATAGCATCATTGTGTGTAATATGAAGCAAGATGTAGATACAGCAGTGCAATTTGGTCAGTTGGCACTCAAGATTGTCTCTAAACTAGATGCTAAAGCAATTAAACCGGAAGTATTATTGATCCTTGCAGGGTATATCCTGCATCGCAAAACTCACATCAAAGAAATGCTACCGCTTCTGCAAGAGGGCTATGCCACTAGCCTAGAAGTGGGAAACCTCGAGTTTGCTGGATATAATGCCAACATTTTTTGTCGGACTTCTTTTTGGTTCGGTCAGTCTCTTGCCACTCTGGAGCAGGATACTCGTGCCTACTGCAATCAGTTGGTGCAGATGAATCAATTGACAGCAGCCAATTACTGCCGGATATATTGGCAATCTGTGTTAAATTTGCTAGGGTTTACGCAACATCCTAGCGTTTTATCGGGGGAAGCCCTGAATTCCGACTCATTTCTGCCTTTGTTGTTGTCTACCAACGATCGGCTTGGGGTGCATTTATTCTATTTGCATCAGCTGATGCTTTCCTTCTTGTTTGGGGAAATTGAGCAAGCTGAAAACGATGCGATCTTTGGCAGACGCTATTTAATGGGTGGCGCAGCAACTATCGGTGAACCTGTGTTTTATTTCTATGATTCTCTGGTTGCTCTAGCACGGTTAAGTCAAACAAAATCAGATGAAGCAGGAGAAATATTACAACGTGTTGCACAAAATCAAACACAGTTACAGCAAAACTGGGTGTATCATGCCCCCATGAATCACCAGCATAAAGTTGACTTGGTGGAAGCAGAAAAATATCGGGTTTTGGGAAATAACTATGAAGCGGGAGATTGGTACGATCGCGCCATCGCTGGAGCTAAAGAGAACGAATACGTCCTAGAAGAAGCCCTCGCCAACGAACTAGCTGCTAAATTTTATCTCGACTGGGGTAAACAGAAGGTAGCGGCAGGCTATATGCAAGAAGCCTACTACTGTTATGCCCGTTGGGGAGCTTCTGCCAAAACGGATGACTTAGAAAAACGCTATCCCGATCTACTCAAACCAATTCTGCAACAGCAAAAACTCAGCTTCAACCCCCTAGAAACTATTAGCAGAATTAGTAGCACTTCAACTCAAAAATCCACACACTCTTCTAGCTCAAATAGCACTAGTATTTCTGATGCCTTAGATTTTGCTTCTGTCCTCAAAGCATCTCAAGCGATTTCTAGCAGTATCGAATTAGATCAATTAATTACCAGCCTTACTAAAATCATCGTAGAAAATGCTGGAGCCGAAAAATGTGTGCTGATTCTACCTCACGAAGATGAATGGCTAATAGAGGCGATTACCTCTATTAGTTTCAAAGATAATCTCAGCACAACGGTTCTTGAAGAACAATCACTAGATGATTGTCAAGATGTTCCAATCAAACTAATTCAATATGTCAAACGAACATTATCACCCGTTGTTATTGACAATTGCCAAACCGAAATTAGTGGTGTGATTGGCAATTATATGTTGCAATATCAACCAAAAAGTGCTTTGTGTACCCCAATTCTCAATCAAGGGCATTTGGTTGGTATTGTTTATCTAGAAAATCGCTTAACTCAAGGGGTATTTACCAGCAATCGCCTAGCAATTATTAACTTCCTTTGTACCCAAGCAGCAATTTCTTTAGAAAATGCTCGACTCTATCAACAAGCGCAACAAGCATTACAAGACTTACAACAAGCGCAATTACAAATTGTTCAAAGTGAAAAAATGTCGGCACTGGGTAATTTAGTTGCAGGCGTTGCCCATGAAATGAACAATCCTTTGGGTTTTATTACTGCAAGTATCGAGCAAGCTGAACCTAACTTTAAAGATGTAATAGAGCATTTACAATATTATCGCCAGCAGTTCCCCAATCCCGGTAATGATATTGTTGAACATGGCGAAGACATCGAGATAGATTATCTCTTGTCAGATTTACCAAAGATGCTTTCGTCGATGCAAGTTGCCTCCGAGCGCCTGTGTAATATCAGCACCAGTCTCCGCACTTTCTCCCGTGCTGATAAAGAGTATAAAGTACCTTTTAATATCCATGAAGGTATCGATAGTACAATCCTGATTCTCAAACATCGCCTCAAAGCTAACGAACAACATCCCGAAATTGAAGTAGTCACAAAATACGGTGATTTACCTCAAATTGAGTGCTTTCCCGGTCAATTGAATCAGGTATTTATGAACATTTTAGCAAATGCAATTGATGCATTAGAAGAATCAAATACCGGACGTATTTTTGCATCAATTAAGGCGAATCCCAACCGGATTACAATTAAAACATCAATAGAAGATAGAGGAGTGAAAATTGCCATTGCTGATAATGGTAAGGGAATGAGTGAAGAAGTTAAACAGAAAATATTCGACCAATTATTTACTACAAAACCCGTCGGTAAAGGTACGGGCTTGGGATTGGCTATAGCTCAACAAATAATTGCACAAACCCACAATGGCAAGTTAAGTTGTAATTCTGTTGTTGATGAAGGTACAGAATTTGTTATTGAAATTCCTTTTTGAAAGTATAAACGTTCACTATTGGGTCTGGTTACAGTCGTGACTCTTCATCAAAACTTTAGCTAAGAATGCGGATTTCAACGATGACTGTCCGCTGCTTGAGATGCCAAGCTCAAGAGTAAGTTGAAGTTAAGAGCATGTATAAGATGAGAAACGTTATCAAAGCTAGAGGTGGGCGTGCAATTCAAGAATTGGAGCATCAACCGGAAATTATCGATCTCGATTCTTCAGTAAGAAATTACCTTAAAAAAAATACTCCAACTCTTGGTCACGGATACCACCACCTAAAACAAGTTGCACGCACAGCTTACGAACTTGCTATTGATAATGATTTAACTGACCCACATATTGCCTATATCGTTGGTTTTTTTCATGATATTTATCGTCCGGCGCAAGGCTTGGGCGGAAAAGAGCCACATGAAGATATATGCGTTCAAGAAGCAACAAAAATTTTAGCCAAAACTAAATTTTCAAATGAGACAGATAAAATTGTTATGGCAATACTGAATCATGACCAAGCTATAATCGAGGGTCGCGGGACAAAATTGATGCAAGTTTTATCAATTGCCGATAAAATAGACATGAATTTTTACAGAGTAGTAGCTTATGCTTGGGAAAGTAATCAGTATAAATTATCTCAAGGTCAACCTGCTGTATATGAAAGTTTGGAAAAGTTACGAGATGATTTTTGCTTTTATCAGCAAAAAGCTAATAAGATTTTTAAACGAGTAGAAATTGTAGGATTGGAGAAAGCAATAAACGCTTATCGTCAAACAAATGAGCAATTAAATATAGCTGTCCAAGAGGAAAAAGAAGGTAAGATCAAGTGGGGGTACAGCGCTGAGGGGATAGCAATCTCTTTGAAATCCTTTGACCCTTTAAAATTGAGCGAACGTACAGAATCCTGAAAAAATTCTAGTAAGATACAAATAGGTTTTTACTACAGAGGCGAACATGGATAAGAAGTATGTCTGTAGCGTTTGTGGCTGTCAGTAACCCAGCCCGTCACGGTTCTGGGCTTGCAAGAGAAGTCTAGCAAGCTGTGCTGACCAGACCACCTAGAAGTAGGTAAACGTTATTTGAGTCACGACACCCTGGGATGCGAAGCTAGTCCCCCGCTCTGTCGCTTGTAATTAAACAGTTTTAAGGTCACTGAAACAGTGTTGCAAGCCTAAACAAGCTCTTATAACAGGTCGAAGCTAACATCAAGAGTGAAAAGGAGGGACTTATGTCCAAAATCTTACTGCTACACACAAACAAAAAACCGCTAGACCCAATTCACCCCGCTAAGGCTAGGCAACTTTTAAGAAATGCCAAAGCCGCTATTTATCGGAAATATCCATTTACTTTAATTCTCAAAGTCGCCAGTTTAGACGTTCCTGAACCACTCAGATTAAAAATAGATCCAGGTGCTAAGTATACAGGTATTACGTTAGTCGATGATGCCAGTGGCGAGGTAGCTTTTGCGATGGAATTGGAGCATCGTGGCTTCAAGATTCGCGAAGCATTAAAATCACGCAGTGCGATTAGACGAGGCAGAAGAAATCGGCATACTCGATATAGACAGGCGAGATTCCTTAATCGCACTCGTCCTAAAGGATGGCTACCTCCAAGCCTACAAAGTCGAATCAAAAACATTGAGACATGGGTCAAAAAACTAATTAAGTTTGCTCCAATTAGTGCGATATCTCAAGAGTTGGTTAGGTTCGATACTCAGTTAATGTCTAATCCAGACATTCAAGGCAAGGAGTATCAGCAAGGTACTTTACAGGGATATGAGACAAGAGAATATTTACTAGAGAAGTGGGATAGAAAATGTGCATACTGTAAGATTCCAAAAGACGGAGTAAAACTACAGATTGAGCATATCATTCCACAGGCAAAAGGTGGGTCAAACTCAATCGCAAACCTTACTCTGGCATGCGTTGCATGTAATTTAAAGAAAGGTACAAAAGATATTAAAGATTTCCTGAAAGGTGATAAAGCTAAGTTAGACAAGATATTATCTCAAGCAAAAAGACCAATGGCTGATACCGCTGCGGTTAATGCTACTCGATTTGCATTGCTGAATATCTTAAAAGCAACCGAACTCCCCGTAGAAACGGGTAGCGGTGGATTAACTAAGTTTAACCGGACTAGTCAAAACATCGAGAAATCACATTGGACTGATGCAGCATGTGTTGGTCTTTCTACCCCAAAACTTAATATCAAAGGAGTTAAGCCATTGATTGTAAAAGCAATGGGTCACGGAACTAGGCAATCTTGCCGTACAGACAAGTTTGGTTTTCCGACCCGCCACTGTTCTAGAAATAAGTTTCATTTTGGTTTTCAAACTGGCGACATAGTAAAAGCGGTCGTCATGTCTGGCAAGAAAATAGGCGTTTACGTTGGTCGAATAGCAACCCGTGCAACTGGCTCATTCAACATATCTACTAAGTCAGAATTGGTGCAAGGGGTAGGGTACAAATATTGTCGTGCTGTACATAAAAAAGATGGTTATTCCTATGCCAGTTAGTCTTTTAAGATTCAAGGCGACTGAAGTCGCACGAGTCGTTTCCCTCCCAGGTCTGAAGACGCTGGGTTTCCCACTTACCGAGTTTTCTGATGAATACGATCCAGAAGTCGGTGAGGAGCGATAGTGGAATTGAGCCAGGGACACCGTTTGAAGATATCCCAGACGATTGGGTGTGTCCGGTTTGTGGTTCCACTAAAGATGATTTTGAACCAGCAGAGTGATTTAAGCTTTATGCTGCCCTCTCGACTTCTGCACAGTACATCCGCGAAATTCCTGAGTGCATAATTGTGACAATGCAGACAATTCGTTCCACCTCTATACTGACAAGAGTGTAATGTAACTACAAGCCAGTTATTGTCGCGGAAGCACTCCGCATTTATTTACTGTTGCAACCTATTATGGTGCGTATCCAAAAAACTGCTACGAATAAAGTAGTCAAAATAGGTATTCAGCAATTTAGCATCTACCGGAGGACAGATAATAGAACTTTCTGCCAGCGCCGTCTGCGTTGCTTGACAGCTAATTTCCGGTTCTCTAGCTTGTTGAGGCTCGGGAGAATTTTTGAGAAAGAAAGGTAAGAGAGGATATAAAGGATTTGATTGCGAGCGAGCTTGGTTACTAAGCTGTGACTGCCAATTTTGATAAGAAATATGCGTTAGAGGATAGCCTAAAGAACGAATAAAATCCGTTAGCTGATTCCAAGAAATAGGTTGAGGATTATTTAAATGGAAAGATTTACCCAGAGCTTCGCGTTGTCTTGATAAATAGACAATGCTTTTGCTCACGTAATCAACAGGAGATAAATCCAATATATCAGTTATACTAGCCATGCTTCCCATTTGGATGCAACCTTTGATCATTCGACAAATAACATCATCTGTATACCAAGCACCTGTTTGACTATGACCGGAAATAAAGGGTGGTCTGTAGATAGAAACCGGAATACCTCGCGAGCGTGCAATAATAGCTAATTTTTCTGCAACCCATTTACTTTGAGAATAAGAAAGTTTCATTCCAGAACTATGAGCAAGTGGGTCTGATTCGCTAACTGTTTTTCCCAAGTAAAAAGATGACTCAAAAACAGCAACGGTAGAAATATGATGTACTGGTTTAACTTTACCAAAACTTGCCAATCGGAAAATTTCTTGCGTTCCCAAAACATTGCTAGGCTTTAAAGCCTCGTAGGGATAAACATAATTTAGCCAAGCTGCACTATGATAAATTACATCAATTATACTTGCAATCTGTTGAAAAGATTCGGTTGATAAACCCAACTGAAATTTTGCTAAGTCGCCTAAAACCGGGATAATTCTGCTACGAAAAGCATCTTGCCAAATTCCATAAGATTCTAAGTTGTTTTGCACTTTGATTTGAGCAGAATCATTATTAGTAGCACGAACTAAGCAATAAATATCAGCTTGAGTTTGTTGCAGAAGTTCTTGCAGTAAAAAAGCTCCTAAAAATCCCGTCGCTCCTGTGAGGAAAATGGCTGTTGGTTCGGTAATAAATGAGTCATAATTATGTTCTGGGTAGATTGCATGGTCTAAAATCACCTCAGCTTCTAAATCGATGACGTCATTAGTCGCAATGCTTTTTGATGTTAATTGCTCAAGCAATATATTTACCAATTGATGAATATTTGACCCTGACAGAAAAATTTCTATAGGTAAGTTTACGCCAATTTCGGTATCAATCCGGTTTTTTAGGTCGATATTGCTGAGAGAATTTAGACCCATTTCATTGAGTGGCTTTTGTAAATCTAGATGTTGGGATTCATCTAACCCTAAAACTTTGACAACTTTTTCTCTAATGTAACTAACCATAAGTTCTTGACGTTTTATTTCGTCAGATGATGCTAATTGTTCAAGCAACTGCAAATTTTGGGTCAATTGAGGTTCGGGTGTTTCTCCTATATTTGCTATTTCTCGTTGTACTAAAAGCCGACGCAATATTTTACCAGAAGCTGATTTGGGGATTTTATCGACAATTTCCAACCGACGAATTCTTTTATGTGGTGCGACAAGTCCGGCGACAAATTCCATAATTTCCTCAGTAGTAGCAACGCTTTTGAGGACAACAAAACCTTTGGGAACTTCACCTGTGCTGGGATGAGGACTGGGGATTACAGCAGCATCAGCTATTGCTGGATGAGATAACAATACAGCCTCTAGTTCTGCTGGCGCAATTGGATATCCGTTGTATTTAATTAACTCTTTAATCCGGTCAACTATGTAAAAATAACCATCTTCATCTACATAAGCTATGTCACCAGTGTGAAACCAGCCATCGACATCAATTACTTTTGCAGTGGCTTCAGGGTTATTTAAATACCCTTTCATCACTTGTGGACCGCGAATCCATAGTTCCCCTTGCTCGTGTAAACCCAAGGGTTTCTCTGTTTCAATATCTACAATTTGACATTCAGTATTTCTCATGCAAAGACCAACAGAGCCGGGTTTGATCTTTTCACGTTCGTCAGGGTTCATATGCGTCATCGGGCTGGTTTCTGTCAAACCGTAGGCTTGCTTGATGACACAATTTAAACGCTGTTCGCATTCCTTGGTCAGTTCATTACCCAGGGGAGCTGCTCCACAGGTAATTATCTTTAAGCTAGAAAGGTCGTATTTATCTACTATTGGTTGTTTTGCTAAGGCTAAGACTATCGGAGGTACTAAATGAGCGCGAGTAATTTTATACTTTTGCACTAGTTTCAAAAAAGTCTCTAAATCAAACTGCGGCATCACAACCACAGTAGCACCGCAATAAAGGCTGTAGTTTAAGAAAATTTGCAGTCCGTAGCTATGGAAGAATGGGAGAACGCCAATAATTGTGTCTGCTGAAGTGATCAACTCGCGGTTTGAAAGTTGGTAGACGTTGGCTGCTAGATTATAGTGTGTTAGTATGACACCTTTAGGCAAACCAGTTGTGCCGCTAGAATAGGGCAAAGCAACCGCGTCTTCTTTTGGATTAATTTGTACTTTTGGTACTGAGTCAAAATCTTCTAAAAGTACAGAAAATGGGATTGCACCCTCAGCGTTACCAAACACAAATACTGATTCAACTTTTGACTGACTAGCAGCCTCTAATGCACGATCTAGCAATTCCGGTACTGTCAGCAAATATTTAGCACCAGCATCATTTAATTGATACGCAAGTTCGCTAGCTGTATAAGATGGATTTACTGTGCTGCTAACTCCGCCTAAACTAGCGATCGCATGAAAAGCAATTGGATATTCTAGACAGTTAGGACTATAAATAGCAACTACATCCCCTTGAGAAAAACCCCACTTCTCAAAACCAGCAGCGACTTTGCGAATTGAGTCTGATAGTGAGCTATAAGTCATCGTTCGACCAGTTAGCCCATCAATCATCGCTGGTTTGTCAGCGAATTCTATCGCTCGTTGCAAGACAATTTCCGTTAGTGGCTGTTCGGGGATGGAGATGTTCGGTTCTGTACTACGAAAAATCATGGGGTTTCCTTAGACAGGGAAAAGTTAGCTTTACTTCCTAGTATTTTTGCAGATTTTTACTTTTTAATGATATAAACAGAGAAATCTTGAAACAATTCTATGTCTAAGCGCACATATGCAATTCTGGGCACAGGAGCTTTAGGTGGATTCTACGGGGCTAAATTACAAAAATCAGGGCTAGATGTTAACTTTTTACTTAGGAGCGATCGCCAACATGTTCTTCAGTATGGTTTAATTATCGAGTCTAAAGATGGTAATTTTACTTTGCCAAAGGTAAAAACCTACACTGACGTTAACGAAATGCCGGCTTGTGATGTGGTGGTAGTTGCACTCAAAACTACCCAAAACCACCTGTTAGCGCAGATGTTGCCACCAGTACTCAAGGAAAATGGAGTAGTGTTGGTATTGCAAAATGGGTTGGGAATAGAAGAAGAAGTTGCATCCATAGTTGGTAATGACATTATGGGTGGTTTGTGCTTTTTATGTTCTAATAAGGTCGGGGCTGGACATATCCGCCACCTAGATTACGGGCAAATTTCCTTGGGAGAGTATGCTTACGGTTATCAGGCTACAGGTATTACTGCGAGAATGGAGGAAATAGCTAAGGATTTTGAAGATGCTGGAATTCCAATCGAATTGACTGAAGATTTATTGCTTGCCCGCTGGCAAAAGTTAGTGTGGAATATCCCTTACAATGGACTTTCTGTAATTCTCAACGCTACAACCGATGAATTAATGAAAGATGTACATACCCGTGAGTTAGTTGAACAGTTGATGCAAGAAGTACAAGCGGGTGCAAAGACTATGCAACGCATCATTCCCGACAGTTTTGTGCAAATGATGCTGAGTTATACTATGAAGATGAAACCCTATCGCACCAGCATGAAAATAGATTATGATGCTAATCGTCCTTTAGAGTTAGATGCTATTTTTGGTACTACACTACGTAATGCACAAGTAGCAGGTGTAAATTTACCCAAAATCGACTGCTTGTACCGACAGTTGAAATTTTTGGATGGGAGGAATCGTCTCAAATCTGTGTTGACAAGTGTGTAGTCGATTACCGTAATACTGCTCGCGATCGCTTTTTAAGATAAGGACATCAGTTTCCGAAAATAGCGGAAGTTAAAACCACCAGAAAGAGGCTATTTGTTGGACATATCTACGTAAGATTAGTAGTTTCAGCTTATTTAATTGAAAAAATAGCGGAAGTCATCCTGTGAGAATAACGCCTATTAATTTTTTAACTTTTAACTATGGTGCAGCTAAAGATGATTTTGAACTAGCGGAGTGATTTAAATCCCAGACGGTTTCGGGGCTAATGAAATTACCTCGGCACCGTACATCCGCGAAATTGCCGCGTGCATAATTGTGACAATGCGGACAATACGTTCTACCTCAATGCTGACAAGTGTGTAGTCGATTACAGCTTCCCTAATAGGTGTGTCACCGCGATTCGTCGCTATCTCTTCCAACCGGGCGGCGTGTAGCTTTTGCAAACGCGCTGCAATTTCCTGCTGTGTCTTTTCCAACTTAGGCATAGCTTTTGGCGGCACCGCTGTGCGAACTGAGATAATTAGATCTGCCAACAAGTCTTCTATCTGTTGGGCGAACTTCTCAAGACCAGGAAGTTGGTGATGACCACTCCATTCACTTAAATGGGCGGCGAGGGTTGTCACAGCATAGTTAAACTGGTGAATGCTGGCAAGTATGGAAATCACTGACTCAAGATTGTTTTTTTGCCTGTGTGGTTCGCTTAACAGTCGCTGAAACGATGCTTCAGCATTAGTATTTTCCACTCTGGCTTTGTGAAGAGCTTTTCTAATCTCTCCCGGCGCGTGACCTAAATACTCTGCCATCACTACCTGGAAGTAAACACGATTAGCATCAATAGTAGTTGCAAACTGCTCGGGGAGTCGCTGATGTTCGCGATTTGGCCAAAGTAGATAACCGCCAACTAATGCTAAAGCACAACCGATCGCTGTATTCTCAATCCTGTCAACAGCCAATAGCCAGTTTCCCGGATGGAGAACATTATCCATCAAGATGACTTGTGGTGTCAGAAAAAAGGCAAACAGACCATAATTGATTGATTGTATTGCCAGTGTAGCTACTGTGAGAGGGAACAGCAACAAAGCGATAATTAAGGGACTGTGAATCATGGCGGCGAGAATCACAGCAATGATCCCGCCGACAACTGTACCAAGTACCCGCTGCAAGCCGCGCTGGAAAGTTACTCCGGAATAAGGCTTGAGAATCACGACTACTGTTAGGGTGATCCAATACCCCTCCCGAAAGTGAAAAACGGTATAAATCATCACCGCTACCGCCACCATTACTCCCAAGCGCAGAGCATGGCGAAACATTGCTGAGTCTAAGGTCAGGTTATCCCGCAGCATCGACAACACTGAAGGGCTTGAGTTCCACTCCAAATCGGTTTGTAGCTCTTTTTGCGGAAGTTCACCGCTACCAGAGGCGATATCAGCAGCGGCATGCATATACTGACATAATCTCCTGGCAATTCCGACTGTATAGTTGACAACGAGCAACACGCTATAATCAACTTGCCTTTGCCTTGCTGCTTGTCTGATCTGTTTGAGTTCTGCTTGGAATTGCTCCTCTGCCCGGTCTAACTCCTCAAGACTGACAGATATGTGACGACTTCTGGAAATAGCTGTAGCAATTTGGTAACAACTTTGAGAAAGTTGCTCAACGGTATGTTGTATGTGTACCCGACTTTGCTCCCAGGGTTGACCAGAGCGATGACTTGCCAAAACTTCAGATAACGCCGCTGTCGAGATAAATAATTGATCCGCAATCTCCGTCAACGCTAACAATCTTTGACCGATCTCGCTAGATCCCAGCCGTGTTGCTCGTCTTTGAGAGATTGCAGATCGAGCGATCGTTAATGCCGATCTAACTTGGATACGTTTTTGACTCAGAGAAAGATCCCAGCCATCCTGGCTTTGCAAAACATAAGCTTGCATCAACTCAGCTAGCTGTTGATAACATGCTCCCACAGATGCCCGCACCGGAATGTCAGATCTCAACGGCCAAAGCACTAAAGCGAGACACATCGCCAATAGCGCCCCGACCAAGAACATTCCCGATCTTTGAAGTGCTTCAACTAAATCACCGTGTATCCCCAAGGCAATCAAAAACATTGCCGCCACCAGGGTAGAAGCAGTAGAAATAGCATTACTATACATACTTGCCAAACCGCAGCCAAATGCCCACAAAAAAGCCAGCAACACTGACGAAAACGGCTGACCTCCCACCAGTGTGCCTACAAATACTGAGATGGCACCACCAAAAGCCACCAAACTCATGCTATTTGCCTTTGTCCGGTACAATCCGCCAGAATCGGCAACACTAGCTTGAAATCCGCCGATAGCCGTCCAAACCAAATTAGTCCAGCCAGTATATTCCACGATCGCGATCGGTATCACCGTCGCAACTGCCGCCCTTACTCCTTTCGCAATTGCTGGTTTTCCTGGTTCCAGTTGAACCACTGTCTGAATCCAGTTTTTTCGGCTTTTGAGCATAGGTCTATAAACTTACTGCACCCTATTAAAATCGGTCTAATCATACAAATCATCATCCGGCACAGACCATAAAACTATTAGTCCGACCTAGCCCACGCAGGTGGGCTTTGTACGTATAGCCACACCCCTCTAGGGTGTCATGGCTTCAATGTTGAAAAACTCTGACAGCCAACGCGATCGCCCCCACAAAAATCACCGCAACCACCACCAATACCAAAATCAATACCCCCAGCAACAGACTAATAAACCATTGCTCTGACTTGTGACTCTTGACAGGATCGCTTAAATGCGCCTCTAACAAGTTGACATTTTTGGTGTTAGCCTTCCAAGTGGTATCAAATATATCCCCGACAATTGGTATAGAACCAACAACACCATCAACAATGATATTGAAGACCATTCTTGCCAAAATAGACTTCGGGAGATTAAACTCCAAAGCCTGAATCAATAGATAAACCGAGAACACCATGCCCAGCACATCCCCACCCACAGGCAACAATCCGAAGAGGGATTCCAACCCAACTCTAAATTTAGTGCCAGGGATACCTAGGGAACGATCCCAAAGGTCACTCAATTTTCGCAGTTGTTGCAGCTTCGCTATTTTAGGGTGAGTCAGCATCATTCTTTTGGCACCAATATTGTCCGAAAAAGCATCATCATAGTAATCTAAATATCTTCACAACTGAGCAGATAAAGTTACAGGAATTACCTTGAATATCAAATCATTCCGAGCGACGAGCCTAATCGCACCCATCTTAGCCACTATCTGGTATTCCCACATCCCTCCTGCGGCTGCAAACCCAACGCCAGAAGGTAGACTCAAAAACTCAAACTAAAATCGATCGCCTGGAGTTGAAAACTGCAACCTCCCATAACCGAGAAATTGACCGTGGGACTTTTCACCTACCGGAAAAGCTGTCACCCCAAACAAATAAATACCACCATAAAAAGGATTAATTGCATTTAAGCCAATTTTGATGGTTTGACCAGGTGCTACTGGCGGGTCAAATATGACTGATACAGACTGGTGATTCATCTGCAAGCTGAGGTGCTGTTTTTTGCCAGCAATTTCGGCTTCAGCACCGTCGAAGGCAATGTCTTCTAAACCTTCGCCTTGCTTAAATATCACACTTTGTAAAGGCACTCCCGCATTTGCTGGTAGACTCAGTGTGAAATAGTAGGTTGAGGGAACATTGGGATTTCTGTATGTAGTAATAGCTTTCACTAAACTAGGAGGCTCGGCAAAATAAGATGTCCCGTCTGCTAGTTGAATCGCCTGTAACGGCTGATTCCCCAAAATTGTCATTGCCAATGCTAATCCGATATTTATACAGCGCATAATCGTCTGCGAATTATTACTTATATTTTTGACTATAACGATTTTTTAATTGCCGTACATGTACCCGAAGTTCGACTAACTAAATTACATATTAATTCCGTACTTCAACTCAAGTAAATGTGTTCCATAACACATAGAATAAAGTGAATTAGCAAGAAAGACTTATACTAATGAAACCAGGGTTTATCAGAAATTAAAGCATCTTCCGTGATTTAAAGACTACGGTACTCTAAACCAGTAAGACAGATGATTAATTTCGATGGCTATCGACTGATTCAGGAAGTCTACTCCACTGAGCGAGTAGTAGTTTATCGTGGCGAAAGAGAGTCAGACCAAACATCTGTAGCTATCAAAATTCTCCGGAGCGAATATCCTTCCACGAGAGATATTTTGCTGTTTCGTTCTCATTATATGATCACTAAAAACCTGGATAACTCTGGAGTCTGTAAAACTTACAGCTTGCTACACGATCGCAACGGTTTTGCACTAGTGATGGAATTTGGCGGAAGTCCTCTCCCGCAAGCATGGAATTCACTAAGTGATTTTTTTGACGTGGCTTTGCAAATGACAGAGATCCTCGCCGGATTGTACACAGCACACATTATTCACAAAGCCATTAAACCACAGCATTTTTTAATTAACTCTCTTAAGCTAGTCAAACTCATTGACTTTGGTATCGCCTCATTATTACCAAAAGAAGAAATTGAACTGCAATCGTCGGTAAAAAATGGAACACTCCCATACATATCACCGGAACAGACAGGAAGAATGAACCGGGGAATTGATTACCGCAGCGACTTTTACTCATTAGGAGTAACTTTCTATGAATTGCTGACAGGACGACTGCCTTTTGAGTCTATCGACCCTTTAGAGTTAGTCCACTGTCATATTGCCCGCCAACCGACTCCACCAAGATTGTTAAATCCGGATATTCCCGTCGTTTTAAACGATATTGTGTTGAAGTTGATGGCGAAAACGGCACAAGAACGCTACCAAACTGCTTTTGGACTCAAGCACGACCTGGAAAAGTGTCGCCATGAATATATCACAACTCAGTCGATACAGTATTTTACCCTAGGCGATCGCGAC
>JBBQRU010000069.1:0-26421 GCA_038214545.1 Cyanophyceae cyanobacterium | reverse complement strand
ACCGATAAATTCCGGAATCATCCCAAACTTCACTAGGTCATCTGGTTCCATATGGCGGAGAGTGTCAGCGGTGCGCTTGTCTTTTGTCTGACCTTCGCCCGGTTGCACAAAACCTATTGACTTTTTGCCAACTCTCTGCTCGACAACTTTATCGAGACCGACAAAAGCACCACCACAGATGAAGAGGATGTTACTTGTATCAATTTGAATACAATCCTGATAAGGATGCTTTCGTCCGCCTTGAGGAGGAACGTTAGCAATTGTACCTTCTAACATTTTCAGCAAAGCTTGCTGCACGCCTTCGCCAGAAACATCCCGTGTAATCGAAGGATTGTCACTCGTGCGAGCAATCTTATCAATTTCGTCGATATAAATAATCCCGCGTTGCGCTTCTTCCACATCCAAATCGGCAACTTGCAGAAGTCGCAGCAAGATATTTTCGACATCTTCTCCCACATAGCCGGCTTCTGTCAGCGTCGTCGCATCAGCGACAGCAAAGGGGACATCCAGGATTTTCGCCAAGGTTTGCGCTAGGAGAGTTTTGCCACAACCTGTCGGACCAATCAACAAAATATTCGATTTTTGTAACTCTACTAGTTCTTCTGTACTTTTTGCTGTGGTAGCTGCTTTATTAGATTCCACCACTGAAAGCCGCTTGTAGTGGTTATAAACGGCAACAGAGAGAACTTTTTTAGCTTCATCTTGACCGATAACATGCTCGTCTAGATGCTTTTTAATCTCGCGTGGCTTGGGAATCTGAGTCAGGGAGAGACCACCAGCACGGTTGCGGCGTTTTTGTGGTGGTTCGGAACGAGGTGTTGGGGGCGCAGCCGCTGCGTTTGTGTCTAGTAACTCCTCATCTAGAATTTCGTTACACAAGTCAACACATTCATCACAGATATAGACTCCGGGGCCGGCAATCAATTTCCGCACCTGCTCTTGAGACTTGCCACAAAACGAACATTTTAAATGGGAGTCGTACTTAGACATACCAGCCTCTTAATTGACTACGGTGACGTTTTCGCCTACTGTGGGAAGATTTTGCCTAGAGATCACTTGATCGATCAACCCGTAATTTTTGGCTTCGCTGGCGGACATAAAGAAGTCACGCTCAGTGTCAGCTTCAATTTTATCTAAGGGCTGACCCGTATGATGAGCCATCAGTTTATTCAACTGAGATTTGTGATAAAGAATTTCTTTTGCTTGAATCTCAATATCAACAGCTTGTCCTTGCGCCCCACCTAATGGTTGGTGAATCATGATCCGAGAGTTAGGTAAAGACATCCGCTTACCTTTTGTTCCCGCTGTCAACAAAAAAGCCCCCATGCTAGCTGCTAACCCAAAACAAATGGTAACAACATTAGGACGAATTTGCTGCATTGTGTCATAAATCGCCATACCCGCAGTCACAGAACCGCCCGGAGAATTGATGTACAGTTGAATATCCTTTTCTTGATCTTCGGCATCCAGAAATAATAACTGTGCAACAATCGAATCGGCAACAGTATCATCTACAGGAGTTCCCAAAAATATAATCCGCTCTCGCAATAAGCGCGAGTAGATGTCAAAAGCGCGTTCTCCCATACCGGATTGTTCTACCACCATCGGGACGATATTGGTAGTTGTTGCCCGGACATTTGGCAGCGAAACGGAACTGATTTCTAAGTTATTGGACAAACTTTGTGGTTGGTAATTTGCCGACTGGGATTCAAGCATACAAGTTTTTCAATATAAAAGACGGGGATCATGACAGCGATCGCTGCCGACTCAAGTAATAAATTTATAACAAGAGCGTTCTTTTACCTATTATGCCTCATGGAATTCAGATCCGTGTACGGTATTCCGTAGAGCACCAGTAGTTGCGAAGGCACGAGGAACGGTAGTGACTCCGTATATCGTGCCTTGGGGTTGTTACGAGGCTGATGTTTCGGATTCTGGCTGATGTTCGTCAGGTATGGTTGTCTCAACACCCTCAATCGTGGTCTCCGGGGTTGCCTCAACACCTTCAATCGCGTCCGGAGTTGCCTCAACACCTTCAAGCACTGCTTCTGGTGCAATTACTTTGAGACCTTCAATCATCGTGGGATCGTCGTTGGCGGTATCTGGTGCGGCCAGAGAACCTTCGGGAACAAGTTCAACGGTAGAGTGTGCTTCTAACCACTCCATGATTTTTGTGGTCAAAAGTTCATCTTCCACCGCCGCCAGGAGTTTATCGGTATCAATGTCTTGACCAGCATACTGCTCCATCAGTTCCTGGTAACGAGCTTGGATTTCGGTTGGTGGGACTTCAATCGATTCGCGTTTACCGACTTCTAGTATTGCTAAAGAACGAGTGATCCGCTCTGACGCTTCCGGACGAGAGCGATCGCGCCAAGAAGCGATAATATCCTGGGTAAATAACTTCCGCACATCCATGCCTTGTCGTGAAAGCTGGACTGCTGTTTGTGTCAGCATCGCATCCACTTCTTGCATAATTAAGGTTTCGGGCAATTCCACCTCAACTTGCTTTAACAGTGCATCTGAGATTGCCTGGTGTTTATTGACTTTGGTTTTTTCGACGGCTTCTTTTTGAAAGCGTTTTTCAATCGAATCTTGAAATTCGGCTAAAGTCTCAAACTCACTGACTTCTTGAGCAAAATCATCATTGAGGAGTGGCAGTTCTTTTTCCTTGATGTCTTTGAGTGTGACGGTAAACTCCGCGCCACGTCCAGCTAACTCTGAGTTGGCGTAAGGGTCGGGGAACTGGGCGGATATTTCTTTGGTTTCTCCGGCACTCATCCCGACAATCCCCGCAATAAAGCCGGGAATAAACCGATCTTCCTGTAACTCGACTTCAAAGTCTTCCGCTTCACCACCAGGAATTGGCTCTATTTCGGTATTTTCCGAGCCTTCTTTTGGCACTAGGGTGCCTTTAAAATCCACGACGGCAACGTCACCGATTTGGGCGGGACGACCTTCTACGGGGATTAGCGTTGCTCTTTCTTGGCGGCTTTCTTCCAAGACTTTGGTGACTTGTTCGGCATCGAATTTAACTTCTTCTGCCTGAACGTGCAAATCGGTATATTGCTTGAGCTGGACTTCAGGCGGGACATCAACGGCGGCGGAAAAAGTCAGAGGCTTACCTGGTTCATAATTGCCGATCAATTCCTCAAACGAGGTGCGTAGCTGCGGTTGACCGATCACTTGAATTTCTGTCTGCTTAACTGCCTGTTGGATTCCGTCTTGAATCAATTCTTCCAAGGCTGCTGCCTTAATTCGGGCGACACCCAGGCGCTGAACCAATATCTGGCGCGGCACCTTGCCTTTGCGAAACCCAGGAATATTCGCAGCACGATTAAAATTTTCGATGACCTGGTTATAAGTCTTGGTAGTCATTTCTGGCGTAATTTCTATTTCCAGACCGACTTGACTTGCGGGGAGTTTTTCCTGGGTGACTTTCATGCTGATACTTTTTGCTTGCTGATTACTTTTTCGGCTGCGAGTGTTATACTACACTGGATTTATCCGCACTCGCTCTCTTCTACGGATTTGTCAAAACTTTCCATTTTTAAGGTTCCGTCTGACACCGTGATATCCTGGTTATATAACCAGTGAATAACGGCTTTTATCTTGACCAATAACATCGTAGCGCGATGTTGGCAAGACAAAGTTATATATCTCGTAAGCTGGATGTCATAATTGAGGAGATACTCCTGAACCAATGTTAGTTTCTGTCTCTGAATAATAGTACATATATTCTTACTAACCGCCAAAGGCGTCGCTTGTTACACTGATAACCGATCTTATCATTGCCGAGTAACATGGTACTGAGTGGCAAATAATAATTGTTAAATTAGTTTGAGATTTTAAGATTAATTGCCGGAAACTGCGAATTATTGATAGAAAGAAAAAACTACGTGAATATTGTTTAGGAAAAAGTTTGTAAAGTTATAAAAACTCACCAGATTTAGAATTGCATGACTTTAAATTTTGGTTTATATCGCTCAGAATATATCTCAAGGAGGCAAGTTTGTCTAAATCCTATCGAGTTGCTGTTTTAGGTGCTACGGGTGCAGTCGGCGCGGAGTTGCTGCAGTTACTAGCAGCGCGTAATTTTCCGTTATCCGAGTTAAAGCTTTTGGCAAGCGATCGCA
The DNA here is from genome assembly GCA_038214545.1 of Cyanophyceae cyanobacterium. Taxonomy (GTDB): domain Bacteria; phylum Cyanobacteriota; class Cyanobacteriia; order Cyanobacteriales; family Nostocaceae; genus JBBQRU01. Next base: position 22,288 of record JBBQRU010000069.1, on the reverse strand, counting down.
GTGCCGGGAAAACGATCCAATATCAAGGCGAAAACTTGCTAGTGGAAGCAGTGAGCGATCGCGCCTTCAAAGACGTGGATATCGTCCTCGCCAGTGCCGGTGGCAGCATATCCAAAACGTGGGCACCAATTGCCGTTGCTCAAGGCGCAGTGGTAATTGATAACTCCAGTGCCTTCCGGATGCACCCGGAAGTCCCCTTAATCGTCCCCGAAGTCAACCCCACAGCCGCCGCCAACCATCAAGGAATTATTGCCAACCCTAACTGCACGACAATTCTGATGGCAGTAGTCGTCTGGCCATTACATCAAGTCCAAAAAGTGCAACGAATTGTTGCCGCCACCTATCAATCGGCGAGTGGTGCTGGTGCCAGAGCAATGGAAGAAGTCCTCACTCAAACTAGAGCAATTTTACAAGGAGAAACTCCCGTCGCCACAGTGTTTCCTTACCCGTTGGCATTTAATTTATTTCCCCACAATTCACCTTTGAACGATTCCGGGTATTGTGAAGAAGAAATGAAAATGGTCAACGAGACGCGGAAAATTTTCGCTGCTCCGGAAATCAGAATCACAGCCACCTGTGTGCGGGTTCCCGTACTCCGGGCACACTCAGAAGCGATTAACCTGGAATTTGCGACTCCCTTTGACACCGAAATCGCCAGAGAAATTTTAAGTGCCGCACCCGGAGTGAAATTAGTTGAAGATTGGCACAGCAATCATTTCCCGATGCCGATAGAAGCAACAGGTGAGGATGAAGTTCTTGTCGGACGAATTCGCCAAGATATTTCTCATCCTTGTGGACTAGAACTCTGGCTGTGTGGCGACCAAATCCGCAAAGGCGCTGCCTTGAATGCCATTCAAATTGCCGAGTTGTTAGTGGCAAAGAACTTGCTACAGCCGCAATTAGTTATGGGTCAAAAGAATTAGTGATATCCCGACGAAAGACGCTCATTGTGGTGGAGGAAGACGAGTGGTAGATTTTGGCAGAGTCTTAACAGCGATGATCACACCGTTTAAGGAAGACGGGAGTGTGGATTATGACACCGCCGCCGAATTAGCAGTGCATCTAGCTGACAACGGTACGGATACTGTGGTATTATGTGGAACAACAGGCGAATCGCCCACACTGAGTTGGGATGAAGAATATAATTTATTCGTCGTCGTGTTGCAGGCATTAGCCGGAAAAGCTAAGGTGATGGCAGGATGTGGTTCCAATTCAACCGAAGAAGCTATCTCCGCTACCAAAAAAGCCGCTAAAATAGGATTAGATGGATCTTTACAAGTTGTTCCTTATTACAACAAGCCGCCGCAAGCAGGACTTTATCAGCACTTTCGGGCAATCGCCCAAGCTGCCGATGAGCTACCCTTATTGCTATACAATGTGCCAGGGCGGACTGGTCAAAACCTTCAGCCAGAAACAGTTGCCCGCTTGGCTGAAGTTGAAAATATCGTGGGGATAAAAGAAGCAAGTGGAAACTTGGATCAGGCGAGTGAAATGCGCCGTTTAACACCCCCGGAATTTCAAATATACTCAGGCGATGATTCTCTCACCTTGCCTCTATTAGCAATTGGGGCAAAGGGTGTAGTCAGCGTGGCGTCTCATTTAGTTGGAAAGCAGCTCCAACAGATGATCCAAGCCTTTGAATCAGGCAAAGTGCAAGTAGCCACAGAAATTCATCTCCAATTATTTCCTTTATTTAAGGCTTTGTTTGCGACAACAAATCCGATTCCCGTCAAAGCAGCTCTTAAGCTTCAAGGCTGGAAAGTAGGAGCAACTCGTCCGCCACTATGTGCCGTAGATGATGAAGTTAATCAAAAATTAACAGCAGTGCTTCAGGAACTAGCTCTACTTTAGTTCGGCAACTGAATATTGAAGACCAATAGCCATGTAAAGAGCAGTGATAAGTAACACACGCTTACTTGTGACAATTGCTAGATCTATCAATTTTATTAAATATCTGATTAAAACTCAGCTGCTTCACGGACTCACTTAACTTACTGATACGTTTCTTTCTTTAACTAGATACATAAGGACAAAATGACTAAAATCGAATCAACACCAGCCCTAAAAATTATTCCCTTAGGTGGGCTGCACGAAATTGGTAAAAACACCTGCGTTTTTGAATACAACGACGAAATCGTGTTGTTAGACGCTGGTTTAGCTTTCCCGACAAATGGTATGCATGGGGTAAATATTGTACTCCCAGATACAACTTATCTGCGAGAAAATCGTCACAAAATTAAAGGCATGATCGTCACCCACGGTCACGAAGACCATATCGGTGGCATTGCCTTTCACCTCAAGCAATTTGATATTCCCGTAATTTATGGTCCTAGACTAGCGTTGGCAATGCTAGAAGGGAAATTAGAAGAAGCGGGAGTACGCGATCGCACAGTTCTCAAGACTGTCAAGCCACGCGACATCGTCAAAATCGGCTCATGCTTCGAGGTCGAATATATCCGCAACACCCACTCAATTGCCGATAGTTTCACCATTGCTTTACACACCCCCGCCGGTGTCGTCATCCACACAGGAGACTTTAAATTCGACCACACTCCAGTAGATGGTGAATTTTTCGATCTCCAAAGGCTTGCCGCACATGGCGAAAAAGGTGTTCTTTGCTTAATTAGTGACTCCACCAACTCCGAAATTCCCGGATTCACACCATCAGAACGTTCGGTTTATCCCAACCTCGAACGCGTCTTTTCTCAAGCCACCGGACGCTTATTCGTCACCACCTTCGCATCTTCCGTGCATCGGATCAACATGATTCTCGATATCGCGAAAAAGCAAGGTCGTGTAGTTTCCGTGGTTGGTCGTTCCATGTTGAACTTGATCGCCCATGCCCGAAATCTAGGTTACATCAAGTGCGAAGACAATCTCTTGCAACCGCTACACGTCATTCGCAGTATGCCAGATGACAAGGTATTGATTTTGACTACAGGTTCTCAAGGTGAACCAATGTCGGCGATGACCCGAATTGCGAATCAAGAACACCCTCACATCAAAATCCGTCCCGGTGACACAGTCGTCTTCTCCGCCAACCCAATTCCCGGCAACACGATCGCTGTAGTCAACACCATTGATAAATTAATGATTCAAGGTGCAAGTGTTGTCTACGGTCGAGATAAAGGCATTCACGTTTCTGGTCACGGCTGTCAAGAAGACCAAAAGTTAATGATCAATCTGACCCGACCCAAATTCTTCTTACCAGTTCACGGTGAACACCGCATGTTGGTGAAGCATTCCCAGACAGCACAAAGCATGGGTATTCCCGCCGAAAACATGGTGATTATCAATAATGGTGATGTGGTGGAAGTTTCAGAAAAAGGTATCCGCGTAACTGGCAAAGTTCCATCAGGAATTGAATTAGTCGATACCTCAAGTTCGGGAATGGTCAGCGCTAAAGTCCTGCAAGAACGTCAAAAGCTGGCTGCAGAAGGTATGGTGACAATTGCCGCCGCCATTGATTGGAGTGGTAAGCTACTGGCGAAACCAGAAATTCACTTGCGTGGTGTGGTGACATCCATTGAGCGATCGCTACTACAGAAATGGGTACAAGAACGCATCGAAGACATTCTCCGCACCCGCTGGCCAGAATTTGCCCGTGCTTTTGATAGTGGCGAACAATCTCAACTTGATTGGGCAGGTTTGCACGTCCAGCTAGAGCGAGAATTACAACGTTCTCTCAAGCGGGAATTGCAATGTCAAGCATCGGTAACGTTGCTCATGCAAACTCCTGATGAGCCTGCAGTTAAAGTTGCGGATGGCAGAAGACGCCGCCGGACAACTGCAGTCGCATCTTAGTAGGAGAGGAACTAATAAATATTCTCTGAGTCAGATTATTTGGAAGAGATTTATCAGCAGGATAGAGATAGAAATATCTCTATCTTGTTTGGTGAAGTGATATATTTGATCTTAGGTAATTACGTGTTATTACTGAGAGAGTTTTTGGTTCAAATTCAGCAATGTCTCTACCAGACTGAATTCTAAGGGTATATACTGAACTTAGAAAAACTGTAACACGGGATACAGAAAATAATTTACTAAGTCACGATAGTAACATTAGTTAATAAAAGTTAACCTTAAGATATAAGTGTAACCATGATTAACTATGCACATCTTGTGCGTTTATACCTATCAAAGGTGACTGAATGACTTTATTGCACGATAAACATGATGAACCTGCATCAACACCCAACCAACGGTTGATGACTTCATTAAAGTTTAAAGTGGGTCAAGTTATCAAGAAGATTGCCAAATTGGTCTTTTTATTTGGCTGTGTTTCAGTTAACTTGACGATGGACTGGAAAGTTCTTACCTTGAGCACATCTACTTCACGCTTTGATTGACGCTAACAAATAACTGAAATGTCCAGAAAAACATCAATATTACGGTGTAGATGTTTTATAGACAGTTCTATAGCCTCCATGAGACAGAGGGATGATCCATGAATGTGTTTGACTATACCACAAAAAGCATCTTCTTCGCAAGCTGGATTTCAGTTCCACATGAGGAAGATGTTAGAGAAACTAACTCCAGCCCGCTGCGCCCTCCTACGCCAAAACGCCACGGCGACATTTTGCAACCTCTGCGCCAATGGGTAGACAATATTCAAGTTAGCGATCGCCGCCTAGCTCACCGATTGTGTCAATCTATTCCGTCACAATGTCCGTTTGAGCGCGATGTGAAGTTTTTCGGGAAAAAACTATTTCATATCCCACCCATGTGCAAACTCAACCCCTTGTATAACGAAGTCGTGGGTTTGCGTTTCCGGGCGATGTGTTATTTAGCCGATGAATGCGGCGAAGATATCAGCCAGTACTGCTAACATTCGGCAATGATTTGACAATCATCACAGCCGCACTAGCTGTCCGCTTATTTGTTGCTTCCCGATGGCGAGCAAAAACAAATAGCATTAAACTCAGCAGCAGCATAATGCCTCCCGCCCACCATAATACGAGCGGAAACCTGTCGATTGGGGGTTTGGGGGAGGGGGAGATGGGGGGAGTGGGGGAATGTGGGGGAGTGGGAGTTTTGTTGACTTGTCCGCTGTCTATGTGTCCGTCCATCCATTCCTCATCTCCCTGGCGATGGTAAACGCTTAATTTGGGGATGATAGTTTGATCCCTGATTTCCGGGGGACGAATTGCTGTGTAGGGATTTTGAATTGGACGCCAATAATGTTGACATAGTTGGGGAGTGCGATCGCTCAAGTAGCCTTCCAACTCACCTAAAGTATTGGCATAACCAACCAGTAAAGCTTCTATAAGTACCGCTGTAAAAAATCCGTGACCCAATTCGGCACTTTCGTGGGAGTATTGGAACGGAGTACAACCGAGTATTACAGGGATTTCTAGCTCTAAACCTAGTTCTAGGGTCTCATGCCCCAGAGGTACGTCAGCTTCCGTACTGGCGGCGCGGTTCATATCCAGCAAAACGACGACATTCCCCACTGTAGCTGTGTGCAAATCCAAAAACAGCGATCGCATTTCGATCCCGGTAGCAACTATATTTTTGGGATCGCCTTGAACAGGCATTAAGTAATCTTGTTTGTCGTGGTAAACACCATAACCACTGAAGAAGATCCATAGATGATCTTCTTTTTGGAGTTTTGAGATTAGGGAACCTAGTAATTGCAGCACATTTTCTTGACTGGGATAAGTAGAATGCTTTTCCCACGCCGGAGAAGTATCTGTCATCAATATGCAGTTTTCCGGCAAAAACCCAGCTTGAGCGAGCAAAGAATTTCGTAATCCCTCAGCATCGGCTTGGGCATAACCCAAAGGCTGGAAGAATTGATATTGATTAATCCCGATTAAAATCGCCCAGTAATTTGCCATTGTGGTTAAAAGTATGTGATTAAATTCTTGCCGAAAATATAGTCTTCTAGCAGATTACAGATGAATGACGCACAATTCGCTCTTCTTTGCCGATATAAAGCTTGTTTGACGAATGTATTTAGAATTTGACAGATAGATTTTGCTATAAGTGCAAATTATGATTGAGAGATTTTTTATAGTTTAATAGTGATTTTCCCCGCTGGCAAACAGAAATTGTTCTTGGTATCACATTTAATCTGAGCCACAATAGATGCACAGAAATAGAACAGATCATCAAGGAGCAATTGAGTTTATGAGTTACAAGCCTAGTAATAAATACATAGATCGGTTGAATAATAAATTACGTCAGGTGTGGCAGCATCCAATCAAAAACAGCAAAACGGCTGCCATGTTGATGCTACTGGGAGGCGGAGGCTTGTGGCTCGCAACAAGTGTTTTAGCGCCGCAAATCGCTCAAGCTTACACCGCGCGACTCGACTTTGCACTAGAGCGTGAAGCCGGTGAAAATTACGATACCTTATTAAGACGAGCCGAAGCAGCAGCAAGAGCAGCGGCTCAACGCAGTTTCGACCAAGATATTTTAGTCACACAAGTTTCCATCAGCGTCTCTGGACAAAATCAAGGAGCGATCGCTCCAGTTCTCTCATTAGACGTAAGTCGTCCCCAATGGCGCAGTCGTCCCGATCCACAACGTTGGGCTACCTATTACAAAACCGCCCGTTCTCTCCTTCACTGGCAAGATGTCGCCACACAACCCTTCGGTCAAACTAACATTCCGACGCCACCACCACCACCAACCAACACCTTAACTGGTGGCTACCCGCCAAAACCAACAATTCCCACTCAACCGCAAATTGTTAAACCCGGTTCCACCTCCACTGATAACTTGCGTCCCGGAGAAAATTTCAATCCCAAACCACCAGCAGCATTTCGCCGGAAGTTTTCTCAACCTTAGTACTGCCCCACTCTCCTTTTCTGCTCTAGAATGGGAGGGTTGTCTATAATTGCAGTATCCGCAGTCATGGCTGTTCCTAAGAAGAAAACATCAAAATCGAAAAGAGATAAACGCAAAGCTACCTGGAAGCACAAAGCTGTTGTTGAAGCTCAAAAAGCTCTCAGCTTAGGTAAATCAATCCTCTCAGGTCGCTCTAAATTTGTTTACCCAGCCTTAGATCAAGAAGAAGAAGCAGAATAAATGGCTGTTTGTGCTGAGTAGTTGAGGCGAACTCAGCACGGGCTACTTATTCTGGTCAAACTCCAAACACAGGCAAAAAATTATTTTTTAATGATTATGCTAGGAAAATTCTTTCAAAAAGCGTCTGAAAATGAAAGCTCACGGGTTCCTCCTGGTCAATATCTGGCGAAAGGCTTTCCGGTATTAACTTACGGGGAAACGCCTCAAGTTAATCGTGAGGGATGGCAATTCCGAGTTTGGGGTTTGGCAAAACCTGCCACCTTTAGTTGGTCAGATTTCATGGCGCTACCACAAAACGAGTTTACAGCGGATTTTCACTGTGTAACTCGTTGGTCTAAACTGGATGTCAAATGGACTGGTGTCAAAGTCACCGATTTCATGCGCTTAATCGAGTTAGATCCTAAAGCCGTCCATGTGATGGAACACTGCTACGGTGGCTACACTACGAATATTCCCCTAGAAGATTTTCTGCGGGAAGAAAATTTCTTTGCTCATACAGTCTTTGGTGAACCCCTCTCAACCGAACACGGTGGACCTATGCGCTTAGTTGTTCCACACCTTTATGCTTGGAAAAGTGCTAAGTGGATTAATGGTTTAGAGTTCTTAGACCACGAAGAATCAGGTTTTTGGGAACGCAATGGCTATCACCACCGAGGAGAACCTTGGGCGGAAGAGCGTTATAGTCGTTGACAATGTAAATTAGCCAATAAATAGCTTTAATAGCCAAAACTTGCCTTGATAAGGGGCATATCGCCATTTAAAATCGAGCAAGAAAGAGCGCTTTAAGACACTTTTGTAATGAGTAAAAGTGTCGAAACTGGCTTTACCGTGGTAGCCGCCGATCCCGCTATCACCAACACCACCGAAGGGTAAAGATGAACTAATAAATTGCAGCATGGTGTCATTGAGACAAACTCCTCCCGATGAAGTTTCTTGTAAGATGCGTTTTTGGAGGTTTTTGTTTTGGGAGAAAAAATATAAAACCAAAGGTTTTGGTTTGGCGTTGACCATTGCGATCGCTTGCTCAATCTCCGAGTACTCAATCACCGGCAAAATCGGACCAAAAATTTCTTCTTGCATGATGGGATCTTCCCAACTGACGCGATCGATTACTGTTGGCGCAATATATAATTCATCTAAATTAGTCTCTCCACCGACACATATGTCCCCACCCAGCAAATTAGCTAGGCGTTGAAAGTGGCGCTGATTGATAATCCTGGCATAATCTGGACTCAGTTCCGGCTGATCCCCGTAAAATTCGTGCAAGCATTTTTGCAAACTAGCTAATAAATCTGGCTTGACTTTCTCGTGGACTAAAAGATAGTCAGGAGCAATACAAGTTTGTCCGGCGTTGAGAAACTTACCCCAAGCAATTCGTCTCGCAGTGTTTTCAATATCCACATCCTGATCAATAATACAAGGACTTTTCCCACCTAATTCTAAAGTCACAGGTGTCAAATGTTGGGCGGCTGCAGTCATGACAATTTTGCCTACAGCCGTTCCCCCAGTAAAAAAGATGTGGTCAAACTTTTGCGCTAATAATTGTTGAGTTGTGTCTACACCGCCTTCAATCACAGCAATATAATTAGCCGGGAAATATTTCCTCATTAATTCTGCTAAAACAATAGAAGTATGGGAAGCAATTTCGGAAGGCTTGAGAATCGCACAATTTCCGGCGGCGATCGCGCCAATTAACGGCGAAATCATTAATTGAAAGGGATAATTCCAAGCGCCAATGATGAGAACTACCCCCAGCGGCTCTGGATAAAGATGTGCAGTCGCTGGAAATTGTTCAAGTGTAATGGCTGCTTTTTTTGGCTGAGACCAACTATGGAGATTCTTAATCGCATGATTAATTTCTCTTAAAACAAAGATTTCTGCACCATAAGCCTCAAATTCTGGCTTATGCATATCAGCTTTTAGACCATCGAGAATGATTTGTTTTTGTTCAACAATCGCATTCTTGAGAGTTTTGAGTTGGGTAATGCGAAAAGCAATGTCTTTGGTTGTACCAGTAGAAAAGAACTGGCGCTGTTGGTGTAGCGTGGGAATTAATAAAGTCATTGGCGAATAGGCAGACTTACAGAGAACACACTCCCTTTACCCAATTCCAACCTCACCTGAATTGTACCCTGATGAGCTTCGGCAATTCTCCGCGAAAGGTATAGTCCTAAACCACTACCGGAACGCTTATGGCTACCAGAACGAAATCTTTCAAATAAAGTTGCTAGTTCTTCTACGGGGATACCTACACCTGTATCTGCTACTTCTACTGTAATATATTCTGGTGTTGGCACATTTGGAACTAATGCAATTGTGACTGCTCCTGAATCAGTAAATTTAATCGCATTACCAACTAAATTAGTAAATAGACGATTTAATTCTAAGCGATCGGCAGAAACTTTATTTTTTCCGATTTCTCCGAGTTTAAGGTCAATTGATAGACCTTTTTCTGCGGCTAAAGGAGTCAAAGCCTTCGCCACCTCAGTTAGCAACTCATAAAGATCCACAGGTTGAAAAGCCAAGCTTTTGCGACCAGCTTCAAAACGGTAAACCTCAAGTAAGGTATTTACCATTTGTAACAAATTAGAATTACTGCGAGCCATTGTGCTGATCGCTTCGAGCATGGTAGAAGAAAGATCGCCTAAAGCACCTTGCTCAAATAATGTCAGCATCCGATCGGCGGCGACTAGCGGCGTGCGTAAATCGTGAGTCAGACGAGAGACAAAATCTTCCCGTTGGCGAGCGATTTCATCGCGTTCATAAATACTATGCTTGAGACGTAACAGTGATCGCACTCGCGCGAGTAACTCTTCGACGGCGACAGGTTTGCGAATAAAATCATCCGCACCCAAATCTAATCCTTGAGCAACACTAGGTGAGTCGTAAGCGGTAATGAGGAGAATGGGGATAAAAGGTAATTCTGTGTTATTGCGGATGCGTCTCGTCACTTCATAGCCATCCATTCCCGGCATCATCACATCTAAAAGCACTAAATCAGGTCCACTAGCCGTAATTTGCGCCAAAGCAGAGGGACCATCTTCTGCTGTATGGATTGTGTAACCCTCTTCTTCCAAGATCGTTTTGATTAAAAACACATTATCTGGAGAGTCATCGACAACAAGAATTTGATCGGAATGAGAAGATTGCATCATGGAGCCTAGGTGTACACGGTGAAATTAAAGTTTTTTAAACTAGCCGGTTTCTGTATCATTTTTTCCTCTGAACCCCGAATTAACCTCCCACCTAAGAAGGATTCTTCAGCACCAAAGTTATATCTGCCGATACTTGATTATTTTTAACAAGTAGCCGGGGGTTGTTTTTGGGTATGAAATTGTTTGGGGAGCAAATCATGCCGGGGAAAGAGGAAGACTGAATACGATCAGTAACTATACCACTTGGGTAACAGTTGAAAGCGACATCAGTAGGTAGTATATCTGTTAATTAGCAAGATACTACTAAGTACTACAGCGAAATCAGGCTCTTTTCCGCACATCTAAAACAAAAAGTAGCGCTGCGCCATTGGTAAAACTGTAGCCGGTTCACAAGTTAGCAACTCGCCATCAGCCCGGACTTCATAGGTTTCCGCATCTACTTCCATGTGAGGTAGCGCATCATTCAACTTCATATCTCGCTTACTCAATTGACGTGTCCCCGAAACTGCTACAGTCAGCTTTTGCAAACCTAGTTGCTTGGGAATCTCTTGTTCCGCAGCTAATTGTGAGACAAAGGTTAATGAGGTAGCGTGACGCGCACCGGCAAAACTACCAAACATTGGGCGCATATGTACAGGCTGCGGCGTCGGAATACTCGCATTCGCATCACCCATCTGCGACCAAGCTATCATCCCGCCTTTAATGACTATCTCCGGTTTTACACCAAAAAATGCCGGACGCCACAAACATAAATCTGCCAATTTCCCCGCTTCCACCGAACCGACATGAGTGGCAATCCCGTGAGTAATCGCCGGGTTAATTGTATACTTCGCAATGTATCGCTTGGCGCGGAAATTATCAGCTCTTTGCGCCTCTGCTAGGTTGAGGTCGCCGCGCTGTTCTTTCATTTTGTGGGCTGTTTGCCAAGTACGAATAATTACCTCGCCCACCCGTCCCATTGCTTGGGAGTCGGAAGAAATCATGCTAAATGCGCCGAGGTCGTGCAGAATATCTTCCGCTGCAATTGTTTCAGGGCGGATGCGCGATTCCGCAAAAGCAACATCTTCCGCAATAGCTGGATCGAGATGGTGACATACCATTAACATATCTAGATGTTCATCTAAAGTGTTAAGAGTGTAAGGACGAGTTGGATTAGTAGAAGATGGCAACACACAGGCTGTCCCACAGACTTTGATAATATCCGGTGCATGACCACCACCAGCACCTTCTGTATGGTAAGTGTGGATGACGCGATTGTTAAAAGCCGCGATCGTCTCTTCCACAAATCCGGCTTCGTTCAGAGTATCGGTGTGAATCGCCACCTGGACATCATATTCATCCGCGACTGTTAAGCAAGTATCAATGGTCGCAGGAGTAGTTCCCCAATCCTCGTGCAATTTTAAACCCATCGCCCCCGCTGCGATTTGTTCGACTAAACCTTGTGGTTGGCTGGTATTACCTTTACCTAAGAATCCCAAATTCACCGGGAAAGCATCAGCCGCTTGTAACATCCGGTAAATATTCCAAGGTCCAGGTGTACAAGTCGTCGCGTTTGTCCCAGTAGCAGGACCTGTACCACCACCAATCATTGTTGTAATTCCGCTAGCTATAGCGACCTCAATCTGTTGCGGACAAATAAAATGAATATGACTATCAATCCCTCCAGCCGTGAGAATCATCCCTTCCCCAGCTAGTACTTCTGTACCTGGACCAATAATAATATCGACATGATTTTGAATATAAGGATTTCCGGCTTTGCCGATTTTGAAAATCTTGCTCTCTTTAATCCCAATATCAGCCTTGACAATTCCCCACCAATCGAGAATCAAAGCGTTGGTGATTACCAAATCCACAGCCCCATCAGCGTTAGAAATCGGCGATTGTCCCATCCCATCGCGAATCACCTTCCCGCCACCAAATTTTACTTCGTCGCCATAGGTGGTAAAATCTCTTTCAACTTCGATGAATAAGCTTGTGTCGGCTAAACGGACGCGATCGCCAACTGTCGGACCATAAGTTTCAGCATAAGCACGACGATCCATCCGATAGCTCATAATTCATTCTCCTTGCGTCCGTATGTGAATTTTATCTTAAAAAATCATTCAGGTCTAATTTTTAATGAATTTAGAATTTAAAAAAATGGCTTTCAGTTACTCTCTTGATTCTTTTTTGATAATGATACCAGCTTTGCTTATCTGGTAGATGATAATACCAAAAGCCTTCGCCATCGCTATCGTTAAAGTAAAATCCTATGGTGCCATCTTTGTCTGTAATTTTGTCGAGATAAGTATTTTGATTAACGGTAGATATATCTTTAACTTCAGCTATTTTGTGTACTAATGGTATCCATCTATCTTTTACCCAGAATGAGTAGGTTGGATCTTCGTCGATTAAACACTGACTGGAAGCTACATACATTGATTGGTGATATTGAGGATAATCCAATTGCTTCAGTGTCGTGACATCGCAAAAGTTATGCACAATATTGATATAAGACAATCCATAGCATAGTGAAAAATATAAACTGACCACCAATCCTAAATAGCCTACTGGGAGTAAAAGATTTTTAATTTTCTGCCAAAAAAACGCTGGTGAGAAGATCAGAGTTCCTAGGCGCAGGGAAATCATGACAACTAAATAGACAAAAAAGCTTGCAGTCATTGCCAAAATCAGATTGGCGAAACTAGTTGAAAACTGATTCCATGATGGAATAACTCGCCATTTAAAAATAAAAGGAGAAACTAAAAATAAATATCCGTATAGACAACTTAAAAAAAATATTGCTCCTAGACATGAGATAATCTTAGTATGACTATAAGTAAAGATTGAATACCATGAATCAAACAAGCGTTGCTGCGGAAAATGTTGATGGTATAAGCCTTGAATTGGACGATAATCTATTTGAGATGTCATTTTTATTTATGAATAATTTTTAATCAACCCAATAAAATGCACAGCCTAAAAAATTGGTAAAAAACAATACCAATAAGCATCTATAAGCAAAAAGATAGCTTAACTGTCTAAATACCCATCCACCTTGTTATTAAACCCATAAACTTGGCGACTCCCAACCAAAGGCACTAAAGTCACCTCCTTCTCATCACCCGGCTCAAAACGAACAGCAGTCCCCGCCGGAATATCCAAACGCATCCCGCGAGCCTCCGCGCGGTCAAAACTCAAAGCCGGATTCACCTCAAAAAAATGAAAATGTGAACCAACCTGAATCGGACGATCGCCCGTATTCGCCACCAGCAACCGAACCGTCACCAACCCCAAATTCAACTCAATATCCCCATCAAGGACAACATATTCACCCGGAACCATATCTTTCTTCTTCGCGCCTTCGCGCCTAACGTCTAACGACTTCTCTCACGCTCATGCGTGAACACTAACAAATCGGATTATGCACAGTCACCAACTTTGTCCCATCCGGAAAAGTCGCCTCAACCTGCACCTCATGCACCATTTCTGGTACACCCTCCATCACATCATCCCGCTTTAAAACAGTAGTACCATAACTCATCAACTCAGCCACAGTCCGACCATCCCGCGCCCCCTCCAAAATCGCCGCCGAAATATAAGCCACAGCCTCCGGATAATTCAACTTCAAACCCCGTTCCTTCCGCCTTTCAGCGACCAAAGCCGCCGTAAAAATCAACAACTTATCCTTTTCCTGCGGCGTCAACTGCATTTCTCTTCTACCTTTGTGGTTAAACCTGCCAAACTCTAGGTACACAGCTAGTCCGCTGTAAACAAGACAAACGTAATAACTGCCAAACCTCTGTAAACCAGTTTCTCACCTCCCTTGTCGAAGAACCACGATATCGACACAATAACCCATGTGGTAGACGAGTCACACCAGCGAGTAACTTTCCACTTGGAATAGGCTGGGATTTTAACCCCATAAAAGAACGTGCAGTTTCCACAATTTCCGGTGAAACAGCTTGACCAATCCAAACCAGACTACCCACCACTGGCTGACCAGCCAAGCCGTGAGGACTGTGAAAGACCTCTGTTGAACCTGGTAGCCATTGGCGATCGATCCATAAAGGATTACCTTGCTGCCAAACTTCCGTATGCGATCGCCACTCTCCTTGGCAAAACATCTCTCTTCTAGCACTCCGCCCAAACCGCGTGATCTCCCAGCCTAAGTAGCTGGCTTTTAGAGCTAATTCTACCTGTAAGTCTTGTCGGTAATTTGCACTATTGAATACAATTGTTTCTTGAGGCAACCATTCTAAACAAGCATCTGTGCCTACTTGGATGTTTATGGTTTGTCTTGCCTGTAAACCATTACTGCGATAGATCTTACCCGCGCTAGCTGTGGTGATTAAGGCGCTAGCGTTTTCTTGGAGTTGACAGTCGATAGATAAGCGATCGCCACCTACCACCCCTCCCGCAGTATGTAGGATCACACTATGGCAAACTTCTCGTCCTTCTGGGTAAAATGGGCGCTGCACTTTCAAAGGCGCTTGATTTTGACTGGACTGTAGTACTGTTGTTCCTTGGCGATGAGCATACACGAGTTTGAGATTGCCATGCCAACTATTGGGGATTGGTGCTTCCGAGTTAAGTGCTGTCACGAATTATGCTGCAACTCGCCAAAATTTAATTCAAAGATTGAGGCAATTCAATCATAACCTCACATCCCGTACCTAATGTAGAAATAATTTTGATACTGCCATGATGTTTTTGTAAAATTTGGTAAGCTACTGCTAAACCCAAACCTGTACCTTTACCAACATCTTTAGTTGTAAAAAATGGATCGAATACCTTGGGAAGAATCTCTTCTGGTATACCACAGCCGTTATCAATAAATTTGATTTGGATTTGTTCTGACTTTTGACATTGAGTAATAATCACAATTTTTTGGTTGACTCGTCCTTGAGTATTTTCTAGGGCATCAATAGCATTATTCATCACATGCATGAATACTTGATTCAACTGCTGAGGATAGCATTCAATTTGCGGCAGATTGCTATACTCTTTAATTATGTCAATATTAATATTATTAAATTTTAGTCGATGTTGTAGAAGTAATAACGTACTATTAATTCCTTCGTGAATATCCACTGTTTTCATTTCTGACTCGTCATGGCGAGAAAAATTTCTTAAAGATAACACAACCTGACGAATGCGTTCAGTTCCGGCTTTCATCGATAGGAGAATTTTTACTAAATCGGCTTGGATAAATTCCAAATCTATTTCTTGAGCGTATAGTTGAAGTTCTGGATCGGCATAGCGTTGCTGGTAATATTGGAGCAGAGTCAGTAATTCTTGTACATACTGATTAACATACGTGGTGTTGCCGTGAATAAAATTAATCGGATTATTAATTTCGTGAGCGATACCCGCAATCACATTTCCCAGGGAAGACATTTTTTCAGTTTGAATTAGCTGAGCTTGTGTCACTCGCAGGTTGGTTAAGGCGGCGCTCAATTCATTGGCTTTGGTCGTGACTTCTTTGTTAAGTTGTTGTAATAATTTATAAGCACCTTCTAATTCTTGATTTTTATGGTTTAGTTCTTCTGTGCGTTCTCCTACTCGTTCTTCTAAAGTTTGACGCGCGATTTCTAGCTCTTGAGTGCGTTCTTGGACTCGTTTTTCTAAGTTGTTAATCAGGGTTTTTAGCGCCTCAGCCATTTCCTGGTAAGCATTGGCGAGTTGTCCGATTTCGCCACCAAAGTTAACCCCAGGAATGGCGGTGGTCAAATCCCCAGCAGCCAGGGTTTGGCTACGTTTTGCTAGTTGGTTAATTGGTTGACCAATTTGTTTAGCTAACAAAGTCGCCATCACCACTGAGAGTAATACAGCTAAAATCAAGCCAATCCAAATCAAACGCTGTAAGGCGACTGATGCTTGGCGGAAATATTTGGATACAATTTGGATTTTAGCGATCGCAATTATTTGCTTCCCAGAAGTAATCGGCGCATAAATCAGATTCAGTGCATTATTTTCAATGCGGTACACTGATTTACTGGTGCGAATAGTTGGTAGAACCTGAGACATGAAGTAAGTCTGTTCCCATTGGTCTAGGCTTACATACGTACTATTAGCAGCCAGTAACTTTCCCTGGAGTGACCAGATTTGCACTTTGGTTGTTGGTTGAGAGTAATTTAAAAATTTATCTAACCAACTTTGGTTAATGAACTGTCCTAAAATCAAAGTTCCTGGCGCTTTACCTTTGCCATCACTTTGACGAATGGGTGCAACTCCTAATAACATTAATCCTTGTTTATTTGTATCGATTAATGCGTGAGTAAGTTTGTTCTCGGCTTGCAATAGTTTTATTTTTGCTTGTACAAAGGGTAAATCTAGCGTTGTACCAGACTTGTCTAAAACTTCGTTATTAAAATTGACGATTTTGATTTCTTTGACATCAGTAGATAAAAATATTGACTGAGAAACTTCTTTTTTGATCCAAGTGCGGTCGTCTCTTTGCGCCGCTTGGTAAAAATCAGTCCAATTGGTGTTACTACCAGTCAGATTTTGCAATCCGGTTTCTGTCGCCGCCATATAGCCGCGAAAAGCTAAAACCTGATCGTCAAGTCGAGTTTTTTCTAATTCAATTAACGGTTGATTGACAAATCGCGACGCTAAACTCAACAGAAAGATTACTGGTAGTAAAGACGCACAAAATGTGAAAATCAGGATTTTGGGCTGGAGCTTTTGGAGAGCCAGTCGGCTGCGGTTGATCATTTGGAAATACTAAAAGCGAGTAAGCTCAAGCATTAAGGTTAGTAAGCTCAAGTCTTGAGGTTATAGTATCTATCCAGCATTACTAATGCAGATCTTCCGGGCTAGGGAAGAATTAAATAGCCCTACAATGACAATATTTTACTCAATTTAAGCGATATTTCCAGAATTTAAGTTATGTAAATGATGGTTCTGCCAAATGTACGCTCGTTGAGTAACTTAGGTAGACAAGACCGCGATCGTCCTGAAAGCGCTCATACAACTTTTCTAGGTCTGATATTAGTTGCTCTAGTAATACTCCGCTGTTGGGGATGTAAGAGGAACTCCGCACCCGACCAATCAGTCCAGACAAATCTAATTCTTGGCGATTGGCACAAGTATATTCCCGGACATTAGTAAAATGCTGACTGACTAGTATTGGTTGTACAGAGTCTACCCGCGCCTCAACCGCGCTATTACTTGATGCTGCAGCGATTAACTGGCTATATTCATTCGTAAAAGCATCTTCTTTGTCCCGGTTATTCCACACTAAAGCTAACCGTCTTGGTTGTCCGGCTACAGGTGTTGATTTGAGTATCCGCCGAAACTCCAACAAAGTTGGTTCTGGGTCGAACCAGTGAAAAGCTTGAAAGCAAGTAACTAAATCAACTGAGGCATCTTCAAGCTGAGTCTCTTCCGCTTTGCCATCCCGAAATTCTACCAAAGGATGAGGCTCTGCTCCTGCTCGCATCGCCGCGTTTGGTTCAATCGCCAGTACCTGCACTCCGCGATTGGCTAATAACCGCGAAGAAATCCCTGTACCTGCGCCAATATCTGCTGCAACCAGTGGGGAAGTTCCTAATCCTTCTAAAATCATGTCAATCGCCGCTGCTGGGTAGCTTGGTCTGTATTTAACATAATCGGCTACTCGATCGGAAAACCGATTTAGCGGATTTAGGGTATGTAGTGCTGTGGGATTATTGGTTTCGCTCATGGATAAATCTAAAAACTTTATATTAATCATCGCTTGCAGCGGGAATTTTCGAGCGATCGCCCATCAGCGTCAGCGTTCATAATATTTACTTATATTAACCATCAGCTATTGGTATGTACAAAATGTAATTTTAGCTACAGTTTATTAACAATTCATCATATTCTAGATTTATAAATAATTTTTGTTCCTGATAAAGATGCTGTTCAAAAGTAACCGGAAAAGAGCTAATGGGCTAAAAAAGCTTTTTTTCAGGCTCTTAAAGCTTTGCAATTTCAATTTTTCTAGTTATCAAACTAAAAAAATAACTTTCTTAATTAAGAAATTAGGATCGCGATTACTGGGAAACACAATTTATCAGCCGCAATTTTCCGATCAACAACTGCTGTTGACATACGTTGGTAGTTTCCTGGGAATTGCCGCGCTAGCATACATTTCAGTCAATACCCATTATCCGTTAATAGCTGCACCTTTTGGCGCTACCGCTGTGCTAGTTTTTGCCTTACCAGATAGTCCCATCGCTCAACCGCGCAATTTAATTGGCGGAAATTGTCTGGGTGCGATCGTCAGTATAATACTGGGACATTTGTTTGGTTCAGATCCCTGGGTAATAGCATTAGCCGTTTCCACCGCCATTTTTCTGATGCAACTAACAAAAACTTTACATCCACCAGGAGGTGCTGTTGCTTTAGTAGGAATTATGAGTCATGCTGACTGGAACTTTCTATTTGCACCCGTACTTGCCGGTTCTATCGTGCTGCTAATTTTTACTTTTGCTTTCCATAATTTAACGTCAGGAAAACATTATCCACAACATTGGCTTTAGAGGTTCAGGTATTTGTTGCTACTCTTCATATATAACCTACCCAACAGTGTTCATCCCATGGATATTTCATTATAATTTTATTGGTACATATTGGTACAATTTTCATAGAAATCAAGTCAGGAGAGAACTGATGATTTTAGATGAGATGGGGAGGCAACTGCACAATCGCTCAACACTTGGCGAACAACTCACTAATTGGGAACAAGAGCAGCTAGATGCTTGGTATGCAAAGCTAGACATAATTGAAAGCAAGCTCTTTAGCGATAATGCTGATCAAATAACAAGCGCAAAATTGCCAACTCAGATAGAAGCATCCTTAAACCAGTTAACTTTCGTAACTCAACGCATTCAGCAACTATCTAAAGAAAATGATGATTTACGTCAAGAAATTGGTGTATTATGCCAGCAATTGATGGTTCGTCGTTCGGCATGACTAATTTACAATTTTAGTCACAGAACTCTCTTGAAGGAACAACGAGATATATTGCAAGCTTTACTTCGGAATCAACAAGATAGTTTCTAATAGTACATTTAATTACTGAATTTTCTTCTTAAATGCAAATCTCCGTATCTACTCTGAGCCTAGATTGTTTGTCTGGGTGATAACCTGTATTTGTCGAAAAAATATTGGTGAGGAAATTATGCTAAATGTAGTTGACACTAGCAAGTTATTTTTAGAAAAGTCGGGCAAGTCTTTAAGTGAAACTGCTAGCAAAGCTGTTAATACTGTGGGTGACGCAACTGGTAAAGCTGTTAATACTGCGAGTGACGCAGCGAGTAAAGCTGTTAATAAAGTTGCTGCAACTGCTGAACAAGCAAAACATTCTTTGGGCGATGCAACTGCAAACGCGGTTGACAAAGTGACAGAAGTTAGTGCTCAAGCGGTGGATACGGTTGCTGAAGTTACAGCGAAAGCGAGAGGAACTTTAAGTGAAGCAACTACTAAGGCAACAGACCTAGTTGTTGAAAAAACTAATAAAGCTATTTATACAGTTACGCAAACCGCTGAACAGGCTAAGGATTCTCTAGCTCAAACCGCAGCCAAATCAGTTGATAGTGTTAGTGCCGTGACAGGTAAAGCTATCAATACCATCACAGAGACTACTAAGCAGGCGGAAGACTCTCTTACAGAAACGTTTGAAAAAAGTAAAAGTTCTTTAGAAGATACGCTGCAAAAAGCAGAGCAATTAAGTAATGCAGCTTCTACAGCAATTGAAAAGGCTTTTAATAATTTTATTAATCATTAATTGGATGCCGTCAATCTGTGGATTGATGCTCATCCAGCGATCGCTACGGCTATCAAAGCATTTTTTTTGGCAATCAATCACCCACTTATCAGCTTAATTATCACATTTTTATCTATTTTTATCCTGTGGCAAGTAGTTAAATTATTCAGTAGATTTGTTGAGCAAGGTTTATTAATCACACTGAAAGCACCTTTGAAGTTCAGTCAATATTTATTTAAATTTGCTTTTAAACCTTTTGGTAATGCAGTTAGCGGATTGGGAATGAAAAGAACTGAGGGGATACAGGCTTCTAACTCGGTTAATTACAATTATCAAGAACAAATGGCAAAGCTTTTAACCAGATTAGAGACAATCCGGCAGGAAGAAAACTACATCCTCAAAGAAATTTCTACCATAGTCGCATCATCTAAATGAAGCGCCAAAATTTTGGTACATCCTTCAAAACCCGTCAGGCTCAAGCCTGGGGCTATACGCACAAAGCCCACCTCCGTGGGCTAATATACAGGAAAATGGTGATACTAGCTCACCTAAGTTTGCTTCGTTCATATAGCACTAGGCTGTTGATATGGCTCAGTACAAACACGATAGATTCTTCAAGTTTTACATCCAATCTTTGTACAAATATAAAGGCGACACTCGCCAAAATATTCAAGTCCGCAATGACGAAGATCTTGAAATAGATCTAATGTTCATTGGCAAGACTGAAAATGAAGGATGGCAAGAAGAAAAGCTAGGTTTATTCGATTTATTGATGCAAATACATCATACGATCATCGTCGAACATTATAGCGGCTATCTTGAAGAAACAGATATTCTTAAATCCATCACCCGTAAGAACTTATATTGGGAACCTAAAAAGAAAGAGCAGATCGAAATTGCTAAAACTCAACAGAAATTGACCAACTCTCAAAGACTGTCGAAAGAAGCATCAGCCCAGATTGAAAGTCACAACCCGTTTACGTGGATTTTAACAGTTAATTGCAGCCCGAAAATGCTGGAATTGTGTGGTGCTAAACCCGCTCCAGAATTCGGTTTGGGCGTATATCGACTCATTCCTATCTTGCGGATGGGAATTGTCGTCATCGACCAATTAGAGTACAGCCCCGAAACCATGTGGCTCAAAATGCTTGGAGATAGAGTCGCTGC
Organism: Cyanophyceae cyanobacterium; assembly: GCA_038214545.1. Taxonomy (GTDB): domain Bacteria; phylum Cyanobacteriota; class Cyanobacteriia; order Cyanobacteriales; family Nostocaceae; genus JBBQRU01. The sequence continues at coordinate 1,213 of JBBQRU010000069.1, read as the reverse complement.
CAATAGAGCGTTTGGCGACATCAGACAGCTATTGCCAGAGCAAAGAGAGAAAAATGATATAATCATAGCCTGTACTAAGTACTGTGTCTACCTCCAAGAATTACCTACAGAAAATTTGGAAGAAGAGGATCGAGATTACATGAAAACGATGGCGCAAATCGATGCCTGGTATGAAGCAGAACTGAATAAAGCTAAACTTCAAGGCAAACAAGAAAGTGAATTTATCATGGAACTTTTTGATAAAGTTAGATCTGAGATTAGAGGTGAACTTAAAGGCGAGATTATAGGCGAACTCAAAGGAAAGATTGAGTCGGCAAATAAAACAGTTCAGGCTAGATTTGGAGTCGATGCTTTAACCCCACAATTAATTAGCCAGATAGAAAGATTGAACAAAAAACAGCTTGATGAATTTATAGTGGGGATGCTTGGTTGGCAACAACTATCAGAAATGGAAGAATGGCTCTCTGAGAAAAACTAAATAAATCTAGATGAGTCAGTTCGCCTTCTGATTCTGTTACAATTTTTAACAAAATAATAAAAAACAGCCACTTCCATCAGGAAGCAGCTGTCAAAATCAAATAGGGGCGTTAGATATTAGTAGTCGTAGTCGCCCATACCACCGCCACCACCAGCACCAGCGCCAGAACCAGCACCGTCTTTCTCAGGCTTATCAACCACGATACATTCGGTGGTTAAGACCATACCAGCGATGGAAGCTGCGTTTTGCAGAGCGGAACGAGTTACCTTAGCTGGGTCAACAATACCAGCTTCAAACATGTCAACAAACTCATTTGTTGCAGCGTTGAAACCAATATTGAATTCCTTCTCTTTCACACGTTCGGCGATAACTGCACCGTTTTGACCAGCATTCTCAGCAATCCGCTTGAGAGGTGCAGCCAAAGCCCGAGCCACAATCTGTGCGCCAATCAACTCTTCATTCTTGAGGCTAGAATTAGCCCAAGCTTCGAGTTGAGGAGACAAGTGAGCCAAAGTTGTACCACCACCAGGGACGATACCTTCTTCAACAGCAGCCTTGGTAGCGTTGATTGCATCTTCCAAGCGCAGCTTCTTGTCTTTCATTTCGGTTTCAGTGGCGGCTCCCACTTTCACCACAGCTACACCGCCAGCTAATTTAGCTAGACGTTCTTGCAGCTTTTCTTTGTCGTAAGAAGATTCAGTTTCATCCATCTGACGACGGATTTGTTCGCAACGA
>JBBQRU010000068.1:0-26464 GCA_038214545.1 Cyanophyceae cyanobacterium | reverse complement strand
AGCTTGTAGTGCTTTCTGGTCGTATCCTTTTTTCGGTTGCTGCTTGTGCAACTGCATCAGGAGATCGATGTAGAATTCGTAAACGCCTTGCTGGGAGGCAAAATAGGAGGTACGTAGTTCGGAACTGATGACTTTGGTGCGAAGGTCTTCAATAATTTTGATTGCAGCTTCAATATTGGCAAGTGCAAGAGTCAGATTACCTCGGTTGCGTTCCAGAACAGCGACATTACCAAGGGTGGTTGCTTCTCCACCGCGATCGCCTACGGCACGTATTAAGGGCAGTGCTTGGTTGTAAAATGAGAGTGCTTTTTGCTGCTCTCCCAAATCGGCGTAGACTCTACCGATGTTATTGAGGGTGGTTGCTTCCCCACCGCGAGCGCCCACGGCACGAAATAAGGGCAGTGCTTGGTTGTCAAATGAGAGTGCTTTTTGCTGATCTCCCAAAGCGGAGTAGACTCCACCGACATTACCAAGGGTGGTTGCTTCTCCACCGCGATCGCCCACGGCACGAAATAAGGGCAGTGCTTGGTTGTAAAATGAGAGTGCTTTTTGCTGCTCTCCCAAATCGGCGTAGACTGAACCAATGTTATTGAGAGTGGTTGCTTCCCCACCGCGATCGCCCACGGCACGTCTTAAGGGCAGTGCTTGGTTGTAAAATGAGAGTGCTTTTTGCTGCTCTCCCAAATCGGAGTAGACTAAACCGATACTAGTGAGGGTGGTTGCTTCCCCACCGCGATCGCCCACGGCACGATATAAGGGCAGTGCTTGGTTGTAAAATGAGAGTGCTTTTTGCTGCTCTCCCAAATCGGAGTAGACTAAACCGATGTTATTGAGGGTGTTCGCTTCCCCACGGCGATCGCCCACGGCACGAGATAAGGGCAGTGCTTGGTTGTAAAATGAGAGTGCTTTTTGCTGATCTCCCAAATCGGAGTAGACTCTACCGATTCCAAGAAGTGTTTTGGCTTCTCCTACCTGATCAGAAGCTTTTTGCCATAATGGTAATGCTTTAAGCCATAAAGCGATCGCCTGTTGCTTTGATTCTGCTGTTCCTTGCTTAAATAGTGCAGCTCCCTTTGCATAAACTCGTTCCGCAGCTTGACTAGAAGCCTGTTGCTCCGTTGTCAACTGTACTATTTTCATGGGATTTCGCTCAACAGTTGCCATTACAGATTCTGACAACAACAGAATACTCGCAAATACAGCTAGACTGCGATGATTCAAAATATTCAACAATATAGATTTATGCTCTATCTTCACGAAATACCTGCTTTAAATATTTACACGCATCTCACTATATATCTGTAAACCTATAGCTTATGCAATGAGAGCCAAGCGTAAGTAGAAGTCAGGACCATCTTCACGCCAGTTTGAGAAAATAAAGCGAGTGACGAACTGGTGTTGTTTTGACGATACAACAGGAATTGAAGACGATCTGGAACTGCTTCGGGAAGTTGAAAGTGAGCTAGTTTAAAGAGAATTTCAATCATTTCCGGCATTTCAGACACTAGATTAAAATTACAACTAATGGCATTATTGTCAACCAAAAATTGATAATTGTATTCTCCTAAATTTAAGATGGTTATGAATGCGGACTATTATTAGGTTATTTGGTCAACTGCTTGCTCCCTCTAGTCGGAGGTTTAAAAAAGCACTCTTAAACCCTCAAACGGCACAGCAAAAGGTGCAGGTTTCAATTGTTCAACGCCTGATTCAAAGTGAATATGGTAAATCTTTAGGGATTAAATCTGTTGCTGATTGGTCGCAGATTCCGATAGTTGAATATCATGAGTTAGAAACTTGGATTCACCTGCAGCTAAGTAAAAATCCTCTGCTGACGCCAGAACCGATTATCTTTTATGAAAAGACTTCGGGGAGTCGCAGTGCGGCTAAATTAATTCCTTATACAAAATCTCTACGTAGTTCTTTTAATCAGATGTTTTGCGTGTGGGCGTATGACCTAATCGCGCATGTATTTTTTGAGTTTGAGGATGAAGCGGGAAAAATCTTCTATCTTCACGAAATCGCAATCGGTGGTGTTTACGAGATGATCCTTTCGCAGAAGGGAGGGTTGTATCGCTACCGCATCGGCGATCGCGTCCGTGTCAGTCATTTCTATTTAAAAACACCCTGTTTAGAGTTTATCGGCAGGAAGGCATTGATTAGCGATTTCACTATCCTCAAACTTTCGATACAACGCCAACAATTACACTGGCATAAAACTGAGCATCAAGGCACATTAGCATAATTAGTTGATTGAGTAACCTTTCTAATCGCAGCTGCAGTTTCTTCCGGTTTTCCCGCAAAGGGAAAAACTAAAACCCCTTTAATTTTATTATTATTCACCAACTCTTTTATGTGATATAATTGATTGTCTGTAAGCGCCACGCCAGCATATTTTTCGGCATAATTTAATTCTTCTGGGAAATTGCCATCATTATAAGCTTGAATGAAGACGCGATCGACATGCCAATTTTGCCAATCAGCCGCGAAATAACGCTTAGCCCAATAAGGGTTATGATGACAAATATCGAAACTAACTTTTGGGTTAGCTTTTTTCATATCAGCTACCATTTGCTGCACAAATTTAGTCAAACGAGCAGTGCGATCGACTTTACCTGGTAAGTCGGCATGATAACCTAAATAATCATCCCACTGCACTGCATCGATAGTTGGGTATTTTTGGACAAATTCAGCTAAGATACTTTTGAAAAAAATAGCAACTTCCGGAATCTCTACATCCAGAACATAGTGATCGATTCCAGCGTAGGTTTTATCAACTCCTGGCACAATCCATTTTTTAGAAACTGCCAAGTTAAATATTGGACTATTTTTATCTATCTTAATACCCTTTTCAAAATAAGCATGAACTTGCATCCCCTGTTTATGCGCCTCGTCAAGCATCCAATACAACCATTGATCTTGAAACAGATTGGGACAACTTTCATATCCGAGTGTTCGCTGCATCACAGCGCTTTTATACATTGTGCAGCCATTACCCCAGACTCCATGAATAATCGTATTAATTCCTTGGTCATGATAATAACGAACTCGCCGGCGAATTGTTTGTTCGTCAGCATTATTGGTTACTTGATAGCGACTTAAATAAATACCTCTGATAGCTTTTTTATCCCAAGCAGTTGGCTTTGAGGATGTTTTTTGCGGCGTTGTGGGTAATGAGGAAGCTGGTGGATTTTTGGAAGTTGAGACTGGTGTCTGGGAAGAACTAACAGTAGGTAAATTTTTAAATAAAGCCGGTTTCGATTCTTGAATACTACCTAAAACTTTGCTAATATTAAAACTACTGAAAAAATGACTGTAAATCCAATAACCACCACCAAAAATAATTAGATACAATACTATTGGAATACTCGCACATCCACATCCATTCTGTTTTTTTTGTGACATAGTAAAATAAGTTTTTGTTCTAAGGTTAGAGCGTAGATGGATATATATACGGTAAGCAAATTTATCTGACTATCGGTAAAAGTATCTTCATGCTAACACTTTGTTTTTTATTCATGCAAGTAGTATTTGTGCGTACAAATACTGAATAAAATAATTTAACTCCATTCTTTGAGCCTGCATTTACTTTTTCTTTTGACAACACCTATTAGTTTTATTTAAATTTCTATATGTTGGATTTGCTGATTTAAAATGGTTTAGTATTGGATGGTTTGGATTCTGCTCCTAGTCGTGTAGATGTAGGGATTGAGAAGGGTCAGATTGTGGCAATGTCTCCATCATTAAGTATTTACGCCGATTACCTTTAGGTGCAAATGTGGCTCCTCTATTTGGACATAGTGCTTTGCGTAGCTATGTGATGGGTTTAGAACGCAGTTTGAAAGACCAACCCACAAAGGCTGAAAATTACATGTTTACAAAAATTGCAACAACCACTAGTGGGAGTTAGTTCTCTACAACTAGAGGCAAATACTCTGCCAAACATACCTTTAGTTGTAGGCGATCTTAGCGATGGTCTGACGAATAAAGTTAATTTGGCGACTGCCAAGAGTATCGTTGTTGTGACAGAAGATGAAATGATCAATACGCAAATTGGCTTAATGGCGCAAGAGGAAAATCCTCATAGTGTGCTGATCATCCGTACTTCTGACTCTTGTTTTAGCGATGATATTCAAGCCCTATTACAGAAGGCAAAAGTTTTATGTGTCTACGCGTTGGCTGCAGAGGTTTTTGTCGCGGCGGCTTTTGGTGAAAAAATTCTCGATCTCATCCGCCTCAATGACCAAACAATTTTAGTCAAAAAAGGCTCCCCCAGAAATTAGAAGTGCCTTTGTATAAACATCAGGCACTACTATTACTGCGAGAATTAGAAGGGACACAAATTAAAGCTGACTTGGAACCGATCCGGTGAGGTGGAACTAACGGTAGTTAGTGAACTGCAAAGCCACAGGTAGATCTTCTTGTTTTAGGCGCTGAATCACGCCTTGCAAGTCGTCTTTGTTTTTTGCTGTAACTCGGACAGAATCACCTTGGATAGAGGCTTGGATTTTGGTAAACTCGTCGCGAATCAATTTGGAAATTTGCTTGGCGATTTCTTGGCTAATGCCTTTTTGCAGCTTGATTTCCTGGCGGATGCGGTTTCCGCTGGCTGATTCGGATTTACCGTAATCGAAGATTTTTTGCGAGAGGTTCCGTTTGGCGGCTTTTTCGCGCAGGATGGTGTGGACAGAGTCTAAAGTAAATTCGCTGTCGGTATTGACGTTGATGACTTCATCACCCAGTTCTACAGTGGTTTTGGTGTCTTTCAAATCGTAACGGCTTTTCACATCCCGTACTACTTGATCGATGGTGTTCACCAATTCTTGTTGGTCGAAGTCGCTGACAATGTCGAAGGAATAGGTAGAAGCCATAAGCTATAACAGGATTTTGAGCTTTTGGATTAAGCGCTGGTGACGTGCATGATACTGAGGACAAAAAGAGTCCAATATGAAAGACTGCCGATCGCGAACATTAGCGATCGCGCGAGTGGTATATTCACAATATAAAATATTGAGTACAAAAACCGCGCCCCAACAAAAGCGATCGCGGCATATGCAGCTAAATTTGAAGTTACTCCCGTCACATAAGCCATTAATGCGGCAGCAGTAAACAGCATAAAAGCTTCAAAGGAGTTTTGGTGTGCCCAAGTAGCGCGTTGCGCGTAGGGTGGCATTTTATCAAACATTGCCCGAGGAGCAGACTGATCGTAGCCGAGACGCAAACGATTGTATGCCACTACGAAAAATGGCAAATAAATTAGCGCTGCGGCTACAGCGATTGCGGATAACAGAACAACAGGTACCGATTGTGAGATCATCAAGAATTTCTGGGGATTGGGGATGAGGGAGTGGGGGGTAAGAAGCAGAGTTTCACGATCCCTACTCCCTACTTACTACTCCCTGATATTTAGTCAAAATAAAATAGTGTTACCACTTTCCGCTGATCTTCTGCCTCTTGGCAAGTTTGGAGTAATGTACGACTGTCATGAAAGGCAAAGCAAATTAGTTGTTGACAACGAGAAACAATTTCCTTATTGCACAAGTAACTAGCTTCCCCTAGAGAGAACTGGTCATTCGCAGGATTTTCCACCAGGTGCATGACCTGTTCTAATTGTTGGCGCGATTCGTGGGGCTGACGTTCCAAACTTTGAGGTAAGATTACCGTCAATAAATTGGGATCAGCTCGCATTGCCCCTCTAATGGCTGCTGAGTTAGTACCTGTAGCACCAGAAGTGATGAGACGATTGCCGGATAAAACAATCGCGTAGCTCATCATCTCAATCAAATGTTGATGAGTGAGAGGGACATGACGGGAACCCAGCAAAGCAATTCGTTTAGAACGAGTTTGCTGGATCGTAGCCAGTTCTTGCGCCAATGTATCGATGTTGGCTAGGTCTATAGACTGACTCAAAGACTATTGGCTTTCTTAAACGACCCAGCTATTCTAGCAGACACGGAGCTAGTCTGAAGCTGCTTTTCATGCCACATTGTGATCCTGCACACATTTTATCTAACTGCCTAATAACAACAATAAACGCTCAATATCAAAGTGTTCCGCCATTAGCTGACGAATACAATGAACTTTGATCGGTTTATTCACGCGTACTTGACCAAAAGTTCGGTCAATAATTTCCACAGTCGTCAGCGTATCCAGGTCTACCGACAAAATCGGTATTTCTAGTTCTTCCGCCCGACTGAGAATGAATGGAGGAGGTGGGAGTTGTCCAGTCAGAATCAGACACTGGGTAGAAGTTTCCAAAGCAGCCTGTTGAATTTCCACGCGATCGCCGCCTGTTACCACTGCCATATTATGTCGCTTGCGGAAATACTTCACTGCCGCATTCACATTCATCGCCCCAATTGCCAGACTTTCCACCATCAAATCTAAGCGATCTTGACGACAGAGGACTTGGGCTTGCAACTGGCTGACCAATTCTCCGACACTGACACTGCGGAGTAAGGTACTACTAGGTAGTATGCCGAGCACAGGGATCGCCTGCTGTTCTAAAAATGGGCGCAGGCTGGTGTTGACAATTTCCAGTTGGCTGGCGGGAACATCATTGAGGACAATTCCCAGCAAGCGGGAACCTAAGCGCTGTTGAGCCGCAATTAGCCCATTCACGCAGAGAACTGATTTATACCGACCGACCAAAAGTACTTGAGCATCTAATTGTTCAGCAACTTCACTGAGGGATAAGTTAAACAAACTACCTTCATCCAAAGTTCCTGGACCTTCTAAAAATAGCAGGTCAACATCTGGCATTTGCAGGTATTTGGTTAAAGAGGAGCGATAATCGGTGGTATCTTCGCCACGTAGACGCTTAAGTATAGTTTTCTCATCCAAAGCCAGCAGAGTGGGAGCGATCCGGTCTGGCGAGAGGTTGAGATTTTCGGCAATAAACTGGACATCTTCATCTACAGAAGAATCTGCTGTTTCTGGCACATACGTCTGTGAATAAGTACCTAATGGTTTGCCATAGGCAAGATCAAATCCTTTTTCCTGTAACTGATGAGACAAACCTAAAACGGTGGCAGACTTACCGCTGTAAGTCTCGATTGACCCGATCAGCAAACATTTAGGGGATTTTGGCACGCGCACACTCCTAATTTCAACTGTGGTCAGCTTCAAAAAAATCGGGTGTCGGGTGTAGGGTGTGGGGTGTAGGGAATAAATACTGTGTTCTAAACCCACTCTTGTACAAGCCCTCTGTAGGAGCGCCGTGGATTTCCTATACCCTACACCCTACACCCCATACCCTATACCCTACCCTTTATTCGTCTATCCGCAGCAGCTTGCGGTAAAAAGTTTTAGAAAAATCTGTGGCACGGGAGCGCTTATAGTTTTCCATAACTTCAATCAAGAAATTAATAAATTCAAAACTAGCCATCATCATTTCGTAGCTTAACTCAGCATTGCCATCAAATTGCATCCGGCAACGGGCTAAGTCCGCAGGGAGAGTAGCAACATTCCAGGTAACGACAAAAGGGATGCTATCACTACCCTCTACTCGCCTTGATCCTTCCAAAACACCTTTTTGGTAAAGACTGATGGCCAGAGGTAAAAAATTACGCTTGTTACCTTGGAAGTAAGGCAGATACATCCCGATTTGCTGAGAAGTAGCTGGTTGTAGTTGCTCAATTGACATACACTGATTCCTTAAGTTCTTTTTTAGCTATGTGCTAGTGCCTGACAACATATTGTTCCCAGAAACCGCCGATGGGATACACAGTTCCAGTGTCAAATGAGCGGTGGCGATAGGTTAAAGAACCCTTGCGATCGCAAGGAGTAGAATCTTACCTAAAAAATGATTCTGTAGCAATGATATGCAAATGGCATCAATGTATCAGAATAGAGGTTACAATAAGGCTGCACTTGCTTTTATGGAAGCTGGAGGCGATGACACGGTCCATTACTCTCGCAGAAGTGCGATGGATGCCGTAGTTGCCATCTCCCCAGATGACAAATTGCTTTTAACTTGTACTCATTTTGCCTAAAGTGGGTGTCCAAGCTTCTTGATGGGTGTAGACAAATACCGGTGGTTAAATCAAGTAACTTATGCCAGCCAATTCCTGGCCCGAAAACGAAGCTTGCAACGAGCTTAATCCGCTCAACTCACTGTTATCTGACCTTTCAGATGCAGATGAGTTAGTGGTAGAGACAATAGAAGAAATATCTCTACCATCTAGGTTCGCAGGTCGTAGACGTAAGGCTGCTACAGTTTTGACAATAGTCTGGAGCGGTACAATCGCTCTGCATCTAGTTTCTTGGGGATCTTTGTTTGTATTAGGGTTGACGACTGTCTTCGGATTTCATGCTTTGCGTCTGGTGATGGCACGTAAGCGATCGCTACCCCACGAAATGCCGACAGATTTACCTTCAGTGTCGTTGTTAGTTGCAGCGAAGAATGAGGAAGCAGTAATTGGTAATTTAGTCAACTCTCTTTGTAATCTAGAATACCCTGAAGAGCTATATGAAGTTTGGGTAATAGATGACAATAGTACCGACAAAACGCCGCTAGTCTTAAAAGAGTTGGGACGAAAATACAACAAACTCAAGGTGTTACGCCGATTACCTGACGCCAGTGGTGGTAAATCAGGAGCCTTGAATCAAGTATTGCCGTTGGCACAGGGTGAATTTTTGGCAGTGTTTGATGCCGATGCCCAGGTACCGCAAGATTTATTACAAAAAGTACTGCCGTTATTTACCCGCAAAGAGGTCGGGGCAGTACAAATGCGAAAAGCGATTGTCAATGCGTCGGAAAATTTCTGGACTCAAGGGCAAATGGCAGAAATGGCTCTCGACGCCTACATGCAGCAGCAACGGATTGCCTGTGGTGGGATTGGAGAGTTGCGAGGTAATGGGCAATTTGTCCGACGGGCAGCTTTAGAAAGTTGTGGCGGTTGGAATGAAGAAACAATTACTGATGATTTGGATTTAACAATCCGTCTGCATTTAGACAACTGGGACATTGAGTGCTTGTGTCATCCTGCAGTCGGTGAAGAAGGAGTAACCAGTGCCCTCTCTCTGTGGCACCAGCGCAATCGTTGGGCAGAAGGCGGATATCAACGTTATTTAGATTACTGGCATTTAATTCAACGCCTGCGAATGGGTCGGCGGAAAACCTGGGATCTGCTGCTCTTCATGTTGATGATGTACATTCTACCCACAGCAGCTGTACCAGATTTATTGATGGCGATCGCTAGAAATCGTGCGCCAATTTTTGCTCCAGCTACTGGTTTAACTCTCACTCTGTCATTAGTAAGCATGTACCTTGGTTTAAAACGGGTACAACAAGAAGAAAAAATCCCGGCTTCAGCATTCTTGCTGCGCCTGCTTCAGACACTGCGTGGTACTTTATACATGTTCCACTGGTTAATCGTCATGAGCAGTGCCACTGCCCGGATGTCAGTTCGACCCAAACGACTAAAATGGGTGAAAACAGTACACCAAGGCAGAAGCAAGGAATAGAGAGAGAAATAATCTTAAAATTCCAAATCTTCTTCGTCTTCGACTTCCGGTAAATCAGATGTACTTACATCGACGGGAACCACAGTATCTCTGACAACTTCGCCATCGAAAAATTGTGCTAGACGCTGGGCAGCATTTGTCACACTATCATCTTCCAGTGAAGCTTGTGGTGATTCGGGTGGTGGTGGTGGTGGTGGTGGTGGTGGTGCTGGCGTTGGGGGAGTAACAGTGGTAGGTGGTGGCGTTGGGGTTGGCTGAGCTTCCGGTTGCGGCGCTAACGTATTACTTTGCGGTTTCGGGGTGACTGGTTGGGAACGATTGTTTCTGGGCGGTGCGGAAGTAGATGATGCTAATTCGATGGTGACTTGAATGTCATACGGAAATACTTCGCGGAAAGCTGCTTTGATGTTCGGTAAATATAATTTGGCTTTATCACAGACATTTTTTGATTTCATCCCAATGCGAGCGATTGACTTGCCATCAAACTCCAGAAGTCTACCCATTTGTCGCAATAATTCTCGTGATGATACTGGTTCCAAATAGTTCAGCACCTGTTGCCAAACTTCTAGTGTTTCTGCGGTATAATTTGTTGCTTCTGATGGAGACTGAGAGACAGAAAATTGCGGCTGTGCTGGACTATGTGATGGTACGGAGGTTGGGGGTTCTGGGGTGATTGGTGCTACAGGGCTGGTAGCTGGCGGTTGCGGTGGTTGTGGGTTTACAGGATGAGAAGTTTCGCGGCTAGGTTGTGGTGCCGGATGATCGCGGCTAGTAGCTGGCGGTTGTGGGTTAACTACCGGATTAGAGGTTTCACGGTTAGCTGCTGGCGGTTGTGGGTTTACGGGATTAATATTTGTAACTTGTTGACGATCGCCTAGTCGCGGTAATAATCCGAGTAAGGCTATTTCTAACCACAAGCGTGGTTGGGTAGTATTTTTAACTTGAATTTCGCAAACTCGCAGGTGTTGTTGTCCTGCCAAAATGGTACTTAGATCTAATTGTTTACCAAATTCACATAAAGCTAGCCAAGTTTCCTGAGTACAAGCAACCAAGTCGTGGCGGTGAGGTGCGGTTTTCGCAATCAGTAAATCGCGGTAGAAGCCAGTGAGATTCTGGAGAATGGTCAGCGGCTCCCGACCATGATCCATGATTTTGCGAGCGTAGTCTAGGATTGCTTCGGGATTGGATGACGCGATCGCGTTACCTAATGCGAGCAAGTCCTTTTCACTTACAGAGCCAACTAAATCCCAAATCCGCTCTGTTGTCACATCCCCCGGTAGCAGTGCTAATTGATCGAGGAGACTTTCCGCGTCTCGCAATCCGCCTTGAGAAATTTGAGCGACTAAGGTCAGGGCTTCTGGATGAATGTTAATTTTTTCGATAGTGGCAATTTTGTGTAAATGCTGCACCATTGCCTCTAAAGGAATCCGCCGAAAATCGAATCTTTGGCAACGGGAGATGATGGTTGGCAATACTCGTTGCGGATCGGTCGTCGCCAATATAAAGACCACTCTCTTAGGTGGTTCCTCTAGTGTCTTAAGTAGCGAATTAAACGCTGCGTTACTTAACATGTGACACTCGTCGATGGAATAAACCTTGTAGCGACACTGAACTGGGGCAAATTGAGCCTTTTCGATCAGGTCTCGAATGTTATCGACTCCAGTGTTGCTGGCGGCGTCGATTTCAATCACGTCGAGAGTAGAGCCTTTGGTGATTCCTGTACAAACATCACAGACGCCACAGGGATGAGGGGTGGGGATCGGACTATTGAGGCAATTGAGAGATTTGGCGAAAATCCGGGCGGATGATGTTTTACCTGTACCTCTAGGACCAGTAAATAAATAAGCAGGGGCAATTTTGGCGCTGATGAGCGCATTTGTGAGAGTGGTGGCGATCGCTTCTTGTCCGACTAGTTCGACAAAAGTTTGCGGGCGATACTTGTGATGTAGTGGTTCGTAAGACATGGATCGAAAAATTTCCGGCGTGGATAGAGCAATCAGTATCGCCCAGAGATAGATTGCTGAGACTCTTCCATTTTACCCGTGCATTATGTCAAGTTATGTTTAAACTATAATTACTTGTGAGCAGATGATAAAGACAGTAGAATCTGTCTTTTTTCCTCAGAAGAGACAGCAGATAAATTTGGTAACAAGAAGGTGATGTGCCTTCATGTGCTCGATCACAGCCAAAGATTGTCAAGAGTGGGTATTGTTGTCGGTAAGATAATTTTAAGCATTCGATGGAAGGGTGCGGAGGAAGATGTTTCAACGAATTTGGCAATGGCTGCAAAAATTATTTCCGTCTTTATTCGGTAGACAGCGGACTCAAAAACGCCCCTTATTGCGTGAGGGCGTGACGAACCTGAAAAAAACGCCTCCACCGCTAACTGATGCGGATCTAGAATTTCTGTTCACAGAACTGCTAGAAGGAGTGCATCAACAACGCGGACAGGAGTGGGCGTTGAAGTGGCTGAAGAAGATCGAGCATCGCGTGACTGACGAACATTGGGTAAATTGGCTGCAACGTTTTGGCGAGAGATTGCTGAAAGTACCGACACCGAACAATGAGTTAGCGTCACGGATGGTACATCTAGGTGAACTCGGAGTAGGACCAGTTGGTGATATTGCCTATGACATTGGTATGCGAATGCTGACGCGTCATGAAGCCGAACCCATTTGGGAATATGAAGGTACAGATGCTGTGATCGCAACGCCGAGTGTTGTCCAGACACCAGGAGTCGCTACAAGCCCAGAAGAGCCAGAGGAATTAACACCGATTACTTTAGATGAGTTATTAGTTTTATTACAGCAAGATGAAAATCTAGTCCAACAACTATCTCAGCAGTTGGGAATTCAAACTAGAGATCCCGACGCCATTGTTGAGGCATTGATCCATCAGTTTCAAGCAGCTAACCTAGAACAAGATCAAACATCAGCACCCTTAAACCTGAGTAATTAGACGCAAAAAAATTGTCATGAATAATTAAGTCTATGTAATCAAAAGGGTTTTATGCTAAATATCAGAAGATTTTGTTGATATTTTAAGCGTTAAAATCTATGATAAATTCAGCTCCACAATTGCGGCAGATGCTCAGCAAAATTTGGCAGTGGCTAAAAAATGTTTTTCAGCCGGCATCGAGTAAAGATAAATTGGCACCTATCTATTCTCGGGGTGTTAGTGGTGAGATTCGCCGGGACCCACCAGTTCTCACCGATGCGGATTTGGAATCTTTGTTTCTAGAACTTCTAGAAGGGGTAAATCAGCAACGTGGTCAAGAATGGGCGCTCAAGTGGTTGAAAAATATTGAACATCGTGTGCCAACTGAGCGCTGGGTACAATGGCTTTCTCGGTTTGGGAATAGATTACTAGCGTCACCAGCACCTCATCAGGAATTGGCAGGGCGGATGGTGCTGCTGGGTGAGTTAGGTTGTGGGGATGTGAGTGATGCTACCTATGATATTGGTATGCAACTGCTGATGCGATCGGGAGACAGAACTTGGGATTATGAACAATTCACAGATGTACTCACACCACAAACACCGAATTCAAATCTGGAAGAAATGATCTGGGAGTATGAGCAGGTGTCAGATATGCCTGAAGATGACGAGCAGGTGTCAGATGTACCTACAACCGTAATTCCCACAGTAGAACTAAGTCAGTCAGTAGCCGCCTGGTTTGAGCAGAGTAATCGCCAATACGCGGTAGTACCGGAAGAAGCACCCCAACTAGAACGGAGTACGGCAACTGTAACTTACAGTCAAGTCATAGAATATACAAATGAAGTTGATTCATCAGCTTTTGAGCGTCGAGATCGTGTTAATAGTGATTTGGAGACAGTTGAAGAAGCACTAACCTCCCACGATAAATCGATTGAATTTAAAGTTGAAGATGATTCAGCTTGGTATAACCGGGGTGTGGCACTGCGAAAGCTGGGACGAATTGAAGATGCATTAGCCGCGTTTGACAAAGCGGTGGAAATTAAACCTGATGACTACTCGGCTTTGACTGGACGAGGTGTGGCGTTAAGAAAGCTGGGGCTAGTAGAAGACGCACTCACCGCGTTTGACAAAGCACTACTCATCAAACCTGATGATTACTCGGCTTTGACTGGGCGGGGTGTGGTATTGGATAATCTGGGAAGATTTAACGAGGCTTTGGCATCTTATGACAAAGCGATTCAAATTAAGCAGAGCGATTACTCAGCTTGGTATAACCGTGGCGTAGCGCTGGATAATTTGCTTCGGTTTAGTGAGGCTTTGACATCTTATGACAAAGCTTTGGGGGCTAAACCGGATTTGCACCAAGCTTGGAACAATCGTGGCGTGACACTGGATAATTTGGGACAAATTACAGAAGCGATCGCATCCTACGACCAAGCATTAGCGCTCAAACCAGATTTGTATCAAGCTTGGAACAATCGCGGTGTAGCGGTGGTGAAATTAGGCAAAATGGAAGAAGCAATAGGCAACTTCGATCAAGCAATTGCGATCAAACCTGATTATCACTCAGCATGGACAGCACGAGGAACGGCACTTTCTGATTTGGGACGAACTGAAGAAGCGATTTTCAGCTTTGATAAAGCTTTGGAAATTAAACCAGATAATCACTCAGCCTGGAATAATCTCGGGAGTGCTCTTTCCGATTCCGGACGTTATGAAGAAGCGATCGCTTATTTTAATAAAGCGGTGGAAATTAAACCTGAAGATCACTTAGCTTGGCACAATCTAGGTGTAGCACTCAAACAGTCAGGGCTAGTCGCCGAGGCTTTACCTTATTTTAACAAAGCGATTGAACTTCAACAGAACTACGAACCGGCTTGGAATAATCTGGGATCGGGGTTGAAAGAGTTAGGGCGAGAAGAAGAAGCTGTAGTCTGCTACCAAAAAGTGGTCTTACTTAAACCAAATGACTACTTAACTTGGAATCTTGTGGGTAGTATGCTTTCTGACTTGGGACGGATGGAAGAAGCATTGGAGTATTTTGGCAAAGCGATCGAAGTTAAACCTGACTACGACTCAGCTTGGAATAATCAAGGCGTGGTTTTAGGTAAATTAGGGCGGTTTGAAGAAGCGTTAGTCTCTTTTGACAGAGCGATCGAAATTAACTCTCGCGCGAGCAACTAGCATTAGGTAGTAGTAATATCTAATGCTAGTTGAATTGCTCAAAATGGCTTAATTCAACTGAGTATAACTCCCTATCAGAAAGAGTTATACTTTTTTTTATGAATATATTACATTTTAGAGTATATTTTTAGACCTTAAATTAAGTAAGATAAAGTAAGGGGGATCTGCGAAATTGCGGTAAAAATTTCCGGTTTACTAGGTAGCCTAGTACACAATATTGCTATAAGTTTTGGATTGTTAGTGGCGGATGTAGAGACGTAATCTGGCACAAGTAGCGACAAGCAATTTAAGGTGCTTCGACCAAAACTAGAGAAATCAAAATTAACTGGATTTATTGTGCGGACAACCGCCGAAATATACTTATTGAATCGTAGCCAAGCTAAGTATTTCAAGAGTGCCTTTACTGTGATCGTGAGTATCATCGAAACTCCTGTGTCCGTCTAAATGTGAATTTCTAATTTTGGGTGATTTACACACTCCTATTTGTTATTTTTATTCATCCTCGCAATCAACACTCTTTGCGTAAATTAACTAATGACAAACTTACCAGACGAAACAGTTATCGCTATTTTTAACTTGCAATGGAAACTGCTACAACTAATCGATGAAGTTACAGAAACTGGATTAGTGATTTTTGAGCAACATGGTAATATTACCACAACTTATGATTTAGAACTATTGCAAAATGCTAGAGAACGAGCAACATCATATTATGTTCGTCTTTATCAGCTACTCTTACAAGTAAATTTATCTCCACGTCCTAATCCAACAATGCTCAACTTATTAGCTCAGTCAATGAATGACGCCTCAGCACATGCTGAGGCAATCAAAGCAACTGTTATCGAAGCTCGAAGAGATTGGAACTTTAACGCTGAGAATTAGGGAGCAACGAACATATGTAACCACACCCTTAAGGGTGTGGCTATACGAACAAAGCCTGCCTCACTACTGCTAATTTATATAGAAGCGGCGAGAGGCAGGCTTTGTTCGTATAGCTCTGACTGCTAAGAAGTGAGAGCGAGTAAATATACAGAAATTAACACAGAAGTGATAAATATGGGGAATAACATAAACTAATATTTAAAATTCCCCAAATAAAAAAACTGCCTAAAGACAGATTAAGAAATAGCGCTTTTCCCAAATAATCATTGTATAAAATAAGTAGAATCAGAATATAAAAAACTTTGTAACCAACTCAGATACGGGGATCATATTCACTTTTAGAGGTAAGCACTTTTATAGATGGACACTCTGGATGTCATTACCCTTAAAGCTTTCCTCGCAGCCCTCATGCGGCTGGAAGATAGCCTGTCTCTAGATTTACAAAAACAGTTAAACGAAATCGGACAAACTTTCCCTAAAGATATTGCCAAACTTCACACTCTGGTCAAAGATTATTCACCCTTAAAACAGGAGTATATGGATGCTCGGGTGGCGATGCAATCCGAGACGGGACAGCCACGTCAAGATGAATGTCTGGTGGAGAATAGTGACGAAAAACTGCTCAATTTCGCCATTAAAGTCTTAAAGGCGACAGATTCTGTTAATTTAGTACACAAGGCTTATACAGAATCAACCGAACTAGGAGCAATTCTGTTTAAACTGCGCCGTCAAACGAGTTTTATGGTAAAAGATGCTCAAAATATTCCTCAAGAAGAGTTGTGGGTTTGGCAAAGCCCAACAGCTTGGGCTGAACTAGAACACGGACTGCGACAAGCACAAGCCGGAATTGGTCGTTATTTAGGAGATTTTTCGCAATATGCAGATTTGGAGATAGAAGATTAGGTGCAGTTTCAACTGCGATATCAAAGAGAAGCGGAAGCTGTTTTGGCTAACCTTCAACAAACCAGCCCAAAAAAGTATAAGAAAGTATTAAAAATTTTGGGGTTGATGCAAACTAACCTGCGTCACCCCAGCTTAAAAACGCATAAATACGAATCTTTAGTTGGTCCTGGTGGTGAAGAGATATTTGAAGCTTATGTTGAGAATAGAACCCCAGGCGCTTGGCGGATATTCTGGTATTACGGTCCCCGGAAAAATATAGTCACCATCTTCGCACTTGCTGCACACCCCTAATCACCAAAAAGTGTTAATGTAAATAGTCTTTGGGATAATCCAATCACAACCGCGACTTATTCAGGTTCGAGCATTTGTACCATGTCCTCCCAACGCAAAATCCAAAGCATCTACACCGATGGAGCCTGCACCGGAAATCCCGGTCCCGGTGGTTGGGGTGTTGTTGTCTACTTTACTGATGGCTCTGTTTACGAAATGGGTGACTTTGCTACCCAGACGACAAATAATCGCATGGAGATGACAGCAGCGATCGCGGCTCTCAAACTTCTGCAATCATCAGGTCAAAATCAAGCGGTGACTCTCCACACTGACAGTGAATACCTAATCAACGCTGTCACCAAGTGGATCAAAGGCTGGAAAAAGAAAGGCTGGAAAAAAGCAGATGGAAATCCTGTGCTTAACCAAGACCTGCTTTCCACACTGGATTTACTCAATACAAATCAAGTAACTTGGGAACATGTACGCGGTCATGCCGGTAACATTGGCAACGAACGCTGCGATGAGATCGCCCGTAGCTATGCCAAAGGTAAACCCACATCGCTACAACAATTAGATTTGGCGTCAATGGTAACAGAATTATCTGAATCTCCAACCACCTCAACGCTAACTTACAGTTATTCACCAATCGTCAGCGTCGCTTCAGATATAACCATCATGGAACCATCCACTCCCACGACCGAAGAATTACCCCGCGAGATCAGGGTAGCCCAACTCCGCAATCTAGTAGAAACGCTACATATTGCTGACGAAATTGCCGAAAAAGGCTATTTAATCGCTAGTTCTGAACTTGCAGATTTAATGGATGTTCACTCTAGTGCTGTCACCAGTCGTGGAGATCAATGGCGTTGGCGCAATTGGATTGTCTCCAGAGTTCGCCGTGAAGGAAACCAAATTCTCTGGGAATTAGAACGAGGAGATCAAGTAAATACCGAATCTGAAGAAGTCTAGACTCTGTTTTAGAGACGTGATCATTCGCGTCTCTCTATTTCACTCCTAACTCCTCAGTCTTTTTCAGACTCAAGCTTTTAATTTTCGGATAAAGTTCAATTACAAACTCTGTACCTTTACTAAAGTGGGAAATACATTTGAGTTTACCTTGATGTTTTTCGACAATAATTTGTTGGCTAATAGAAAGCCCCAAACCATAACTACCCAGAGGTTTTGTGGTGAAAGATGGTTCAAATATACGTTTTTGAATATGGGGAAGCATACCTTTACCATTATCCATAATCCGAATCACAACTTTGCGAGCTTTAAATTGTGGCGCTTGTGCTGTCTCAGTGTTATGAACTACGGACAAATGGCTTTTTACAACTTCTGTTGTAATCCAAATTTGGGGAATGAAAGCAAAATCGAGTTTCATTCTTTCTTCTAAAGCATCAATCGCATTGTTAATAATACTCATAAATGCCTGATTTAATTCCCCGATATAGCACTCGACTAAGGGTAATTCACCGTAGTCTTTAATCACCTCAATAGCGGCTCTTTGCGGCTGCTCTCGCAAACGATGCTGTAAAATCATCAACGTGCTATCAATGCCATCATGCAGGTCAGATTTTTTCAGCTTGGTTTGGTCAAAGCGGGAAAAATTTTGTAAGGCTAGGACAATTTCTTTGAGGCGATCAGCTCCCGCACGCATTGACCACAGTAACTCCGCGAAGTCTGTCTTCAAAAATTCCAGTTCCAAGGCGTCAATTTCTGATTGTAAAGCCGCCGGCGGTTTGGGATAGTGCCGTTGATATAACTCAATCAACTGAATTAAGCCTTGAGCATAAACACTTGCGGGATTGATATTACCGTAGAGAAAGTTAACAGGGTGATTAATTTCGTCAGTAATACCCACCATCAGTTGACCAAGGCTCGCCATTTTTCCGGTTTGTACTAACTGTTCTTGAGTCGTTTGCAGTTCTTGGAGGACATCTTCTAATTGTCGGTTCGCCTCTTGTTCTCGCTGTTGCGACTCTTGCAGTGCTGTTTTCAAGTCTTGCTGTCGTTGCAGTTCTCCTTGCAGAGCAACCCGCTGGTTGCGTTCTACTTGGAGTTCTCTCTCAAGTTGATCGATAGCCGATTGATAGGTTTGCATAACTGCTAGTAAAGTTAATAGATACTGTGAGATTAATGCGGTAAGATGCATCACCTAGAATTTAGTTAAACAACTAAATTGTTAAGTAATTATTAAGAACTCTTCGCGTTATCATCGGGTATATCTCAGACATTCACATTATTTTTAGCCGACCGTGGTGATATAAAACCTAAAAATGTAACCCTTTATCTCTCTATTTATCGCTTCAGGTACGAAAATTAGTTACAATTACGGTGCTTATAGCTAAGTAAACGATAAGTATTTAGTATTTTTACTTACAGTATTGACTCTTTTTTACTGAGTAAGTATGCAGGTTATAATCGTTGAAATTGACTAAGGATAAGTGTTTCAGAACAATGAAAATTTGTCAATATCTTCTATGTAGCCTTTTTATGATTAACTATCTGTTTCATCCAGACTACAGGCTACAAATTGTTAACTCTTTTTTCTGTCAATAATATCGCGAAATCTTAGACGATCTGAGCAAATGACCAATGACTATAGATGAAGTTGTGCAGCTAGTTAAAGCCAACCAGATCAATTTGACTCCGCTCCAAGAACTTGTGCTGCGTCATGCTTGGGAGGAGAAGACTTATACTACCATAGCGATGGAAGCACACTACGGTGAAGAGCGAATTCGGAAAGTTGCATCTAAGTTATGGCAATCGTTAAGCAAGCTCTGGGGAGAACCGATCGCTAAAACAAACTTTCGCGTCACTTTAGAGTCGCGCCACCTGACAAAAACGGAGCAGCAGTTAATTAAGGAATTCCGTCGCCAGGAAACTAGCGTACCCTTGGAATTCCCTGATAGTCCAGTGGCCAGTAATTCTAATTTCTACATAAGTAGACCACCAGTTGAACAAATTGCCTTTGCGGAAATTACTGAGCCAGGTAGTGTACTATGTATCAAAGCCTCCAGAAAGATGGGCAAAAGTTCCTTAATCCTACGCATTCTCGCTCACGGCGCGGAACAAGGCTTTCGGACTGTGAGTTTAGATCTTCAGCAAGCAGACACAGCTGTATTTGCTAACCTGGATAAATTTTTGCGCTGGTTCTGTGCCAATATCGCCAGACAATTAAATATATTACCCAGGCTGGATGATTACTGGGACGAGGATTTGGGGAGCAAAGTTAGCTGCACAATTTATTTTCAAAGCTATTTGTTAGAGAGCCTGAAAAACCCGTTGCTTTTAGCACTTAACGAAGTCAATCGAGTATTTGAGTACCCAGAAGTCGCTCAAGACTTTTTGTCATTACTACGTTATTGGTACGAACAAGCTAAACAGCTAGAGGTTTGGCAAAAATTGCGCTTAGTTGTAGCTTATTCTACAGAAATTTATATTCCTCTGAATTTAAATCAATCTCCCTTCAATATTGGCTTACCACTGAAGTTACCTCCGTTTACCGCACTCCAAGTACAAGACCTTGCACAGCGTCACGGTCTATTATGGACAACAAATGATACGGAACAACTCATGGCGATGGTAGGAGGACATCCCTACCTAGTCCGCCTCGCACTCTATCATCTCGTGAGTAAGCGTACTAAAGATGGATTGGAGCAACTTTTGCAACAAGCTCCGACAGAAGCGGGAATTTATAGTGACCATTTACGACAATACTTGATCGCCTTGCAAGAAGAACCAAAACTAGCGGCGGCTCTCAAACAGATTATTGCAACGCCAATGAAATTAGAGCCAAGAATGCAAGATCGATTGCAAAGTATGGGGTTAATAAATATAGATAGCGATCGCGCGTATATTTCGTTGGAGTTATATCGCTTATATTTCCAAATTCAGCTACTTCCGAGTGTCGATCTGAGTTATTCTCGCATCCACCAATTAGAGCGGGAAAATCAAGAGTTACGCTATTTATCATCACTAGATGAACTAACTCAAATCCCCCATCGGCGCTACTTCAATACATACTTACAAATAGAATGGAAACACGCTACTGAGTGCCAGACACCTCTGGGTTTAGTTTTGTGTGACATTGACTACTTTAAGATTTATAACAAAACATATGGCACTCCAGCGGGAGACGATTGTTTGCGGCAAATTGCAGCGGCGATCCGCATGTGTTTGCAGCGGCGACTCGATTACACAAAAGCCGGAGGTGATTTAGTGGCGCGTTATGCTGGAGAAGAATTCGCGGTGATTTTGCCTCAAGCCGATGCAAATACGGCTGTTTATATCGCCGAAAATATTCGTTCAGCCGTGAAAGCTTTGGCAATTCCTTGCAAATATCCAGGGATTGGCGGTCTACCAGCAGCAGTTTTAACCGTTAGTTTAGGGGTTGCAAGTATTATTCCCCAAGCAGACGGCGATCCGGCGACTTTAGTTAAGGCGGTTGAGGAAGGTGTTTATCAATCGAAAAGAAAAGGACGCGATCGCGTAACTCTAAGTTAAGGAAGCGGCAAAACAAATTATATGAAGTCTTGCGTGTTCTCAAGTATATTAGTAGCGCGATCGCCTAGGATTAATTTTGTCTAGCGATCGACCTAAATGATTGGCAACGGGACGCTAACGCATCAGGAGGTTAATTAGCGATATACAATATTTCGTGAATTAACTAACGATGCCAAGGTGGGAAGCCCAAATGATAAAACGTTGGTATGTAAAGGCATTCAGGCTTACCTTGATTGTGGTGCTAGTGCTGGTGGTGTCGTTAGCCGGATTTGCAACATATACTGTGCGGCGATCATTCCCTCTCGAAACTGGCACAATTCAACTACCAGGACTCAAAACTGAAGTCAAAGTCCAGCGCGACCAGTTTGGAATTCCGCATATTTGGGCTGCTAACTCTCATGATTTGTTCATGGCGCAAGGTTATGTTCACGCCCAAGACCGTTTTTGGCAAATGGACTTTTGGCGACACATCGGTTCGGGACGACTTGCAGAAATGTTTGGTAAGTCCTCAGTAGATACAGATAAATATCTGCGGACAATGGGTTGGGCTAGAGTGGCGCAGCAAGAAATCGCTCAACTCGATCCCCAAATAAAGGCAGACTTACAAGCTTACGCCGATGGTGTGAATAGTTATCTGGCGGAACACCAAGATAGTTCCCTGAGTTTGGAATATGCTGTTGTCAAATTACTCAATCCTGGTTACAAGCCAGAACCTTGGCAACCGCTACACTCGATAACTTGGGGTAAAGTAATGGCTTACGACCTGGGTAGAAACCTCGGTCAAGAAGTTGAACGCACCATCCTGCTGAAAACTCTCACTCCCGCCCAGGTAGAGGAACTCTTCCCGCCTTATCCCCAGGATCATCCAGTAATTGCGCCTGAATTTAAAATCGGAGAGTGGGGGAGTGAGGGAGTGGGGGAAAGGGGGAGTGCTCTTGAGTGGGGGAGTGGAGAACAGATAGACTCAATTAGCAAACAGACGATCGCTTTAGAAAATCTCTTAGGTTCTACAGGAGTAGGTATTGGTTCTAACAACTGGGTGATATCTGGTGGGCGTACAAATACAGGTAAGCCTATCTTGGCAAACGATCCTCATTTATCAGCACAAATGCCCTCAATTTGGTACGAGGTCGGTTTGCATTGTCTGCCTCAAGGGGCTAACTGTCCATATAATGTGACAGGCTTTTCTTTTGCGGGAATGTTGGGAGTGATTGTTGGTCATAGCGATCGCATTGCCTGGGGTGTGACTAACACACAAGCAGATGTCATGGACTTATATATAGAAAAGCTCAATCCAGATAACCTCAACCAATATGAGGTCAATGGCAAATGGGTAGATATGCAATTGTTGAAAGAGACAATTCAAGTAGCTGGGAGTAAACCAATTGTCCAAACTATCCGCTACACCCGTCACGGTCCCATCCTCTCTGATGTTTCTGGTACGAGCAAGCAGTTTAGTCCAAATCAGCGGGTAGAAATACCACCTAACCATGCTGTTGCCTTACGTTGGACAGCTTTAGAACCTTCTCGATTGATTTACGCAATTCCCGAAATAAATCGCGCTCAAAACTGGCAAGAGTTCCGCGCTGCTGTCCGCGACTTTGATACGCCATCCCAAAACATGGTCTACGCTGATATAGAAGGAAACATTGGCTACCAAATGCCTGGTAAAATTCCCATCCGTGCTAAGGGAGATGGGCGGTATCCGGTTCCTGGTTGGACTGATGAATATGAATGGCGCGGCTATATTGACTTTGAACAATTACCACAAAGTTTCAATCCACCTCAGGGTTATATTGCTACTGCGAATAACTTAGTTGCCAGTAATTACCCATACCCACTTACTACAGACTGGGTTTATGGCTATCGCGCCCAACGCATTGTGGAGATGATTTCTCAAGCTAGTCAGCCTATTTCCGTGGTAGATGTGCAGCATATCCAAGGTGATACTAAAAATCTAAATGCACAGACGTTAGTACCACTGTTGCAACCGATATCTTTTGATACTCCGCGCTTAACAGATGCCCACAAGTTGTTGTTAAATTGGAACTTGCAACTGGGAATGGAATCGCCAGCGGCTGTTTTATTTGAGGTATTTTGGAAGCACTTGTTAGCCGATACTTTTCACGATCAATTGCCTAAGGATTACTTTCCTGATGGGGGCGATCGCTGGTATGCTGTAGTGAAAAATTTAGTTACACAAATTAACAGTCTTTGGTGGGATAATTGCAACACGACCGCCGTAGAAAACCGCGACCAGATTTTACGACAAGCTTTTATCGCAGCTGTGGAGGAACTAGAACGTACTCAAAGCCAAGACTCAAACAACTGGCGCTGGGGTAAGTTGCATACAGTTACTTTTCGGAATGGATCTTTAGGTAAATCTGGAGTTGCGCCGATTGAAGCTTTATTTAATCGCGGCAATTTTCCCACTTCAGGTAATGGTGAAACTGTCAATGCTAACCGCTGGAAAGCCAACAAATCCTACGAAGTGACTGATATTCCTTCCCTGCGGATGATTGTCGATTTAGCAAATTTAGACAATTCCCTAGCAATTCATAGCCCCGGACAATCAGGTCACGCCTTCCATCCACATTACATAGATATGGTTGACCGCTGGCGTAAAATTGAATATCACCCTATGCTGTGGTCAGAAAAGACAGTAACAGCGAATACCACTTTTACACTAAGGCTAATCCCAAGTCAATTGCATGTCGGGCAAATTCCCCCACTTAACTAAAAAATACAGCTTTCTGCTTGAGGCGATGGCTTCGGGTTATTTCCACCAATGTCTACGACGCGTCCGATCAGCTTATTAAATTCTTAAGTTGAACTTAACTTGCTAAAATTGCCTTGTGTAAGGAGTAAATAGGAGTCAGCATTAGTTGGTATAGCCGATCTGGGTTAATAACAAGCTACTAACTAGTTTTACACTTATTCATATTGAGAGCTTCAAATCAAATAGAGTAAAAATAAGTGCAAATGAATATAAAACTGCCAGAGTAAAATATAATGAAAGCACAAGAGCAAAATTGGGAAAATTTATTCTCTCATATTATTTCCGCCAATGAAGGTATTGCCTGGTGTGGGACATGGACTACTTATTCCCCAGAAAAAGAAGTCTTAAAATCCTTTCAAGCTGTTAGAGAGTTTCGCGTTACAGAACCAACAGTTATTACCCACACTAACAAATACACCTACGCTGATGGGAGTCGAGAGGAAAAAATTTGGCAAATCGATAAGCAAACTTGTAATCAACCAGACGGAATATTTCACCCAGCTTTACCATCTATGAGGGCGTTATCTTTTGGTCAGGGTGCTAGTGCTGGTGTCTCTCAAATATTAGAGAAAGGTACAAGATTTGGTGCTGAATTATTCTTTCAATATCAAGACTGGCGAACTAGTGTTGTACCTATTTACGAGGAAGATGGTAATTTAGCAAGAATTACCCACATTTGCGAACATCGAGGCAGTTTTAGCGCTCAACCGCCCGGTTCCGAAGTCAAAAATGTTACTGGTACGTGGTTGGGAAACAAAAAAGAGATGACTCCTGATTTAACAATATCAGCAGCTACAGAGACGGAACTGATAACTCCAACAGAGAGTCATAACAAAACGATTTTTCTTCCTGATGGAGTTGTTTTATACATTCCTGCGACTGTGCAAGTTGGCGAAGAATTCTCCTTGGTAGCTGGTAGGTTCGTCACCAATCAGGAATACAAACAGTTAACTGCTAAATATGATCAATCTGGTGCCTTCACGCTGTTAGTTTCCGAAATATTCCAATTGCAAGAGTAAATGAGATAAGGGCGATTGTTCGTTGTTCGCTAGAGCAAAGAAAAATCCCGTATCAGCGATGATCATTCCGTTCCTGCACTAATTTTTGAACGATCGGCTTATAGTTGGCTGATAAATCCGATTCAGCCTGAATACATCCAATAAATCCATTCTCTTGCAAAATTTCCATTGGAGATTTTGGCTGGGTTTGAAACTGCTGATAATACAGGTCGATCGCCTGCTGGAGGACTTCTTCTAAGTCTTGATTCGTTATCTGCTGAAGCTGAGCCAACTTAGCCGCAGTCTTCTCATTCAGTTGCGTATTAATGTCCATTGTGCAATCTCGCTATTATCACTGTTGAACTAGCATAGCGTTCGCAGTGGTTCGCCAACAATATTTTGAGTTTCAGGTTGAAGTTTGTGAACACAGCAGTCAAATAATTTATAGAAGAAGTCTGCCAACTTTGTCAAATGGGCGATTGGCGATAAATTTGAGTGCGTACAATATTAACGCTAACGCCAAATATTTATACCATGTTTTCACGGTAAAAGCATACGTATTTACACTGTAGACTGACTACTAGTTGGCAGGCTATACCTGACAAAGAGTTCGGTCATTTGGCAGTTCTAGTATCGACGCAGGTATCTTTAGTGTTGACTTCAACGTAACACTTGGATAATCAGAACGGATATTTATAAAAAGCTCGTAGTTTGAGAATATTCTGTTCCTAATCAAAATCTAAATTCCGCTTGTAATTTACTGCCACTAATTGAGTAAAAGTGATTTTATGAATACAAGTACTCAGATCGCCAAAATTCTTGATAAACGCCAACCCTTGGCCAAAAAAGTTGAGCAAGTAAAAGAAAATCTTCAAATGCTTTCTTCTATACTGAGCTATCTTGATGAGTATCGTTATAAACTACAGGAAAAAGTTCAAGACCAAGGTGTAACTGCACGTTTGCAGGAAATCGATTTCTCACTCATTTCAGCATAATATTGCATTTGAATTACAAGCCCTTAGCAAGTTAAAAACCCGCTTTTCGCGTAACACCCTTAATATTAGTGTTATTGGACGAGCAAGACAAGGTAAAAGTCGCTTATTACAGAGTTTAACGGGATTGACAAAGGCAGAAATTCCTGATGGTAGTGGTCAACATTGTACGGGAGTTCGCAGCACAATTTACCACAACCCAATGGTTGAAACCTATGGAGAAGTTTGGTTTTATACCGAACGCTCTTTTTTGGATGAAGTGATTGCTCCTTACTACGAGCAGTTAAAACTAGGAAATAAGCCCTTTTCTCTGAATGATTTTGCTAGTCAACCCTTGCCTTTATTACCAGACGACTTAAAAGGAGCAGAGGTTAATGCAAAATATGAACATCTGTGTAAGTAAGCTGTTCCGCTTTTAATTTGCACAAATAGCATCTCCCTTGTTTTTGATTTTTCTTCCCCACTTAATAACAAGCTCTCCATCGTTTAAGAGTTTATTTAGCGTAGACTTTAATTCACATACTGATTGAAATAATCGAT
>JBBQRU010000067.1:0-27632 GCA_038214545.1 Cyanophyceae cyanobacterium | reverse complement strand
CAGCATGAGAGCCAATATATCCAGCTCCTCCCGTTACCAAAATCGTCGGTTTCAATGGCGGCATACTTTTTCCTCTTAGCTTGACAATCACCAAAATCAATCTACGTTACACTACTCAATGCTCCGGATTATCACTACTATAGAATGTGTTTTTTGCAGCAAGTGTCACATAATCTTAATTGGCGAGTTAAAGTAACGCAAGTGATGAAAATCAAGTTGAAATACTGAGCAGACAGTTTTATGCTATCAGCTAGTTCATGTTCATTGTTCCATTGGTAATCTAAAGTCAGCATATCGTTGAGAGTTATCCATGTTTATATCCCTATCCCGAATACTACTGTGGCTACTGATTGGGGCTTTATTCTACTACGTGTTTGGCAGAGCATTCCCCTCGCAGTCTGCCGTAGGTCGGACAGGCATTGTGATTCTGTTGATCATCTTGGTGCTAGCATTTTTGACTCCGAATGACGGAGTTGTGGGATCGTTGTGGAATGTACTCTCGTTTCCACTCAAGCCTTTAGGGGCAGCGATCGTGCTTTTATTCCTAGCAGCCCAGAATATTGGCAAAGAAGGCAATGTCAAAGCCCCAGGAGGAGGTCTCATCCTGTGGGCACTGGTAATTATCATGTTTTCCAGCACGCCAGCTATTGCCTACCTACTGACTCGAGTCCCTCAGGTCAGAGTCGTATCTCAAGGCTCAACGGCGGGACTTGTCAGCACCTTCAATGTCTCTGTACCTACCCAAATCAAGGAAATCCTCGCATCAGGATCAGAAGCTACTCCAGACCTTTATGCACCACAATTGGATCGAGATATCGGTCAAGCTATGGCATTTAACTTTGTAAATGCTAGCACTGCTCCGATTGGTGCCGATTTGTATCTTTCCCAAGTTCCCACTACTACTACTACTTCCCGTGGATTGCGCCTACAAGACTTTGTCCCCAATGCTGAAACCCTCACGCTGACAACCCGAGTTTGGGAGGGCTATCTCGGAGACATCTACAACTTTTTACGAGGTCAGCGCCCAAGAAGCGTGCGTTGATGTGCAATTCCTTTCCCACAATCTAAACACAACAAAGGTCACGCTTGGGAGTGACCTTTTTTTTGATTTTTCTTAGATTCCGACTACACCCGACACTTGACACCCGCCACCCGACGATAATAGTAGTTAATTGTCTTTTTGGTCCCCTCTACGGGATTGAGGGAATGTCCATGAATTATCGAGTGAAGGTCTAATGGCGAAATCACGACGACTGGCGAAATTGGGTGCTTACATGCGTCCTCATTGGCGGGATGCGACATTAGGAATCTTGGCGCTACTAGTTGTAAATGCTCTAGGTGTTTATATCCCTTTATTAATTCGTGACGCTATTGACAAACTACAGAAGTTATTCAACTATGACCAAGTTTTAAAATACGCCCTATTGATTGTGGTTCTCAGTTCTGTCATGTGGGTGATCCGGATGGCATCGCGGATCTGGTTGTTCGGCGTCGGTCGTCAAGTGGAATTTGACCTCAAACAACGGATTTTTCAACACTTGCTGAAATTGGAACCAGCTTATTTTTCCACACATACCACTGGCGATTTGATCAGTCGGGCTACTAGTGATGTGGAAAATATCCGGCGATTGGTAGGTTTTGCTGTGCTGAGTTTGGCAAATACTCTGTTTGCCTATGCTCTGACGTTACCAGTAATGTTGGGGATCAGTGTGGATCTCACATTGGCGGCTTTGGCAGTTTATCCCTTTATGTTTATTTTGGTACAACTGTCTAGCGATCGCCTCCGCATTCAACAAACACAAGTTCAAGAAGAACTTTCGGAAATGAGCGAACTCATCCAAGAGGATATGAGTGGGATCGCCTTGATTAAAATTTACGCTCAAGAGGAAAATGAGCGACAAGCCTTTGCAATCAAAAATAAACGATTGTTTGAAGTGAATTTAGAACTGGCGAAAACTCGCAATACCTTGTTTCCGGTGATCGGTGGACTGGCTTATATCAGTTTAATCATTCTGTTGTGGCTAGGTGCGTCCCGGATTGCCGATGGCACACTGTCAATTGGTAATTTCTTAGCTTTGCTCATCTATGTTGAGCGGCTAGTGTTCCCGACGGCGTTGTTAGGATTTACTTTTACCGCTTATCAACGGGGTGAAGTCAGTGTTGATCGCGTTGAGTCAATTTTGTCGGTTGAACCTAAAATCAAAGATGTTTCTTCCCCACTTCATCTACCAGAAGAAGGTGTTGTTGGCGAAATCAGAGCGCAAAATCTCACTTTTACTTATCCTGGCGCGGCGGTACCTGCTTTAAGAAATCTTAACTTTGCGATCGCACCAGGAGAAACAGTAGCGATCGTCGGACCAATTGGTTCGGGAAAATCCACCTTAGCAAATGCTTTACCGAGATTGTTGGATCTGAGTACAGGTCAATTATTCTTACATGATTTGGATGTGACGCAACTTGCTCTCTCCGATTTACGTGCTTGCATTGCTTATGTGCCTCAAGATAGCTTTTTGTTTAGCACTACCATTAAAAATAACATCCGTTATGGCGACCCTGTCAGCGAGCAACAAGAGGTGGAGTTAGCTGCCAAGACGGCTCAAATTCACCAAGAAATCTTGAATTTTCCGTCTGCATATGATACTATCGTTGGTGAACGTGGTATTACTCTTTCTGGTGGACAGCGACAACGCACTGCTCTTGCTCGCGCTCTGTTGATTGATGCACCAGTGTTAATTTTAGATGATGCGCTTTCTAGTGTAGATAATCAGACAGCGACAGCCATCTTGCAAAATCTTTCTCAAGGAACACAACGCAAAACGGTAATTTTTATTACTCACCAGTTATCCGCCGCCGCTGCTGCTGACCGGATTTTGGTGATGGATCGTGGTGAAATTGTGCAAACAGGGATTCACGCAGAACTTTTGCAACAAGAAGGGCTTTACCGCCAGCTTTGGAATCAGCATCAAGTGGAGGAATTATTGCGGTAAATTAAAATAGGCGGGTTTTTCGACCCGCCCTACAAAAATTATATACATCTGTGAATCGTTAATACGAGTTATTTAATAAGCACCTTTTTTGGCAAGAATGACATGAAAGGTTTTCACAATCAATACTATGTCGTATAAACGATGCCATTTAGTTTGATAACGAAGGTCGAGATTGACAATATCTTCAAAATCTTTAACGCTAGAACGACCGTATACTTGCCATTCTCCCGTCATTCCTGGTTTGACATTTAATCTTTGCCAGTGGCGCTTATTATACTGGCTGACCTCGTCTGCAGTTGGTGGACGCGTTCCGACTAAGCTCATTTGTCCTAGCAACACGTTCCAAAATTGTGGTAGTTCATCTAAACTAGTCTTTCTTAAAAAGCTACCTACCCGCGTGACGCGGAAGTCATTTTTATTTTTAAAGATCAGACCAGAGGCTTCATTCGGCACTAATTTTTTTAATTGATCCGCTTCCGCAACCATTGAGCGGAACTTGCGGAGGTTAAATTGACGACCGTAGAGTCCATAACGTTCTTGAGTATAAAAAATTGTTCCTGGACTGTCTAATTTAATTGCGATCGCGATCGGCACGAATAAAATTGCCAGAATTATTAACCCCACCACACTGCCGATGATATCCAATAGACGCTTAAATTTTGAGCTTGCCGAGGGGTGAGACTCAATTTGCTCCCATGCATATGCATCTTCAACAACGTTAGATAACGGTGTTTGGTAAATCATTAAAGCTACTCTTCGGTAAGGGAACCGTGTAATTGCGGAGACTTTATCTAAACTATAGACTTATCCCTGTATATGACTGTGGAAGGCCATTGTATATTCACTGAATCTTCATGAATCTGGGATGATATTTCCCATTTTCATAAAGTTAGGGCAAAGTTTTTTTAAGAAGTATTTTCTTCCTTCTTAAGGAAGATGTAGAAATGATTTTCATATGATATATTATCAAAATAATGTAAAATTTTTCTAGTAAAAAAATAAGTATACGAATAGATTTTTTTACTCTCGGAAACTAGATGAATAAGTCAAGCTCCTTACTCCATCCAGGCTGGCATTCTTAATCAAGAAAAAACTGAAATATTTTCTGATTTGTCAGTACCGAACGTCTATGTATATAGATCCACATGTATATTCGACAACGAGTAGGACATGAATGTTGCCCGGTTTGATAAGTATTTGATTATTTGGGTAGATTATCTATCTTCAGATTGATGACTTAAATCAAGTCTAATTGCAGGCTATTCGTATTTGTCGATTGAGTTAAGAATAAAATTAGAGCTGCAACTGCGTAATCGCAATTTTACCGGAAAAACAAATATCGACATCGCTCAGAGAAGTCCGTTCTCGGCTAGCATATTCACCCACATAGTAAAAATTTTCGCCTTCGATGCGGTAGTTGGCAGGTAAAGGTTTAGTACAGGCTTGGCAAAATACAATTTCTGGATCGGCATCTTCTGGCGACAAATGAG
Source organism: Cyanophyceae cyanobacterium (assembly GCA_038214545.1). Taxonomy (GTDB): domain Bacteria; phylum Cyanobacteriota; class Cyanobacteriia; order Cyanobacteriales; family Nostocaceae; genus JBBQRU01. Next base: position 23,155 of record JBBQRU010000067.1, on the reverse strand, counting down.
GTAAATTGACATTCCAGTATGTTCCTGGTGTCCAAGGGCGTTGAAGTAAATCAGCTAGAACAACTGCTGTCCACCGCGCCGCCACTTCCCAATCAACCGGGCGTTGACGTTTACGGTATTGAGAAAAGGCAATTCCCGGAATTCCGTGCATTGCAGCTTCCCGTACAGCAGCGATAGTACCGGAGATGTAAGCGTCAACTCCCAAGTTACCACCCGAGTTGATTCCCGAAAGTACAAACTTGACATTTTGACAAAGTTGTGAGGTAGCGATTCTGATACAGTCAGCGGGAGTACCGCCAATCGCATATTCTTGCTCAGCAAACTTCTTGACCGGAATTGGTCGGGTTGTGGTAACTTGATGACCACATCCTGATTGGTGATCGCGCGGAGCCGCGACAATCACACTCGCCATCAAGCCGTTTTTGTCAACAGCTTGCAACAAGGCTCTAATTCCCGGAGCTTCGATACCATCGTCATTGGTAATAATTAAAGTCATGCTACGTTTGTGCTAAATATTAAAATCTTATCGTCAAAAAGAAAGCGACAGGACTAATTATTAGTCCTACCGCTCTAGTTGCTAGGTGAATTTAGTACGAAGATAAGAAGCTTATATCTATTCTTAACGTCGCGGTAACACTTACGAAGCGCTAACAGCAAGTTGCGAAGGTTGGTATTTAGTACCTGTCTTGTTGGCACAATAACCGAGTTTGACACTTTGACCAGGTGCAATAACTTGTCCCCAGCTTTCTGGTGTCACTTGATACGTCCCTTTGTTAGAGACAAAATTGCCACCCCAAGCACTAGAGAGAGTCGCTTGATTGATTGCAAAGTTCAACTTCCAGTTTTTCGTACTGGCGTTACCTTGATTGGTAACCACTAGGTCTACACAAAAGTTTTGGGGATATGACTGAATTTGAGATGTTACCTTGAGTTGTGCTGTGGCATTACCTGATGGTGTGGCGGGAGGTTGTGGGTTGGCAGTACCTGAATTACTTGGTGGTGTGGCGGGAGGTTGTGGGTTGGTAGTACCTGAATTACTTGATGGTGTAGTGGAAGGTTGCGGGTTGGTAGTACCCGAAGTACCTGATGTGGCGGGAGGTTGTGGGTTGGTAGTACCTGAATTACTTGGCGGTGTGGTAGGAGTAGGGATAGGAGTATTGTTGTTGGAACTCGCTATCGCATCACCACCAGTCAGGAGTGTACTCAACAATTTTTGTTTGTCTGTATTAATCGTCGTCCAATCATCATTGAGAATTCCTCCCGTATCACCACTGTTAGGATTCCAACACCAGTAAGTGAATGAGAGATTATGTTGCTTGATAAAGCTCACAAATTTTTGCTGCCAAATTCCTTCTTTGGAGCTACTATCTACTAAACGACCACCAAACTCGCCAATCCAGATCGGAGCAATTCCCTGAGTAGCAATATAGTTAAAACCGATTTCCCAACGCTGAAGCATATTGTCAGGAAAATTAGCTTCATTGAACCAAGTCTGGTCATGAACTCCCTGACCGTACTCGTGGGGCGAATAAACTAACTTGTGAGAAACGTTCAAGCGGACAGGGTAGTTTTTAACCCCTTCTAAATTGCCACCCCACCAATCATATATAGGTAACTGTTGACCGACGACATTGCCGTCTGTTCCTTCCACCAGAATCAACCAGTTAGGATTAACTGCTAAAATCGCGTTACCAGCTCGTTCCGCTGCTAATCGCCAGTCAGTAGCCGAGTCTCCAGTTCCCCATGTTGCTTGACCGTGAGGTTCATTTTTCAAGTCAGCACCAATGACATTAGCCTGATTTTTATAGCGATCAGCTAACATTGTCCAGGTATTGATCCAGTCGGCTTCTGTATACTTGCTGTCGTACCACAATTCTGGCAAAGTAGTACCATCCAGACTATGACCGTCCAGCAAAATCATTAATCCTTGCTTATTCGCTTCTTGAACGATCGCATCCAAGATTTGCAAAGGAGTTTTGCCATTCAGTTCGCTATTTCCTGGAAGAGAATAGTTGATACTACCAGTTCCACCCACCGCCGTCGCCCGCATCGCCGCAACTGAGTAAGGTATGCGGATGACGTTATATCCCAGGCTTTTGATCTGGGAAAGCATATCTTTATAGTCTCTCACCCACAAACCGTGGGGAACGTAAATTGACGACTCTAACCCAAACCAGTTAATACCCCTCAATAACACAGGTGAGCCTTTGGCATCGACAATCCGCGCACCTTGAGTTGAAAGAGGAGTTTGGATTGTGACGGCTGCATCTGCCTTAAGGAGCATTTGGGGATGTAATGAGACAAGCAGTACCGAGACCAAAGCTGCACTTAGCCAGTACCCAAGGCGACGACGTAATTGCCTAAACTTGAAAATTGCCAAATACTGCCACTTGAGAATACTAAATCCTCGAGCAATTTGGAAGAATATTTCCTGCATGGTGTATAATCAGTCCAATAGTTTGTAATAACCGCACTAATGCTTGTAAAATTTAAATTACAAAGGTAGTGCGGCATTTTCTCTGTTTTGTTTTCAACCAGAATTTACACCGCTGCCTGCGGAAAGTCAGATTATTGCTGACTTCAAAACATGAAGTAGATGTTAGAGGCATTGCACTTTGATGAGTTTTCAGTATTTGAAAGTAAACAAATACACTTGAACCCTTAGATAAAACTAGCTTCACTCTGGCTATCCATACAACGGGAAGATCACTTAAAAGATTTAGCTGGATTTTTTTGCTCGACCTGAGATTTAAGTATTTTTTTTATACTTTAAAAATGATTATTTGTAAGTGTAAAAACTTATTTATTAGAGAAAATATTACTTTTTTTGTGCTCGTAACTAGTACTTTTAGCTGGAAGATCAGACGTAAAAGCGACTATATGACAGTTTTTATGATTTAAATATCTGAGGTAAATATTTGAGCCAAATATTTATATCTTTGTGAATAGGCGTATATAAAATCACAAACTACACGGAAGGATGATAGAGTTTCTTCAAATTTGTGTGAATGATCGGGAATCTCTTCTGCCAGTGCCGAGGAATATGAACAGTCAGCTTCAAAAGGGAATGTCATCCATCCCATCGAAATCAGTAGGATGATCGTCCGGGTCAAAAGAGTGAGAATCAGCAGGTGACATTTGCTGATCAATCCAACGTTTAGCAAGTGCCAGCGCCTCTTCCTGCGTGTTGGCGTTGTGAACGGGAATCACGCATGGTCCGGTGGCACTCCAAACCTGGACGCAGAAGACTGGTCTAGCTTCAATAATCCAACCCTTATAAATTTCTGGAGAGCTCATAGCTGCACTCTTGTAATATCGCGATCCTTTTTTTAACTTTAATCTGTCTGAGATGAAATTGTCGCCTTCAACTGAGGATGAGTACTTTGAGGCGTGACCCACAGCAAATGACTAATGACAATTTATATAGTATTTTTGGTGAAAGCCTGTTAAACAACTTAATCTCATGAAATCGCTCCTCAACCGAGTATTTAATCGAACAAAGCTGATCCGATACTGGATTGTGCCATTGGCGCTGATAATTTTAGCCTGTAGCCAGTTTGCACTAGATGCAAGTGCTACAGGTGTATATCAAATGCCAACCTTAACAGCAGGGGCTGATACCTGGGTCATTGATAAAGGCGATGTCATCAGCCGTTTCAACGAAAATAAAATTAGTACCGCCTTAGCAGATTTGGCGCAGAAAACAGGGAATGAACTCAGAATAGTTACCATTCGGCGCTTTGATTACGGCGAGACACCAGAAACCTTTAGCAAAGCATTGTTTCAAAAATGGTTTCCCACCGCTGAGGCGCAGGCAAATCAAGCTTTAGTAGTACTTGACACAATCACCAACGGTACAGCCATCGTCACCGGCGACAAAGTCAAAGCACAACTCAGCGATAAAATTGCTACCAGTGTTGCCGACGAGACAGTCCAAGTACCACTCCGAGAAGGAAACAAATATAATCAAGCATTCCTGGATGCGAGCGATCGCTTAGTCGCTGTGCTATCTGGTCAACCCGACCCAGGACCACCACAAATCAAAGAAACGGTCAAAGTAGAAGGAACTTTCACCAAAGCCGAAGACACCGTCAAAAACAAGGGTAACTCAACGGCATGGGTAGTCGGACTACTAATTGCCGCTACCGTCATCCCCATGGCAACTTATTACCTCTACCAAGTGTTTCAGTCTTAATCCTGGACATATTCTTTACCAATGATTAAAGCCGACTCAGCCCGGACAAACTCGCGACCCAAATAGGCTGCATGGTCTAAACGAGTTACTAAAGAGGGCTGAGTTTTTTCAAACATCTCCACACAAAGTTCTTTGGCTGTCCTCCCAGTAAATATGGCGCTATGAGTTCGTTGGACTTTCCCGCGTACCGGAATCACCTGACCAGTCTCCGGATCGACAGCCAAACCACGTTCATTAATCGTATTCGTAAAATGTTTAGCACAAATTAATCCGGCATCTCGATCCAGGTAAATCAGAAAATATCCCTGAGGATCGAGATCGATATAACGTTGGGAAAGTTTATCATCAATTACTGCTAGGGCTTCAGGTGTCAATATCATCACTTAAATTAATTCTCATCAAGTTCACTTTTCTGGCTAAACGGCAACTCCGCATTCATCTCCGACATCTGCTGCTGTTCCATCTCGTTAACTTCACTGATATAAGGAAGTAAAATTTGCTTCAGACGAGGGTGATAAAAACGGTGCAAACTGTGATTTGGCATTGCCGGAAAACCACGACGCTTTTTATGGCGTCCACCAGCACCCGGATCAAAAGTTTGAATACCATTAGCGATCGCCCACTCAATCGGTGTATAGTAGCAAGCATCAAAATGTAAACAATCAATATCCTGTAAACTACCCCAATACCGCCCATATAACTGCTCGCCTTTAGTCAAGCAAAAAGACATCCCCACAGGTTCTGCTGACTCTTCTCCATAAGCGGCGACAAACAACACCCGATGACGGTAATTGGTATCAAGTAGCGCAAAAAACTCCGGCGTCAAATACTTACTACCCCACCAGCCAAACTTATCACAAGTATCAGCATAAAATTCATACATCAAAGGAAACAGAGATGCGGGAATTTCCTCACCCGTTAGGGGCTGTAACCGTAACTGCGCCGCACCCACAGCCTTACGTTCACGTTTGATATTGCGCCGCTGATTCGAGTTAAACACCGCCAAATAATCATCAAAAGTTTTAAAGCCATTATTCTGCCAAATAAAACTGTGATGTAACCAAGCTTTAAAACCGTGACGTTCCAGAACTCCCCGCCATTCAGGATCGACATAAAGAAAATGACACCCAGAGATCCGGTTTTTTGCACAAAACTGGTCAATAGCACCAACCATCATCCCCGTAATCTCATCCTCATCCTCACCAGAGGCAATCAAAAACCGATAGCCTTCAGCCGGAGTAAAAGGCGTCATCCCCAACAACTTCGGATAATAACGCACACCAAGACGTTCCGATAACTCTGCCCATTGCTGGTCGAAAATAAATTCGCCGTAACTATGAGCTTTAAGATAAAGAGTTGCCGCCCCAATCAACGATCGCTCGCGCCATACCGTCAAATGATTAGGCAACCAACCAGAATTTGCCGTAGCGCTACCCGAAACTTCTAAATTATGTAACCAATCCCACTCTAAAAAGGGAGTCTTCAAAGGCATTGCTAGAGCATCCCACTCCTGACGGGGCACTTCCGCAATGCTATTAATCCAGGCAAAAGAATAACAAGGCTTAATTTGTTCCAGCATTAAAGGCTTCCGAAATAAAGACTGGATGTAACGGCGAATCATTTACTTGACTTAACTTAACTTAGCTTAATCTTCACTCACGTTGCCGGCGATAGTGGAGAAAAACCTCATTCTCAACCGTCAGCACCTCACTCAACTCCAATCGAGGAGCCAAACTAGCCATAAATCCATCCCCACCAACAGGCGTTGGCGACACCCCACCTAAAATCAACGGACACACAGTCAACCAAAACTCATCAATCAAATCCAAAGCCACCAGAGAAGCCACCAACTCACCCCCACCCAACACCGCCATGCGAGTCCCCACCCCCATCTCCCCCAAAACCCCAGCCAGATCCCCCACCAAAATCCGCTCAAACTCAACTCTCCCTCGCCAAAACTCCGCCCCAGCAGAAGTCGTCAACAACCAACGCGGCACAGGTTGACGAAAAAAACGCATCTGAGGATCGATCCGCCCAGAACCACTCACAACCATGTGAATCGGCTGCAGCGGCTTACCCAGCAACCGACGCTGTTCCACCAACTCCGGATTCGTAATCGTCAAAGTTGTCCCATAAGCCCGCAAAGTTCCCGCACCAAACAAAACCACATCAGCCGCTGCTACTTGCCTTTCCAAATGAGAGCGATCGTTTATACTCCCAAACCGAGCTGGCGCGTGGGTAAAATCCGCAATCTTGCCATCAATACTCATTGCTAAAACAACCGTAATATGCATATATTTTTTAACGCGGAGGAACGCAGAGGTAGCGCAGAGTAACGCAAAGAGTTGCTCCGCGTTCCTCCGCGCGACCTCCGCGTCCTCCGCGTTAAAAATTCCCCTCCAAAGACTCAGTCACCGCTGTTAAAATCTCTACTAACTTCGCCCCCACCCACCCAGAGGAAATTTCTACAGGTTGATTGTGGACAATGCTGTTGATAAAGCGATCGCATACTCGTTGCAGTGGTTCACCTTTTTCGATTTGGATGATTTCTTGGTGTTGATTCATTGGCTGAAGGTTGTTTAATTCCCCGTGGAAGAGTGTTAACGGGGTTGGTGACATTTCATCAAAAATTAAGCTGCCTCGGCTGCCGACTATTCCTAATCGGCGTTGTTTATCGGGATTTGACCAACAAAGGTGGATCGTTGCTTGAAAGTTATTTGGGTAAGTTAATGTCACCCAAACTAAATCGGGTAAGCCGGTTTGTAGCCATACTTTACCTGTGGCTTGTACCTGAATCGGTGTTTGTCCTAGCCAGGTGTTAAAAATAGCAATGTCGTGAATGGCTAGATCCCATAAGGCATCAACGTCTGTTCGTACAGGACCGAGATGAGTACGGGTGGCGTAGCCGTAGTGTAATGTGCCTAATTTGCCGGATTGGATGATTGTTTGTCCGCTTTCAACTGCTGGGTGAAATAGGTAGGTATGGTCAACCATCAATTGGCGTTGTTGTTTTTCGGCTAGCTGGCAAAGTTCTCGGCATTGGGCGGGATTGAGGGTTAAGGGTTTTTCGGCGAGAACGTGGAAGCCGCAATTTAAGGCTGATGTAATTAGGGTGTAGTGGGTGGTGGCGGGGGTGGCGATGACGATCGCTTCTATTGGTAGTTTTTGTATTTCTTCCCAATTAGTTGTTAAACATACGTCTTTGGCTAGATTAAACTGTTTGGCGATGACTGCTAAGCGTTCTGGGTTTGGGTCTAAGATGGCGATAATTCTGGCTTGAGGATGTTCTAAGAAGTTACGAAGCAAATGAACGCCCCAACGTCCAACTCCGGCGATCGCAATGTTAATCATTAAGAAAATAATTATGAGTTTAAACTTGATCTTGGGTTGTTAAGGCGGAAAAGGCAACTTGGGCGGCTATTTGTTCAGCGGCTTTGATTGAGCGTCCTTTGCCTTCACCGAGTTTTTGTCCTTGTAACCAGACTTCAGCGTGGAAGCGTTCTTCGTTGAGGTGTGGCTGGTTGCTTTGGCTAACTCGATATTCGGGTAAAATTTTCAGGCGGGCTTGAGTCCATTCTTGGAGGGCGGCTTTGTAGTTGAGTCTCGCCGGGTCGAGGAGGATTTCGGCGGCTAGTTGTTTGAAGTGGGGATCAAGCCACGGGCGGATCAGTGTCAAGGTGTGAGTACTCAGGTAAAGCGCACCTAAGACGGCTTCAAAAGCATCGGCTAAGCGCGATTCTTGACCTGCTCGATCCGCCATTGCACTACTAGAGACTTGCAGGTATTGTTCCCAGCCGTATTCTGCTGCTAGTTGGGCGAGGATGCGATCGCTAACTAATACTGAGCGAATTGCGGCAAATTCTCCGACTGGACATTCGGGATAATTTTCCCATAACACTTCGGCTGCGACCAACCGTACTACCGCATCACCGACAAACTCTAACTGTTCGTAATTTGCTGACTCGGAGACAGTTGGATGGGTCAATGCTAAATCTAGCAATTGCCACTGCACTTTCTCTGTTTGGGTGATTCCGAGTTTTTGGATTAAGGTTTCTAGCTGTCGCTGACGTCGTGGGTAACTTAAGGTCATGAAAGGAGTGGGGATGATTAAATGGAAAAAGAGTCGGACATAAGCCGGGTTCTGTTCTTAAAATTGACCGAAGTCGCATTCAATGGCAGTTATCTATCTGGGACACCTGTTACCAGATGCCTCTAGCGGCTCTCAAATAGTCAGGAACCGGAAAAAGACCAACCGTAGTTCCTTTCGGCCTTGCTCCTAACCGGGGTTTACCGAGCCAGCGCCTCTCGACGCTGCTGGTGCGCTCTTACCGCACCTTTGCACCCTTACCTCCTGACAATTCAGGAGGCGGTATCTTTCTGTGGCACTATCCTCACGATCGCTCGCACTGGGCGTTACCCAGCAGGTTTGGTCTTTAGGGAGCCCGGACTTTCCTCAAACTAGTGTGTTAACACTAATCTGCAACTGCCTGCGCCTACTCTTTCTCCATTTACAGTGTAATCGCTCGGCGACTCATTCTGGTTTTCGCTTTTGATTCCAGGGTAGTGCATATGTCCACGGTAGCTTTCTAACAGTGAAAGGAAATTCGACAACGTAAAAAGGCTGGCGATCTTCTTCACCGGAGATGACAAACAGTTTGACTACTAACCTCAGGGAGAAATTAAAAGTTAGATTCATTTTCATGAAGCCGTTATACATTTTTCTTTGAGCTTTTAATCCTTTCTGGAGACCACTGATATCAACTAATGGTTTAGTTGCTTTATATGTTCCCTTCTCCGCGTCTCTTTCCATCACATCTGCAGTTGTAATTTGTTCTTTCAATGTTTGCCCAGGAGCAATTACACTTTCTATTTGTGGTACAGCTAAATCGCGAACCTGCGTTGGCGTTAACCAAATTACTCGCCGCGATCGCCCATCAAAGCCAATGAATGAACAATTATCCCAATGAATATATACAGTATTTACGTTAGATTTATTTTTAACAATCAATGACATTTCTTTTAGATCATCTATTTCATATCTGTCTTTCATTCTAAAAGAAACCTCTATTTTGTCTTGGAGATTCAAGTCTTCAAGTTTCTGCTTTACTGTCGAGGCATCAGCCTCAAACCTAATTTGGTCGTCTATAGATTTAACCATCTCATAAAAGACATAAGCCACACAAATCAAATAAACCATCAATACCAAGCCGTTAGTATCTCTAACATCTCGCACATTGGCTCGTAGCAAAGCAACACCAATCAGCGAAACCAGCCAAATTAAAACAGTGTAATTGTCTCTCATAACTTACTCCAACTATGATAATTAATCTGAGAAGTCAACCGTTAGTCATGTTTTATGGTCGAAAAATTATCAAACCAGCCGCGCTGTTTGAAGAAGTAAATCAACCCAGCAGCGACCGTTGCCATCACCATCAAACAAACTGGATATCCCCAAGCAGATTTTAACTCAGGCATCCGCTCAAAATTCATCCCATAGACTCCGGCAATAAAAGTTAGAGGAATGAAGATAGAAGAAATTATAGTTAATAGTTTCATGATTTCATTCATTTTATTACTAACCGCTGACAAATAAACATCCATTAATCCTGAAGCAAGCTCTCGGTAAGTTTCTACCATATCGATTACTTGAATCGAATGATCGTAACAGTCACGAAGATAAATTACAACTTCTTGACTTAGTAATTGATTGCCGTCGCGAATTAAAGCATTAATCGCATCCCGCTGCGGCCAAATTGACCTTCGCATTTGAAGTAATTCTCGCCTGATCTCATAAATACTTTGTAATGTTTGGCGCGTTGGGTTAGCGATCACTTCTTCTTCTAATTCTTGAATTCGCTCTCCATAAACTTCTAAAACTGGAAAAAAGCCGTCAATAATTGCATCAATGAGAGTATAAGCTAAATAATCAGCTTTCTGTCTGCGGATAATGCCTTTACTGTGACGAATGCGGGTGCGGACGGATTCAAAGCAATCATACTCCGGTTCTTCCTGGACTGTGAGGAGGTAATTTTTGCCTAAAACCAAACTTACTTGCTCTGTGCGAAAGCCACCGGATTCTTTGAGGATCACCATCCGCGCAATAATCACTAGTTGTTCTTCGTATTCCTCAACTTTAGGACGTTCAGGTACGTTGACTACATCCTCTAATAACAGCGGATGCAAACTAAAAACCTGAGCAATTCGTTGCAAAGTGTTTTCACAGCCTAAACCTTGGACATCAACCCAAGAAACTGATTCGGTGTCTAGGTAGGGGGCGCACTCTTCAGGAGTATTTATTTGCTGACGCACAAATTCCGTTTGGTTGTAATCAATCAATACAATTGTTGGCGGTGGCTCATTTTCATCAATATTTAAGGTTCCAGGCAAACTTCCTGGTTGGTGATAGAAGTCTTCTATCTCCTCCAGATCAGGTTTAAATCCTGGTGGTAAGCGATGTTTTTTTGTCATAAAATTTCCTCTCATAAAAATAAAAGCAGCCTGCCTAGATTAGGCAAACTGCTTTCAGCATTTTTACATGGAATTAGGGGTTACATCATCCCCATGCCGCCCATACCGCCCATGCCACCCATGCCGCCCATGCCACCCATACCGCCCATACCGCCCATGCCGCCCATATCAGGGGCACCGCCGGCAGGTTTCTTCTCTGGTTTTTCTACCACGAGGGCTTCGGTAGTTAAGACCATACCGGCGATTGAACCGGCATTTTGGAGGGCTGAACGGACAACTTTGGCAGGATCGATGATTCCTGCTGCAATTAAGTCTTCAAATTCGCCTGTAGCTGCGTTATAGCCGATTTTAAAGTCGCTCTCGCGGACTTTTTCGACGATCACAGAGCCTTCAGCACCAGCGTTATCAGCAATTTGCCGTAAGGGTGCTTCTAATGCTCGCGCCACAATATCAGCACCAATCTGTTCATCAACAGTCAAGTGCTGTTTAATCTCAGCGACTTTTTTGGCTAAGTGAATCAGGGTTGTGCCACCACCGGGAACAATACCTTCTTCGACGGCAGCTTTAGTCGCGTTGAGTGCGTCTTCAATTCTCAATTTACGGTCTTTGAGTTCGGTTTCTGTTGCCGCACCGACTTTAATCACCGCAACGCCACCAGCTAGTTTGGCGATCCTTTCTTGCAGTTTTTCTCTGTCGTAGTCAGAATCAGTGTCTTCTAATTGCTTGCGAATTTGACCGATCCGCTTTTGGACGTCGGCGCTGCTTTCATTGCCGGCGACAATTGTGGTGCTTTCTTTGTCAATTGTGATTTTCCGGGCAAGTCCCAGCATCTCTAGAGTAGCGGTCTCTAAATTCAAGCCGACTTCTTCGGAAATTAGCTGTCCACCTGTCAATACAGCAATATCTTGCAACATTGCTTTGCGGCGATCGCCAAATCCAGGTGCTTTGATCGCGCAAATAGTCAGTACACCCCGTGCTTTATTGACGACCAGGGTTGCCAAAGCTTCACCTTCAACATCATCGGCAATAATCAACAGTGGTTGTCCACCACGGGCAACTTTTTCCAACACAGGTACTAAATCCTGGATGGAACTGATTTTTTTGTCGGTGATCAGGATGCGGGCATTTTCAAATTCCACAATCATCCGGTCGTTGTCGGTGATGAAGTATGGAGAAATATAACCGCGATCAACTTGCATCCCTTCGACGACTTCTAAGTCTGTGGTCAGGGATTTGGATTCTTCGACGGTAATTACACCATCTTTGGTGACTTTTTCCATCGCCTCGGCAAGCATTCTGCCGACTTCTTCATCGTTACCAGCGGAAACAGTCGCAACCTGAGCGATCGCACTACCTTCTACCGGCTTCGCGATTCTGGCAATTTCTGCTACCAGGGCTTCGATGGTTTTTTCAATTCCTCGACGCAAGCTGACAGGATTACTACCAGCGGCAACATTTTTCAACCCTTCGCGAACCATTGCCTGTGCCAAGACTGTAGCAGTCGTGGTGCCATCGCCAGCAACATCCTTAGTTTTGGATGCTACTTCCTGAATTAGTCTCGCCCCAGTATTTTCTAGGGGATCTTCTAATTCAATCTCTTTGGCTACAGTGATTCCGTCGTTGACAATTTGTGGCGCACCGTACTTCTTCTCCAATAAAACGTTGCGACCTTTTGGTCCCAAAGTAATTTTGACAGCATCGGCAAGAGCGTTGATACCGCGTTCTAACGCTCGCCGGGATTCTTCGTTGAATGCTATTATTTTCGCCATGTTTGGAGTTCTTTAGCGCTTCCGATAATCCAATTTAGCACTCCCCGCTCCTGAGTGCTAACTTCTCGGTGGTAGGGTTAACCGTCAAGAGGAGGGGGGGACTACTGAATAACTTTTTATGACAAATTTTACTGATTGTGCTTATATGTAGTGGATAAATCGGAATGACATCGAGCAATTGAGTTTTTATTGTTACTTACTTACTTACTCAAGGAGAGAGGCAATGTCTCGCAAGTCGAAAAAATCGTCTAGGTTGGTTGTCTCGAATCACGTTTGTCCTGTGTGCTGTATTGTTCCGTCGCATATGTTGAGAGAAATTGCGAAGCGGGGGACTGAGGAACAGAGTGAGTGGGCTTTTCAAAGTTTGACTAGCTCAGCACGGCTGCGCGGACAACGTGATGTTTTGAGCTTGATGACCGCTACTACACCTGCTGGTGAAAAGCGGCGTACTGTTTATGACGTTAGCCAGGGTACAGAACTTCCTGGCAAATTAGTTCGCGGTGAAGGAGATCCGCCGAGTAGCGACCCTATGGTTAATGAAGCATATGATGCGGCGGGTGCTACTTATGATTTTTACCATCAGGTATATCAACGGAATTCTGTAGACGATCGCGGTTTGCGTTTAGACTCAACCGTGCATTACAGTTCCCATTACGACAACGCTTTTTGGAACGGTTCTCAAATGGTTTACGGTGATGGCGATGGACGCATTTTTAATCGCTTCACTGCATCTGTAGATGTGATCGCCCATGAGTTGACTCACGGTGTGACTCAATATGAAGCTGGGTTACGTTATAGCGGTCTTCAAGGCGCACTTAACGAGTCGATGTCTGATGTTTTTGGCAGTCTAGTTAAACAGCGGGTGCTAAATCAAACAGCGGCTCAGGCTGACTGGATTATCGGCGCTGGCTTATTTGTACCTGGGGTCAAGGGTGTAGGTATCCGTTCCATGAAAGCACCGGGAACAGCATACGACGATCCAGTTCTCGGTAAAGATCCTCAACCCAATCATATGGATCGCCTCTACAAAGGTACAGCAGATAACGGCGGTGTTCATATTAATTCCGGTATTGGTAATCATGCTTTTTATCTTACCGCGATGGAAATCGGCGGTCACGCTTGGGAGAAAGCTGGCAAAATTTGGTATCTCGCTTTAAGGGATCGCCTGCGTCCGTGGTCAAATTATGCCCGTGCTTCCTTCCACATGATCGCTGTAGCTGGCGAATTGTATGGTTTAGGTAGTAAAGAACAAAATGCTGTCCGCCACGCTTGGCACCAAGTCGGTGTTGAACCAGGATTCTTTTAAAGATCAGGAAGGGTTAGGAGTAGGAACTCCTAATTCCTAACTTTTAACTCCATCTAGCCAATCTAAGAGCGGTTTTAATTTTTCGGGAACTGCTTGTTCGCCAACGGTAACTGTATGCTTTTTACCATTGTCTTCTACAGTTAGCTGATATTCAAAACGGTCGGGTTGCGGAGTCGGAGCAGTTATTTTGGCTGGTAATCGAAAGAAATCAGCCGTCTCAACTAATTGACGCAGTTGATTAGATTCGCTGCTAGGAAGAGTAGTAGTGTCAATTTCTTTAGACGTTACCATTCCCGCAAATCCACCAGAACGTTCAAATCCAATTTTCATGGCAGGCACCGGTAGTTAACACTTGGGTTAAATAATACATTGCCAACTATGGGTATTACGCATAGTTTCGCTACATATTACCAGCTTTAATTGGTTCATTCCTCACCCCTGGGTTTGGTATCCTTTTACGCCATTACCATGCCGCCATCAACATTGAAAACTTGCCCAGTGATATAGGCGGCGGCGGGATCGGCTGCTAAAAAGCGCACCATTCCGGCAACTTCTGCTGGTTGACCGTAGCGATTGAGAGGAATATATTTAAGGATTTCTTCCGATTTGAGATCGCTGGTCATGTCGGTGGTGATAAAACCAGGGGCGACGGCATTGACAGTAATGCCACGCGATGCTAGTTCTTTAGCGACGGTTTTTGTAAAGCCAATCACCCCAGCTTTCGCCGCACTGTAATTTGCTTGACCAGGATTACCCATTTGTCCAGCAACGGAAGTTATGTTGATGATTCGACCACTACGTTGCTTGAGCATGATTTTACTTGCAGCCCGAGTACACAAGAACACTCCTGTGAGATTTAAATCGATCACAGATTGCCAATCTTCTAGCTTCATCCGCAGTAGCAATGTATCGCGGGTAATCCCGGCATTGTTGACAATGACATCCAATCGCTGATATTTTGCCATCGTCTCGGCGATTAGGGAATCTACTTGCTCGGGTTTGCTGACATCCGCGCCTATAGCGATCGCTTTACCGCCAGCATTTGTAATTGTTTCCACAACTTGATTGGCGGAGGTACTAGAATTGGCATAGTTGACAACTACGCTTGCGCCTTGTGTTGCTAATTCTAAGGCGATCGCTTGTCCAATTCCGCGTGAAGCTCCGGTAACAATTGCCACTTGTCCCTGCAATCGTTGTAAACTTTCTGGCAAAAGTTCCATAAACTACTCCTTGACGTATTGAATTACCGCGCTTTACATCTTAAGGTGATTTGTACACCTGACACTCAAAACCTTCAAATCGTCAAGAATGAAGATTGCGCTCAAACAGTAGAAAATTGGCTAAATAATATGGCAACAAAAAAAGAATTCCACAGCTTTGAAGAAATGCTAACTGATGCTGATCTCCCTGTGTTGGTAGACTTTTATGCTGACTGGTGTGGTCCTTGTCAGATGATGACTCCGATTTTAGAGCAAGTTAATGCCCAACTCAAAGGTAGGATGCAAGTAGTAAAAATTAATACTGACAAGTATCCCCAGATTGCCACTATGTATCAAATTCATGCTCTACCTACCCTAGTACTTTTTAAACAGGGTCAGCCAGTAGATCGAATTGAGGGAGTCTTAGCAGCGCCGCAATTGCTGGAACATCTGCAAGCAATGGTTTAAAAATGGGGGATGGATACCCAAAATTTGTATTTCCCAGCACTTTTTTGCACCATCTTTTTTGGTAAAAGTGTTGGCAGATCAAAATCCATGCCTAGCAACCATTAAATAAATTGATCGCCCAATAGCAAAAAGCCCAAGAGAACACACATTAGCTGCGATGTAGTTAACTCTTGGGCTAACTTTTTTGTAGCCTCATCAATTGACTTACTCGCTGTCGCCGCTTTTATAGTGACCAAGAAGACTGAAATATGTACTCAAAGTATTGTATAAACAAAGTTAAGATGCATGTAAAAAGTACGAGTATTTACTGAGATTTTATGAATAAACGGCAAAATCCAGTGTTTATGGTTGTAGTGGCAGCTACCTTTGGCTTGTGTATCACTGGTCTTTGGTTTGTGAATCAGTTGGGTAATAGCGGAGTTAAACAAGCACAAAAGCCAACATCCTCGCAGTCGTCAAGTGGTGAGTTGACCCTTTTAGGTGACACATTTAGTGGTTATAGTACTTTTCGTAGTCCTGGCTTTGAGCAGGCGCTGAAAGCAGTTGGCTTAAACTTTCATTATCGAGATGAATTCGACCAGGCTAAACGAGCTAACCTTATGAACACTGGCGATACTGACTTACTAGTAACAACTCTCGATCAGTTTCTCAAACAAAAACCTCAAGGTAGAATTGTCGGGTTGATTGACCGTACAGTCGGCGCAGATGCTGTGATTCTCAACACGAAAAAATATCCTCAACTCAAGTCATTAGGTGATCTAGCCCAGCTAGTGAAACAAACACATTCTTCTGGAAAGCAATTAAAAATCGCTTTTGCTGGTGATACTGCTAGTGAGTTTCTAGCCTTGGTACTTAATAGTAAATTTGAAGCATTTAAGCTGTCAGATTTTCAAGCCATCAAAGTTGCAGATGCTTCTGACGCTTGGAAAGAATTACAAGATCCTAATCAAAATGTTGCGATTGCGATCGTTTGGGAGCCTTATGTCACCAAAGCCCGACAAAAGGGATATACAGTATTGTTATCTAGCAAAGATGCGCCAGAGGCAATTGTAGATGTAATTGTTGCCTCAAATCGTATCCTTGAGTCTCAACCAGAGAAAATTTCTAACTTACTTGAAGCTTACTATCGCCGGATTGATGCTAATATTCGCGACGCGTCACAATTGCAAGCACAAATTGCAGAAGATGGTAAGTTATCTGCTGATGAGGCTGGGTCAATTTTGCAGGGAATTGAGTTTTTTACAGCCACTCAAGCCAAAGACTGGCTTACAAATGGCACACTAGAAAAACGTATTAGCGCAACTGTAGCAGTTCTCAAACAAGCAGGTAAACTGAATTCGGTTCCGGCAAATACTCAGGAACTCTCAAATGCCGGATTAATTGCCAAAGCAGCCAATAATACTCAAAAATTAATTAATGCAGTCCGAGCTAATAATCAGGATTTAGCCCAAAAACTCGAAGGCAAAAGTATGCTAGCTAGTAATGTTACTCTCGATCCTAACCAAATTAAAACAGCTACAGAAATCGGTAATTTGGATGTCAAAGAGCAAATAAAGTTTAAAACTGACTCTGAACAGTTAACTACAGAAGGCAAAGAAACACTCAACAATGTCGCTAAACAAATTTCGGAGTTTAATGAACAGACAGTTGCTGTCCAAATTATCGGACATACATCCAAGTTCGGGAAAGCTGACTTTAATATAGATCTCAGCCAACAACGAGCACAGACAGTCACAGAATATCTTCGCTCTTTAGGTATAAAACATCAGATTGCCTCTATAGGCAAAGGTTATAGCCATCCACTACCTGACCTAGATCCTCAAGACAAACGTAATCAAAGAACAGAAGTTCGTTTAGTTCGCGTTGAATAATTAACATTTACTGGAGATCCGATGAAATTACGCAATTTACTCTCTTTAGGCGCTGTTTTCTGCTTAAGTTTAATTGTTGCCGTTAGCTGTTCTGCACCTAACTCCACGGTATCAACTAGTACTTCCTCCGGGGCACCAACAACTACACAACAAATCACTTTAGGTTTTAGTGCTTGGCCTGGTTGGTTTCCTTGGCAAGTTGCTCAAGACCAAAAGTTATTTGAGCTTAACAAAGCTAGTGTAAATTTGAAGTGGTTTGATGGCTATTTAGATTCTATTAAAGCTTTGACAGCCGGTCAATTAGATGGCAATACTCAAACCTTAAATGATACAATTAGTTCTGTTGCTGGTGGTTCAGATCAAGTAATTGTTTTAGTCAACGATAACTCCACTGGGAATGACAAAATTATTGCCCGTCCGGGAATTAATAGTGTTGCCGATCTTAAAGGTAAAAAGGTCGCAGCCGAGGAAGGGACTGTTGACCATTACTTACTCTTATTAGGTTTAAAAAAAGCTGGTCTCACCCAAGCTGATATTAAATTTCAACCTTTAGAAACAGGCGCAGCCGCAGCCGCTTTTGTGGCTGGCAAAGTCGATGCTGTCGGAGTTTTTGCACCGTTTACAACTCAAGCTTTAAAACTTACTGGAAGTAAAGAATTATTTAGCTCTAAAGATTTTCCTGGAGCAATTCCCGATCATTTAGCAGTGAGCCGTAAGCTATTCACTGAGCGTCCGCAGGATGTTCAAGCTTTAGTCGATAGCTGGTTTGCCACTTTAGATTATATTAAAGCTAACAAAGACAAAGCTATTGAAATTATGGCAAAACGGGCTAACGTTTCTGTTGCGGAATACAAGGAATACGATGCGGGAACTAAAATATTCAGCCTAGAAGATAATTTGAAAGCATTTAGTCCCGGTAACGATATGACATCACTAAAATATTCCGCTGGGGAGATCAGCAAATTTCTCGTTCAATCTAACTTAGTTAAACAAGCACCTGATCTCAGTAAACTCTTTGACGATCGCTTTGTCAAAGCCTACGCCGCTAAACAGAAAAAATGAGCACTTCTGTAGAAAATTCACTGGCTTCCGTTGCTACACGTCCTCAAAAAATGTTGCCTCCAACAGTCTTTTGGCGCATTGCTGAGGACATTCCTAAAAACTTGGCTTGGACTTTAATGTTCTTGTCCATCAGCATTCCTTTAGTTCTTTGGTGGATTATCTCTAATACAGGATTAATTCCACCTTTGTTTCTCCCAACTCCACTGCAAGTAATTAGTGCTTTCCAAAAGCTGTTAGCCAGTGGAGATTTACAAACAGATATTACCTATAGCTTGTTTCGTGTCATTAGCGGCTTTTTGTTAGCGGCAATTATTTCGATTCCTTTAGGGCTGTTAATGGGTGCTTTTGCTAGCATTCGCGCGTTAACCGAACCAATAATTGGCATCGTGCGTTACATGCCAGCGCCAGCATTTATTCCTCTCCTAATTTTATATTTTGGTCTGGATGAAACACCCAAAATTCTTTTGATTTTTATTGGCACTCTGTTTTTTAATACCTTAATGGTGATGGATGCCGTAAAGTTTGTGCCAAAAGAGTTGTTGGAAACTACTTATACTTTGGGTGGGCGACGCAAACAAGTTTTACTGCAAGTGATTTTTCCTTATATTCTCCCAAGTATCATTGATATTTGTCGCGTGAATATGGCGGCATCCTGGAACTTGGTGATTGTTTCGGAATTAGTGGCGGCTACAGTTGGTTTAGGTCGGCGAATTAGTCTGGCTCAACGATTTCTGAAAACTGATGAAATTTTTGTCGGTTTAATTGTCATCGGTTTGATTGGTTTAGCTATTGACCTTTTGTTTCGGTTGTTACTGCGCGTTACTTGTAAATGGGCTACGAATTAATGTCTCTACAGGAGCAGTCATGACTCATTTAGAAGTAAGTCAACTCTATAAGGAATTTAAAACTCGGCGTGGTGCGATCGCCGCTCTCCAGGATGTCAATATCTATATTGAAGAAGGAGAGTTTGTGTGTGTAGTTGGGGCGAGTGGTTCTGGAAAATCAACTTTATTGCGGTTAATTGCAGGATTAGAAGTACCGACAACCGGAGAAATTCTCGTTGATGGGGTGCGGGTGACGGGACCTGGGTCGGATCGGGGGATGGTATTTCAAAGTTATACGTTGTATCCGTGGATGACTGTGGCGGAAAATGTGGAGTTTGGTTTGAAGCTGCAAGGTGTAACTCAGGCGAAGCGCCGAGAACAGGCGGCTTATTATTTAGAAGTCGTCGGGTTAACTGGATTTGTCAAGGCTTTACCAAAAGAACTTTCTGGTGGGATGAAGCAACGGGTAGCGATCGCGCGGGCTTTAGCCTCGCAACCCAAGATTTTACTCATGGATGAACCTTTTGGCGCATTGGATGTGCAAACTAAAGACGCGATGCAAGAATTTCTTCTCGAAATTTGGCGACGCACGCGCACTACAATCCTCATGATTACTCACGATATCGAGGAAGCGATTTTTCTTTCTGAGCGAATTTACGTGTTGAGTTCGCATCCCGGTACAGTCAAGCAGGAATTGCGAATTGACCTACCCAAGGAGTCTACCGAGCAAATCAGGCTTCATCCGACATTTTTGAAATATAAAAATGAAGTGATGCGACTGCTGCGGACACCAGAATTGGTTTAGCGATCGTTCAATGCATGTAAGTCTACCGCTGTACTATTGCAAAGAGTTGTTAACTTTATAGTATTTATGTACTATAATCGCCGGTTTTGGTTATAATAGCGTATGTAGGTTTCTCTGGAAACTTGCTAGAATATATAATTTACTCTGATTTGTAGGTCTGAGTATGATCGATTGCCTTAATGTGGCTCGCTACTTTATTGTGCGAGCTTATGAGGAGGGTATGGAAGCGGAAATGACCAATATGAAGGTTCAAAAGCTTCTATATTATTCACAAAGCTTGCATTTAGCAATGTTTGATGAGCCGTTGTTTGATGACGAAATTCAAGCATGGCGCTATGGTCCTGTGTGTCCTCCCGCTTACAGATTTTATAGCGATTTTGAAGCGAATCAATTACCTATCCCCAGTCAAGATTATTTATTAGAGATTCCTGATGACAAAAAAGATCTCTTAGAAGAGATTTGGGAATATTTCGGTGGCTATCACGCCTATGGACTTAGTGCTATGACTCATGAGGAGTTTCCGTGGAGGAAAGCACGCATTGGGTTGCACAGTGACGCAAGTTCAAACAAGCCGATTCTTCTTGAGGACATGAAAGCATTAGGTCAACAGAAGCTAGATGCAATAGAGCGCGATCATCCCGCCTATGAATCGGTAATGTCCGAAGTTTTACAGGATGCTTTGACTCAGCAATCACAAACTCGTATTGGCAAAGGAGAAGTGAGTGACTGGCTCAACTCCCTTCTCAATTGAAGTCTCTGATAATTTCAACCGTTCATTGAAAAAACTTAAGAAGGTTCATGAGGAACTTCTTGTTGAACTTGTCGGACAAGCCTTGGAAAATTTAATTAAAGACCAGTATCCCCAAAATTCTCGTAAAGAACCTTTACCTAGTAAGATTCAGTTACCTGAAGGTTGGACATTTCACAAGCTGGATTTGAAGATTTCTAAAGGGGGTTCTGGTCAAATTAGATTAATGTATTTAGTCAATTCGACTGACTGCATAATCAGACTTGTATGGATTTACAATCATGAGCAATTTGCTAAACGCCCTGCTGATAAAGATTTAAAAAGTATTATTAGAGAAATCTTTGATTGCTAGTTTTCTCCTTTAGTTGGACGACTGAAATCTTCATTTAGATATCCACAGGTTGGTGGTGATCGTTGCCAGCATCAATTCATTTTAGAAGTAACATAAGTAAACATAATAATTTGTGAAACTGAACAAGCCATGATTGCTAAAGAAGAAATTACCATCAAAGTGCCTACTGAATTAGCAGAAGCATACCGCAATGCCACTGAGGAAAAACGGGGACAAATAGAGTCCCGGATCGCAGTGTTGCTAAAATCTTCAATGACGAGCAAGCAGGATGCGATTACTAAGCTTTGGCAGACGATGGATGAAATTGGCTTCCGTGCCGTAGAAAGGGGTTTAACGCCAGAGATTTTGGAGTCAATTTTGAATGACGACGAATGAAAGAAGGTTTGTGTGCGATGTTAATGTCATCATCAGCGCAGTGTTACTACCAGGGAGCAAACCAAATCGCGCACTCAGAAAAGCTCAAGATTTAGGAGATTTGTTGGTATCCGAGTCCATTTGGCAGGAGCTAGAACAGGTACTTGCTCGACCCAAATTTAATCGGTACACTACGCCAGAAGAACGGAACAATTTTCTTGTAGATTTGTCTGAAACTGTACAATTTATTGATGTAACCGAGCAGATTAATGAATGCCGAGACCCAAAAGATAACAAATATTTGGAATTAGCAATCAGTGGCTATTCAGAGTGTATTATAACCGGAGACAATGATTTGTTAGTCCTAAATCCCTGGAGAGGCATTGAGATTCTTACTGTGCAAGATTTTTTGGCAAATAACTAGCTGACAAAGGACAAGTGAACGACTGACTCAAGTTCCTTCTTGATTAAGGAAAAATATCTTAAAATTAAACTTGTTGCACTCTGCAACCGAGAATGGAGGTATTGATGAATTTCCTGATAGAAAAGCTAGACACAAAATTGCGCCAGTGGACATCTGATATTGCCGAACAAGTACGGCAATGTGTAGCAGAAATTATTAAAATGGCAGATCGGGATGTTATAGATATTATGCATTCACGATTTATTGAGCAAGAAGTCTTGGATTTATTAGATCAACCCGAAACTTACTAATTCAAGCCGGGAGTAACTTGAATTTATGCTAAATTTAGGATCTGTGAGAAAGAGTAAAATTTACAAAGAAGCTAATGAAGAAGGTGTGCTGGAGACTAAACTGAAGATAATTCCCAAACTTATCAAGTTAGGGTTAAGTATTGAGCAAGTTGCAGAATCTCTCGAATTGGATGCAGAAACGGTAAGAAAAAATACTCAACAGTAAAACAAAATCTGATCACACAGGGGTACTTGGCTTTAAAGTACCTCTATTTACCCCAAAGAAACCGTCTGATTCCTTCACAAGAGCGACTTTTATCTGGTGATGGTTAGGTAAGAGCAGGTTTCAAACCACGTTCAACAGCCACTTTTAAGGCTTTTGCTTTACGTATCAAGCCATGTCTATAGACCTGCATGAGTTCATCTAGCTGACAAGCTTCTGCACGATCAATTTGTCCCTCTCTGTTACGCGCCAGTAGGTCACTGAAAATCTCTTGTTGCTCAGCTTGCATCTGCAGATCACACAAAGCCAAAACCTGCTCATCTGCTAGTGACTCGACAGGTGTTTCACTAATAGCACGGTCTAGCCATTCCAGTAATACATCTTCTAATTGCCGGTGGGTTAGAGCCGCGATTTCCTTTGCTCTCTGTGCCACTTTATCGGAAAGTTCTAGAGTAACAATTTCAGTCATGTGCTATGAGAAGTGCCTTTCCATTATCATTAGATATCTCTAAAATAGGAGTCGAGTAGCAAGTAGCAGACGAACTGTTACCAGGAATCGCTCGTAAACGAGATTCTATAACGATTCTACAATAGTACTAATTCTGTTTCTTTCCAAGGTTATCAACTAGCACTATCACGGAAAAACAAGGGTTTTGAGCGGTTCAATATTGTTGTAATGCTTATGTAGTATGCCTGCTCTCAGTTTTCTGTTCCAATAATTCTCGTAGCCCTTATTAGGCTGTCAGTCAGTGGAAAGATGAATATTCCATTTTTGTACTACTTTACCTCTGGTGTCAGCTACAATATATCTAAGCCAT
>JBBQRU010000066.1:0-27955 GCA_038214545.1 Cyanophyceae cyanobacterium | reverse complement strand
ACGGCTTCGCTTCGCTAACGGCTTCGCTTCGCTAACGGCTTCGCTTCGCTAACGGCTTCGCTTCGCTAACGGCTTCGCTTCGCTAACGGCTTCGCTTCGCTAACGGCTTCGCTTCGCTAACGGCTTCGCTTCGCTGACGCTAATGCTAATGCGTCCTTTGCGGTTTAGATACCGAAGATAGCTTGAATTTGGCGGCGAATTTGGTTAAATGGCGTTTCTTTGGGGGTCATTGCATCAATTGTCATACCCAAGCTTTTTAATGTTTCCTGGCGCTGAGATAATTCTTCGGCAATTTTATCTGCTAACTCGTGATGTTGCTCTAACAGGCTTTGCAGATTATCGCGATCAACCACAAACAAAATCGTTTCTTCTAAAGTGCGAAGTGTTGCTGTGCGCGGGGTACCCATCAGCAGCGACATTTCGCCAATAAATTCTCCCGCTTTACGAATTGCAATTCGCTGATCTAAAGATTCTACAAATACTTCTACTGCACCGGATAGAATAAGATAAAACGAATCGCCTGGATCGTTCTCTCGACAAATAATTTCCCCGCTTACCAGCTTTTTGCGGTATCCTTTCTCAATTACTTTTCTGAGTTCAACATCTCCGCAGTGCTGAAAGTAACTCACTTTTTGGAGTAAATCCCGTAGCATCCAGCCGCCAATTGGTTGTTCTGGTGTGAGGGTGTGTTCTTCTTTGCGAATAGCAGCTGTAGAACCGTTAGTGGTTTGGCGGATTGGGAGTTGCAGCAATGTCCCTAAGGTCGGAAGGTTTTCGAGGACGATCGCTTTGGCGGATGCTCTCGTGTTGATGGCGCGATCGCGTAATTCTGCTTCGATCAAGAATCGTAACGAACTTTTAATTGAATCCATTTCTACTGGATTTTCAATCCACACTAACAGTTCAAATTTTAGTGTATCTTTTTTATTACCTTTGAAATATACCTCTGGGGTTGGAGATGATAAGACTCTAGATTCTTGACGTGCAGCGGTAAGTAATGCTTCCGTCACCGCCAGGGAGTCGCTTTCCTCGGCTACTTGCACTCCGACTACAATCCGACATTTGGGATCGCAATAACTCCAGTTAACGACATTATTGTCCAGAAAACGGCTATTTGGTACAATCACAAACACTCCGTTGATAGTGCGGATTATCGTGGAGCGGATGGCAATTTTTTCCACAGTCCCCGCTAGTTTATCGACTTCAATATAATCGCCTACTTTAATCGGTTGCTCAAATAACAAAGTCAGACCACTAATGAAATTACTAGCTAAATTTTGCAAACCAATTCCAAAACCAATTCCCAGCGCTCCCGCAAATACGGCTAAAGAACTGAAATTAATTCCCGTTGTTTCTAAAACAATCAAGAAGCCAAAAATTGTAATAATATAACTTGTAATTGCTGAGAGCGATTCCCGTGAGCCAATCTCTAAGCCAAAGCGAGGCAAAATTCTTTGCTTTAGTAATTCTTTAATTGAGCCAGCAAGTATCAGAACTGCAAGCAATTGAATGCTGAATTCTGTAATTGAGGCGAAGGAAAAGTTCTCTCCGCCAAATGTAAATAAACTGGTGTTAAAGACGGTTAATAAAACTTGACAAAAATGTTTGAATTGCGCGATCGCCCAGTCGAGTACTGACGACAATTGCATAGGTAAAAGCTCCCGATGACCCACTTGATATTAACAAACTTGATGTGTCAATGGCTGCATTGAGCGAGTTTATTCCTCAAGACTAGGCTAATAAGATTATGTCTAAAGAGGGTTGCGATCGCATAGTAATTTCGTAGTATTAAAGGCTTATGCAAAATTAATATCCTTTACTACGATTTGATAAAAAGTGACTACCATAGCACATTCCAAACCAAGTGGAAACCGCCTTGTCTTGAACCTGATTACAGGCGGAACAATGGGTCTTCTGGCAGTGATTACCGCTGTCTCTTTTGGCACAGTTATCTTTTCGGGAGAACTCTCGCCCGGTCTGCCTTTCGGCATTGGGCAGATTTTGTTTAGTGCAACCATTGTAAGTGCAATTGTCACTTCTATGAGTTTTTATCCCGCCATTGTCGCGACTGTCTCTGAGCCGTCTATTCCGGTTTTGAGCCTGGTTGCGCGTCAAATCGTGACGTCGATGCCCAATGCCTCCTTTGAGGACAAGCTGTTTACCGTTACAGCCACGATTTTCCTCAACTCTGTGATTATCGGTACGCTGTTTTTCGTATTGGGACAGTTTAAGTTGGGTGGATTCGTCCGCTTTATTCCCTATCCGGTGGTGGGTGGCTTTTTGGCAGGAACGGGAGCACTATTGATTGAAGGTGCGTTTCATTCGATTGGAGGGCTTGATTTTCATCATTTCACAATTGCGGCATTGTTTGCGCCTAATGTTTTACTGCAGTGGGTACCAGCCCTGATTTTTGCCCTAGTCATGTTTTTACTGCCGCAGCGGGTCGATCATATTCTGGTACTTCCTGGTATTATTGCGGCGGCGATCGCCTTGTTTTATCTGGGAATAATCATTACGGGGACTCCGATATCACAGGCTCAGGCGCAGGGGTTACTCTTAGAGAAACTTCCCGCTGGGACTTTATTTCGCTTCTCCACGTTCAGCGCTTTGGGTCATGCGGATTGGCCGATTGTTTTCCAGCAAATTCCTAGTTTAGCTGCGCTTTGGTTAATTGATTCGATCGCGTTGTTGTTGAATGCCAACGGGGTTGAGTTAGCGACTTCGCGAGATTTGGATCTCAATCATGAACTAAAAGTTTCTGGTGCTGCTACTTTTGCCTCGGGATTGGGTGGCGGTATCGGTGGCTTTGCTAGTACTGGAGAAAATACGCTTGTACACGATTTAGGCGGAACTAGCCGTCTTGTCGGTTGGACAATTTCCGGAATTTGTCTCGCCATGATGTTAGGTGGTGCGGCTATATTATCATTTTTTCCCAAATTCATTTTGCTAGGAATTCCGCTGCTGCTAGGACTGGAATTCTTTTATGAATGGCTGTATAGAGCATGGTTCAAATTTTCGCACTCAGATTACGCAATTATTGTACTGATTGTATTAGTGACGGCGACTGTTGGTTATCTCCAAGGGATTGGAGTCGGATTGGTTGCAGCGCTGGTGTTATTTGTGGTGAATTATAGTCGGTTAACGATTACGAAACGGGTAGGCTCAGGTGCTTATCATTATAGTAATGTGCTGCGAAACACTGAAGAGACGAATATTTTGCAAGCAGAAGGAGAGCAAACTTACATCCTGGAATTGCAAGGATTGATCTTTTTTGGTACCGCAAATAAATTGCTCAACCAAATCCGCGATCGCATCGATCACCCAACTGCAAAACCTGTTCACTTTGTCGTTCTCGATTTTCGCTTAGTTAGCGGCTTAGATGCTTCTGCTGTTCTCAGTTTTGCCAAACTTAAGCAAGTCGCCACACATAAGCAAATTCACTTGCTGTTTACCGATTTGTCACCGCAAGCGATACAACGCCTGAAACAAGGCGACTGTTTAGAAGCAGACGATCCATTTTGTCATGTCTTTGCTGACTTGGATCGCGGTTTGGAGTGGTGCGAACAACAAATTTTATTATCCCAGCATTTAACTCAGATAAAGGAGCGATCGCTAGTTGAACACTTGAAAACAGAATTTTTGGCTCCTGAACAAGTGGATCAACTCATGACTCATCTCCAAATTCGTCAACTTACGGAAGGAGAACATTTGTTTCGTCAAGGCGATCCTTTCGACGGTCTATATTTTGTCGGTTCGGGACAGGTAAGTGTAGTGCTAGAACTGGATGAGGGGTTAACTAAGCGCATTCGTACTTACACTGTAGGTAATACAATTGGGGAGATGGGGCTTTATCGCAAAACGCTGCGGATGGCGTCGGTTGTTGCGGATCAACCTAGCACGGTGTATTTTTTGCCAACGGAAGCTTTTGAGGAGATTGAAGCGAATGACCCGCTGTTAGCTTCTAATATCCATCGTTTTATTGTGAATCTCTTAGCGGAACGGCTTTTTCACCGCGAGCAAGAACTGAAGAATCTTTTACAGTCGTCTTGAGGAGCAAATGTTTGTAGTAGCGCTACTATCACGGGAAGCTTCGCTAACAGCGCTCTCCGATTTGGAGCGCTAAAGCGCTACTACGAACCTATATATCTTAATTAAGATATTGCTCAAATTTAAAAAACTCAAGTAGTACTTCTAAAGAAGTATCTTCAGCAGTTGGTGTTATCGTTTCCACTTCTTGAATCCTGGTCGGATTTAAGTACTTAAAGACATCATGAGTCAGCGTTGAAATCGCATCATGTGGAAAACCACTAATTTCCCTCTCAAACCTTGCAAACCGACTTTTCGCAAAGCTGACTTGAAAACGAGACCGACTGAGCAAGCGTTGGTGAATATTCTCGTAAAGTTCCGAATTGCTTGAATTTAAAGAGTGAATCGTTCCATCTAAAAGTAGAGGAATTACATCTAGATTCTCTTCTAAAAATAGTAGACCTCCTTCTCGGTTATAAACTTTTATACCATCAAGTCCCAAGGCACCGATATCTGCTAGAGCCAGGATACGAGCGACTGGCGATAATGATTGATTTTCTTCATAAAGTTTAGGTTGATAAATTGCTTGCTCTGTGGGATCGTAGGCACAAATGGTTGCAGCGATCGCATCTCGGATAATCGTCAACTCCTCATCAGTCAATCTGGCTGGACTATCAGAAGCTGATTTCTGTAATTGCTGGTTTAACTTGTTAATATATTCTAACAATTGGTCTATAGTTGCCATTTCGCTCACTCCCGGCTGACGCTTTCGGGGGGCGTGAGTCTGAGTTGGCGGAACAAATATCTGCACCATGTCATGAGCAATAGCACAAAGATCGAGTAGTAATTCCATCCGAGGAGGGTTGATTAGGGATCGATTCTCATCTGAAGCAACTTCCCAATAGGGACGAATCGCCTGAAAAATCTGCTGCGACCGGCGCTGAACATTGCTCACATGCTCATAAGTATGATAATAAAGCTGCTTTTGAACGATTTCTCGTCCGAATTCCTGCAACGCGAATGTTTTTATACATTCGATACTTGCGGCAAAAGTTGTGGGAAGTCGCAATGAATGTTTCAAGGAATGCGATCGCTGAGTTTTTCTGTTCATGAACCCACACTTTGGTCATTGTAAGTCAGTAACGATACTACTTATCATAACGATCAGGAGTGCAGTTTCGTTAGCCAGGGCTAAAACATTGCAGTAGTTTTACTTGTCTGGCGAGGCGCATGAATTACGAAATAGCTACGTTATTCAATCAGCCGCTTTATGTCTGGCAATCGACTAGTCGCCGATAGCATGTAGTGAATGTCGGATTTGCAATTAAAATACAATTAGAAAAATGAATCATTTAAAGTCAAATGAATGAGCAGGGGGGATCTGACCTAACTCCTGGTGGTCTGAGGAAACTTGGTAATCTCTTTAATTTTAAGGATAATGTCATTGCCGATGCAATTAGAGAGCGTGGAGGAGGGCAGGGTCAGGTAAATCAGTTACGAACAGATTATCAAAGTATGAGAGTTGCTGAATTAGCTAATTTAGCAGCCTTAGGAGATGCAGATGCAGAAACCGCAATTAAAATTCTTAAACAAGCAAGGAAAAAACAAGAAAAATATGGAAGCTGATGAATTACCGATAGGACAAGCTTTAACAGCAGTATCAATTATTGAATCCAAGGAATTTAGTGGTAATGAACTTTGCCTTGACCAAGTAAAACTTTTTTTTCAAGGCACAACAATCACACTGTTACCACTCGCGGATACTGATGAGATAGAAATTTTCCAAGAAAATATCACTGATCATAGCGTAGATACTCCATTTTGGTGTCAGCCTTTTGTTGGTAAAAAGCTGATGACAGTATGGGTATGCGATAACAGCCAAGGTTTTCAAGATCAAGTCATTTTTGCGTTTGAATATCTCCATCCTAAGATCACATTTGTTGCCGAAGGTTCAGTCCTCAAAGTATTCCGTAATGAGCAAATTTATAAAGTAAAAGCATCTGAAGCTCTCTTGCACACCAGGCAAGCGTCTTAAAAGTTTTGGGTAAAATTATAAACTAAGTATGTTAGCGCCAATAAAAAAGGTTTGTAGTTGCGATGACAGCGTTGGAGAGCTATAGCGCTCTTCGCGCAACTACGAACCTTAAATATTTATCAACCGCAGTGACTATTTAGTTGAGGTGGTTGGGGACATGGAAAAATTTCCAGCGCCTACAACCACAAGAACTTCCCTTTTTTTGACTTGGTTAACTGTAGAGATTCTTGACCAACTTCTACCTGAAAGAGTTCATAGAAACAACCCAAGAGTTGTGAAAAAGCCTGTATCAAAATTTCGCTCGATAAAAGTTAAACATAGAGATACTGGAACAATAACCAATCCTCCTGTGTTTATTGTTTCAAGCACTACATAGCCTTAACTGAACCGTATTGACTTATAAGCAAAAAACTTTAAGTGCAACATCAATTAGTAGATTTTTATGGGTTGTAATTTCTTGCTCAGTCCAAACTTGATTTTTGGCTAAATCTCTAGTTAAAAGTACTGATGATTGCTCATAAAGTGGCTTTTTTTTCTCAAAAGGATCATTTCCACCTTCAGTATTTTGTGCAGGGTCTAGAATGGTTAAATTTCCTAAAGTATTTTTTAAAGCTCTTTCAACACAATACTAAGTCGAGTTCTATCCCAGTTTGTAATTGGTTGTTGTGAATCATATAACCATTGCCCTTCTAATAAGTTTCTACATTTATAAATATCCTCATGTATATTCTTTACTGTCGTATACACATGGTTTGATTCAATATTTGTAAAACTTTCAGTTTTATGTTTCTTGTGTTCTGGGAAGAAGCCATCTAAAAGAATATCAAATAATTCGTCTTGTTTAGCTCTTTTCCCTTTATAAGATTCATAAATCCAGTTTAAGTAATTTTCTGTCTTGGATGGAGTATCGGCAAGGATATCATCCCAAAATCGTTCACAGCTATCTTGAGCATCATTAAAGCCTTCTAATATTTCTAGTATTTTGGCTTTAAGTAAATCACCAACCGTTAAGTTGGTTCCCCTGTTATTAATTACTTGAAATAGTCTAAATGCATCTTCTTTGCTATCAGTAACCATATATAATATTGTAAAGTCATTATCTATAATATTTTGTATTATTTCAATGTCATCCATTTGTTCTTCTAGCTTCGATGAACTTATAATATTCTTTACTGCTTTTAGAATCATTTTATATGCATTATCAATCTTGTTATGAGAATCTCTTGAAGGAGAAGAACTTACACCACGAATTAGTTCTTTATAGAAAGGATGATCTACTTTTGATAATCTCATAACTTCGACGATGTTAATATTCCGTTGAATCTCTTGCTGAAACTCTATAAACCTTTCAGAAAGTTCTTTTATACGTCCATCTAATATCAATTTATTATCTGTATCACTTGAATCTTTAGCTTTTTCGAGCAACTCTTTATATATCTTGATTAAACAGCACATCAACAATGTAAAAGTTGAAATTCTTTGTTGTCCGTCAATAATTTCATATTCGTGTTGATTTACTGCTCCGGAAACAGGATATTTAACGCAGAGGACTCCTCCAAAAAAATGATTAACTGGTTTCAGTGATTTTCTTCTCTCAAAACAGTTTTTTAAATCTTTAATAAAATCTTCTACTGATTCAGCTTCCCATGCATAAGCTCTTTGATACTTGGGGATAAAAAACATGGGTCTGTACTCAAAAATCTTACCGACAGAAGTGTAAGTAGGTTCCATTTTCATAAAAATCACACCTGGTATAAACGTTATATGATACTTTACACTAATTTAGAAGGATGTATAAACTTTTACTTAATTAAACAGCAGGTGATAACTTCGCTAAGTTGCAGCGATCGCATTTTATTTGAATTGAAGTTGGGACGTCAAGCTTCAGCTTACAAAGTATCGCAGAAAGCAATTAATCGATTTATTCAAGAAATAAAACTTATAGTTGACAATTTCTGATTGGTGTCAAAACTGCTGCAAGAAGTCACTCACGATTTCTCCAGATTGATTGGTTTTTATCGCTTTTGAATCTGAAGAAATATTTCGCCAACAGTGCCAGCGCTTCTACGAACTTTTATAACTTAATTAAGATATTGCTCAAATTTAAAAAACTCAAGTAGTACTTCTAAAGAAGTATCTTCAGCAGTTGGTGTTATGGTTTCAACTTCTTGAATCCTGGTCGGATTTAAGTACTTAAAGACATCATCAGTCAGCGTTGAAATTGCATCATGTGGAAAAGCAGCAATTTCCCGCTCAAATCTTGCAAGCCGACTTTTCGCAAAGTTTACTTGAAAACGAGACCGACTGAGCAAGCGTTGGCGAATATTCTCGTAAAGCTCCCAATTGCTTGGATTTAAAGAGTGAATCGTTCCATCTATAAGTAGAGGAATTACATCTAGGTTCTCTTCTAGAAATAGTAAACCTCCTTCGCGATTATAAACTTTTATACCGTCTAATCCTAATGCACCGATATCTGCTAGAGCCAGGATACGAGCGACTGGCGATAATGATTGATTTTCTTCATAAAGTTTAGGTTGATAAATTGCTTGCTCTGTGGGATCGTAGGCACAAATGGTTGCAGCGATCGCCTCGCGAATAATTGTCAACTCCTGATTCGTCAATTTGGCTGGACTATCAGGATCGGATTTCTGTAATTGCTGGTTTAACTCGTGAATATACTCCAGCAATTGGTCTATGGTTGCCATTTCACTCAATCCCGGCTGGCGCTTTCGCGGGGTGTAATCCTGAGTTACGGGAATAAATATCTGCACCATATCATGGGCAATCGCACAAAGATCGAGCAGTAATTCCATCCTAGGGAGGTTGACGAGAGATTGATCCTCATCTGTAGCCACTTCCCAATAGGGTCGAATCGCTTGAAAAATCTGCTGCGACCGGCGCTGAACATTGTTTATATGCTCGTAAGTATGATAGTAAAGCTGCTGTGCTTTGATTTCTCGTGCGAATTCCTGCAAGGCGAATGTTTTTATACAGTCAATACTTTCGGCAAAGGTTGTGGGAAGTCGCAATGAATGTTCCAAGGAAGATGAATGCGATCGCTGAGTTTTTCTGTTCATAAACCCACACTGTGCTCATTGTAAGTCAGTAATGATACTACTCATCATAACTTTTTTAGATTTCATGGTGCATAATCACATCTAAGATGTTGCCCAGGAGCAGAAACTGCCCATCGTCCCCAACCCAATAAAAGCAATAGTTTTCACGCTCGAATCTCCTAAATATTATTCAGCAACCCAGCCTTTGGTGACTCAAAGCTTAACACGTAAAATCTTCCGACAATCGCAAATTGGCATGATGACGATTTATATTGTAATCAATCAATTCACTCACTAACTCAAACGGTATTCAATCAACTTAGTAAGGTGAGATCGTCTATTTGGTAATGTCATTGTCTAACTCGTTCGCGTAGCGTTGCCTCTGGCGAATCGATCCAACCTAGAGAGGTCTGAATATATGCCGACTCGACCGAAACTTATCCGAAGCCCTGACTTAGCTATCAGAGGATATGATTATTACCGGAGTGAAAGACCCTATGAAGAGATTGACACTGCTCAGTATTGGATTAGTGATTGGCTTGGCGGGATGCAATTTTATTAGTAACTCTTCCAACGTTCAAGGAAGTGGTATTGCTAAGACGGAGAAAAGGTCAATGGCTTCCTTCAATTCCTTAGACGTGAACTATGTCGGTTCGATCGCAGTGCGTTCTCAAGAGCAGCAGAGCCTCACAATCAGTGGCGATGATAACATCATCCCATTCATTACGACTGAAGTTAAAAACGGTACTTTGTACATTCGAGGCACCAAAGGATACAGTCCTCAGCAAAAATTACAGATCATCGTATCCACTCCTGATGTGAAGCGGTTCGTCTTTGATGGGGTCGGTGAAGCAAATCTATCCAACATTAAAAACGATCGATTGGAGATAGTGGTGAGTGGAGTCGGAAGTCTTAGTACCTCTGGGGAAACAAAGGAATTGGACATTACCTTATCTGGTGTTGGCAGTGTAGATGCAAAGAACTTACATGCTGGCAATGTAAAGGTAAATTCGACCGCGATCGGATCTGTTGACCTCTACGCAACGGGACAATTAGATATAAAAGCATCTGGTCTAGGGGAAATCAATTATTATGGCAACCCGAAAATTGTCAACAGACAAACTGAAGGAATCGGGAAAATAAACAAGAGATAAATGACGTGCCACGAGTTTGGACAAACCATCAAACAACTTGAACTGCCCGATCGATAATTTAAACCTGAGGACACCATGATTAACGCTAAACCTATCTCAATTGAAGACTTGTGGCAATCGACAACCAAAAGCGATTCTCCAGAGGGGACGCTACGCAAACGCCTATTCGATCCA
Organism: Cyanophyceae cyanobacterium; assembly: GCA_038214545.1. Taxonomy (GTDB): domain Bacteria; phylum Cyanobacteriota; class Cyanobacteriia; order Cyanobacteriales; family Nostocaceae; genus JBBQRU01. The sequence continues at coordinate 17,510 of JBBQRU010000066.1, read as the reverse complement.
GCATTATTAGGCAATCTTCCCCATCTCGCTCGGCGCTATTTAGAACAGGCGATCGCTCCCGGCACCCCGCTTGCATCCGCCGTTCGCTTATGGATGCATGGAGAAATGAAACTCGGAAAGGATTGGCATTCATTTAAAGCGGAAGAAGTAATTTGCTGGGATCGAGGCATGATTTGGCAGGCGACGACTGAGATGCATGGCTTGCCGATTTTGGGAGACGATCGCGTCGTAGATGGTGTTGGAAATGCTTCGTGGAATACGATACAGAGAAGCGGTGAGGATATCACTCGATCGTGTATTGGCCGAGTTCAAGTAGAGTCCATATGGTTGCCATCTGTCCTCTGTCGTCCCGACATATCCTGGGCGGAGTTAAACGCTTCACAAGTTCAGGCAAACTTCACAGCACTCGGAGAACCGGCCAAGATTACCCTGACGGTTTCCAATCAGGGAGTCTTGGAGCAGATCAAAGTCGATCGCTGGGGCAGCCTAGAAGGTGAAGCGTTTCACTATTCTGATTTTGGTGGCATAGTCGAGGATAGTGGTAAATTCGACGGCTACACGATCCCGACTCGTCTTCGCGTTGGCTGGTTATTCGGCAGTGAACGCTTTGAGTCCGAGGGTGAATCCTTCCACTGCACGATCGATAAAGCAATTTATAAGTAATCGACGAATTCTGCTAATACGCTGCCTAGGCAAAGGAACTTCTGGTGTCAAGCTAGCACTCAAAAATCAAGGAGAAAAAAAGATGTCACAACAAATTAGCTCCCTTTCTTTAGGTGGGAATGCCGAAATTCCGGAGCCTGCCTGGAAACCGCTCGATCAGGCAATCAGCCAGCTTGGCTTCTGGTCAGCGGTTTTGCATTACCACGCCTACAGAAACGATATAACGCCTTGCTTGCCACCCTGATTGTGGGTACATTGTGGGGTTTGTGGCATTTACCACTTGTTTTTTTGGTAGGAAACCCGATGGCGGAGTATCCTTTCCTCTGGTTCATTAGCATCGTTGCAGATGCTTTTATTTACACTTGGCTTTACAACAGTACCAAAGGCAGCATCTTGCTAGTGGCCCTTTTTCATGGTTCGCTGAACATATTTGGAGCATTTATAACGGGGGTGTCCCCTATCGCAAACGCTCTCGTGGATTGTGTTGTGGCGATCGCACTCATAGCAGTATTTGGAAGTGCGAATCTCTCGCGCCGACCAAGGGTTTGTAAGGGCTAACCAAGCGTGCAGCAGACGGTCTGGATTCGACCGCATTTTCAAGCAATTTTCTGGCTTCGAGTTCTTTCCGCTCCCACCGCCACTAATGCAAATGGTTTAGGAAACAAGATGAGACCCATTGAAACCCTGTTGTTAATTGCCAATCTGCTGACATTCTTCGTATTAGCTGTGCATATGCCTCGTTCAATGGGCTGGATAGGCTATTGGGCGTTCGTTTCACTAACGATCGCCTTCGGACAGGTGCTGGTCGAGGGTTCGCGCTGGCAGATGATCCCAGCATATTTACTCACCCCTCTGTTCTTCATTGTCTGGTTGCGGCAGAAAATCGCACCATCTAAGGGAGCTAAGGGGACGACCAATCGTATAGCCGTCGGATTGGCTATTGGGCTGAGTGCGATCGCATTGGCTATTTCCATCGCGCTACCGATTGTGCTTCCAGTGTTCCGTTTCCCACATCCAAGCGGATCGTATGAGATTGGAACGTTGACGTACCATTTGGTAGACGCTAATCGTCCAGATGTCTTCTCCGCCGATCCTAATGTCCATCGCGAGCTGATGGTGCAGATCTGGTATCCAGCTAAGAGAGAATCTTCATCCCCAAGCGCTCCTTATATACAAGATGCCAAAGTTGTTGCGCCAGCTCTGGCACGGCTGTTCCATTTGCCTGAACTTACCTTCGATCATCTGAAATACGTTGCTACAAACGCTATTCCGTCTGCATCTATATCAAGTGATAAGCCCAACTACCCAGTGCTGATTTTTTTGGAAGGGATAACTGGTTTTCGCCAGATGAATACATTCCAAGTCGAGGAACTAGTCTCGCACGGTTACATCGTTGCAGGTGTCGATCAACCCTATGTTGCCGCGTCGGTAGTTTTACCAGATGGAAAGCAGGTAGTGGGGCGATCGAAGGAGCAGATGAATGTTCTCATCCAGCAGAGTATCAGCCCAGTTAAAAAAGCTCCATTAATGAACGATCGGGCATTCAAGGATGGTATCATCCCATATCTCGCGCAAGATGTCAGCTTTACGTTGGATAGTCTAACAGCCCTGAACCAAGCCGATCCAAACGATACCCTGACAGGGCGAATGGACTTGCAGCATATCGGCATCTTCGGAGTCTCGTTAGGTGGGATTGTCGTTGGTGAAGCCTGCCGAATAGAGCCACGCTTGCAGGCTTGTTTAGTAATGGATGCGCCCATGCCTGCTGATGTCGTCAAAGCTGGCTTGCCACAACCGACAATGTGGATCACCCGTAATGTAGAAACGATGCGACTTGAAAGACAGCGATCTGGCGGTTGGTCAGAAGCAGATATAAACCAACACCAGAACACCATGCGGACAGTGTTTGAGAGTCTGCCGAGAGATGGATATTTCGTGCGGGTGCTTGGGATGTTCCATGCCAATCTGATGGATATCCCATACTGGTCGCCGCTTTTCCCCTTTATCGGCATCACTGGTGCGATCGATGGACAGCGATCGCACAATATCATCAACGCCTACTCGTTAGTATTTTTCGACAAGTATCTAAAGGGGCGATCGTCACCGCTACTCGATCGCTCGACGGAACAATACCCTGAAGTGCTCTTTGAAACTCACCAGACTTAATCCAAATTGTGAGTGCAATTATGTCAACAAGTAAGTCTCCGCTGAAGTTCTTCCTATTAGTATTTGTTATTTCTGTTCCATTTTGGTTGGTTGGCTTTTTGGATTTACCCAAGATGCTTCCAATTAATCTCCCCATAAGCGCACTGATGTTCGTTTGTCCGATGGTTGCCGCACTCATTCTCGTGCATCAAGAAAATGAACCCAATGGCATGAAGGAGCTACTGAAAAGAACCTTTGACTTCAAAAAAATTAAAAACAAAATCTGGTACGCGCCAATCCTCTTGTTCATGCCAGCAATAATGCTCCTGTCCTATGGAATAATGCGTCTATTGGAGGTGCCACTTCCCGAACCCTACATTCCATTTTATGCGATCCCGATCGCTTTCCTTGCGTTTTTCATCGGTGCGATCGGTGAAGAGATTGGTTGGACGGGATACATTACCGACCCGTTGCAAGAGCGCTGGGGTGCATTGGTCGCCAGCGTCATTTTAGGAACGGTGTGGGCGGTATGGCATATTATTCCTTGGTTTCAGGGACATCCCAATCCTGAGTGGGTGATATGGCAAAGTGCGGCTACGGTTGCCATGCGGATTCCGATCGTCTGGCTCTATAACAACACTGGGAAAAGTGTATTTGCCACAATTTTATTCCACACCACGATTAACGTCAGCATCTATATATTTCCCAATTACGGATCTGGCTACGACCCCTTCATTACATTTGTCATCCTTGCGATCGCCGCCACGATCGTCACATTTTTATGGAAACCCGAAAATCGTCAACCGACAGGCTGAGGGGATCGGGAAAATAAACAAGCGATAAATTCCGTTAACCTGTACTTTTCCCACTTGTTTTTCGCATCATTGTACTGGAAAACCCCATGATTTATTCACCTTTGATTTTGACACTACTATTGATTGGGCCAGGACTCGCGGCGATCGCATTTCTACGATCGCCATCAATCCGTGGACACCTACTGTTGTTAAGTATTTGCATCTTCTACGGAATCTTCCCGCTCCTTCTGACTTGGAGAGGACTATCTTTAGCAAAACGCTTTAGCTGTGAATCAAATGCTATGGTTTTTCATTGTCCTGCCCCTTCCTGGCATGGAGACATCATTACAGGGATGGTCTTTGCTCACTGGATTGCGATCCTAACTATCCCCTCCGCTATTTTGGGTGCGCTAGGACTTTTATTTTCTTTAATTCTGAAAATTAAGCGATCGCGAACAAACGCAAATATTTCAGGGAGACCAACTACTTTTTTTTACCGCAGTTATCGCCACAAAGCAATTGCCGGAATATGTGCAGCAATCTCACAGCGGTGGAAACTGCCGATTCAAGCAGTACGGATTGTCACCGTGGTCTTAGCGATTATCGTACCTGGACTTGTTTTGTCACTTTATCTTTGGTGTTGGTTGGCGTTCCCCTTGGAGTCGCTGATCGAAGCTCATTAGACATTGACGATCGTATTGTTTCTCACCGAGAAAGGTTTTGTGCGGACTAACACTGGGTTTCAAACAATCTACGGAGCGAGGACAATCGATGTTAGATACAAATAGTACCAGCATTACACCAGGGACTTTGCCTAACGGTTATCAAGAAGTGCTTTACTATAAGATAAACAAGCCCATTCGGATAATCGTTTTACAAATCCTTTCAATTCCCCTGTTTGCCGTCTTTGGGCTGATTTTCCTGAATGTCGCTATTGGGCTAGGAAAGCTGCCATCGCGTGTTCAAATCGGGCTGACTGGAATGATTCTACTTGTCGTAGGAACTCTACTGACATTGTTTCTGCATGAACTTACTCATGGTGTGGTAATGCAGATGTTTGGCGCAAAACCTCGCTATGGCATTCTATGGAACCAGCCCTATCTCATCTTTACGGGATTGGGGATATGATGTCTCGCCTTTGCCATCTCAACAATTCTGATTAGCATCTTCTTCAGAAGAGTTCAAACATGAAAAATCTCGTGGAATCAAATTTAATGCTGCACTCGATCGCATTCATCAGATTTGTTCATACTGCAATCTTTGTATTCTTCAATATAATCATGGCAGTTCTATTATATGAAGTTATTGTTGACAAAATCTCAATCCTCACATGGATCTCAGTTGCTTTATTCGCGATCGAAGTAATCGTTCTTATTGCCAATAATTGGACTTGTCCCCTGACAACTTACGCCGAAAACTTGGAATCCTATCGTGGTCAAACAACCGACATTTTCTTCTTGCCCAAGTGGTTCGGCGATCGCATGTTTATATTCTATGGTGGCTTGCTTGCAATTGTACTTCTGTTTCTTGTAATTAGATTATTGAGTTGATGGAAGAAATTTTGGCTAACTGTTGAAAGAGAAGGCAAGCTTTTTTTTGTTTCTTTTCAAATCCAGGTGGGTCAAGGGACGGTGGTGATGATGAATTTTTTGATGTACTATTTACCTTTTCTAATAACTGTTGCTGAGCCAATAACGATTCTGCTTGTTGCTTTTCCAATATTTCTATTCGATGACCCATGTTCTCCACCAGTTTTTTGACGCTGGCTGGAGTCCTCTCCCATTCTCCTTGGAGCAGTTCCTCTAAATAACTTGGGCACTTTTTTTCCATGACCTTACAGTACCAGATTCTGGTTGCCATTTTTCATCAGCGCCCTGCTACCCCCCTGAACGCTTACTAAATTTTTACTTAATTAAACAGCAAGTGATAACTTCGCTAAGTTGCAGCGCTACTACGAACCTTTATAACTTAATTAATATATTGCTCAAATTTAAAGAACTGAAGTAGTACTTCTAGAGAAACGTCTTCTGTAGTTGGAGTGATATTTTCTACTTCTTGAATCGTGGTCGGATTTAAGTACTTAAAGACATCATGAGTCAGGGTTGAAATTGTATCATGGGGAAAATCAGCAATTTCTTGTTCAAACCGGGCAAGCCGACTTTTTGCAAAGCTTACTTGAAAACGACACCGACTAAGTAAACGTTGGCGAATATTCTCGTAAAGCTGCGAATTGCTGGAATTTAAAGAGTAAATTGTTCCATCTAAAAGTAAAGGAATTACATCGAGATTTTCTTCTAAAAATAGTATGCTGCCTTCTTGGTTGTAGACTTTTATACTGTCAATTCCTAGGGCACCGATATCCGCTAGAGCTAGGATACGAGCGATTGGAGATAATAATTGATTTTCTTCATAAAGGCTAGGCTGATAAATTGCTTGTTCTGTGGGGTCATAGACACAAATCGTTGCCGCGATCGCCTCTCGAATAATCGTCAACTCCTCATCAGTCAATCTGGCTGGACTATCAGAAGTTGATTTCTGTAATTGCTGGTTTAACTTATTAATATATGCTAACAATTGGTCTATAGTTGCCATTTCGCTCACTCCCGGCTGACGCTTTCGGGGGGCGTGAGTTTGAGTTGGCGGTACAAATATCTGCACCATATCATGAGCAATAGCACAAAGATCGAGCAGTAATTCCATCTGAGGGAGGTTGATTAAGGATAGATTCTCATCTGAAGCAACTTCCCAATAGGGACGAATCGCTTGAAAAATCCGCTGCGATCGGCGCTGAACATTGTGTACATGCTCATAAGTATGGTAATAAAGCTGCTTTTGGACGATTTCGCGCTGGAATTCCTGCAAGGCAAAGCTTTTTATTTGCTCAATACTTTCGGCAAAAGTTGTGGGAAGTCGCAATGAATTTTTTAAGGAATGCGATCGCTGATTTCTGTTCATGAACCCACACTGTGCTCATTGTAAGTCAGTAATGATACTACTCATCATAACTTTTTTAGATTTCATGGTGCATAATCACATCTAGAATGTTGCCCAGGAGCAGAAACTGCAATTAAAATTCTTAAACAAGCAAGGAAAAAACAAGAAAAATATGGCAAATAAAAAATGTTCGTAGTGGCGATCAGCACCTGAAATATATAGCGCTGAAGCGCAACTACGAACCTTAAATATCTACCAAACAAGAACGACTATTTAGTCGAAGTGGTCGGTGTCATTTCTGCTTGTAGTGATTCTGGTGGTGTTGAAGTCTGCACGGAAGCCTCAGAGATTGGCGTCCATTCGGTGTGGAAAGAACCAGCCTTGTCTACACGTTCGTAGGTATGAGCGCCAAAATAGTCGCGTTGGGCTTGGGTGAGATTTTGGGGTAAGCGATCGCGGCGATAGCTGTCAAAATAGTCCAAAGACGCACTAAAAGCCGGCACAGGAATTCCGGTTTTCGCGGCTGTGGCTATTACTTCCCGCCAAGCTGGTTGTCTGTCGAGAATCGTTTGCTTAAACTCAGGTGCTAGGAGCAAGTTGTGCAAACCAGGATTTTCTTTGAAGGCTGTTTTGATTTTATCCAAGAATCTAGCGCGGATAATACAACCACCCTTCCAAATCCGTGCCATTTCTGCCAGATCCAGATCGTAGTGATAATTTGCGGATGCGGTAGCGAGTAACGCCATCCCTTGAGCATAAGAGCAGATTTTCGAGCAATATAAGGCATCTCGCACCATATTCACGAAAGCTTTGGTGTCACCTTCATACTTAACTGTTGGACCCGTTAAAGACGCAGAAGCAGCTACCCGCTCTTTTTTATAAGAAGACATGATCCGCGCATTCACCGCTGCGATAATCGTCGGGATACACACGCCTAATTCTAAAGCACTTTGCACCGTCCAGCGACCAGTACCTTTTTGACCAGCCGCATCCATGACTAAATCAACCAGTGGCTTACCTGTTTCTGGGTCAACATAGGTAAAGATATTCGCGGTAATCTCAATCAAAAATGAATCGAGTTCTTCAGTCTTATTCCATTCGGCAAAAGTTTCGTGCAGTTGTTGCTCGTTCAATCCCGCAACATTCTTCAACAAATCATAAGCCTCGGCAATCAACTGCATATCGCCGTATTCGATACCGTTGTGTACCATCTTGACATAATGACCTGCACCACCAGGTCCGATGTAGGTTACACAAGGACCATCATCCACTTGAGCGGCAATTTTGGTAAAAATCGGCGACAAGTATTCGTAGGAGCTTTTTGTACCACCTGGCATCAGTGAAGGGCCATTTAATGCACCTTCTTCACCACCGCTGACACCCATCCCGATAAATCGGAAACCGGCTGGTTCTAGTTCGCGGGTGCGGCGTGCTGTATCGTCGAATAAGGAATTACCACCATCAATGATGATGTCACCTTCATTTAACAAGGGTTTCAACTGTTCAATCACCGCGTCTACAGGTGCGCCAGCTTTGACCATAATCAAGATTTTGCGAGGACGTTCCAGAGAAGCGACAAAATCTTCTAGGCTATAGGCAGCTTTCACATTCCTGCCTTGAGCGCGTTCAGCCATAAAGGCATCAGTTTTTTCTGGCGTGCGGTTGTACACGGAGATTGGAAAACCATTACGCTCAACATTGAGCGCCAGATTTTCTCCCATAACTGCTAAACCAATCACACCGAAGCTCTGTAATGTCATAATGTAGTGCCAATTGGAGGTCGTTTTACCTTTAGGGTAGTCCGATATTCTAATTTAATGCGTAAAGAAGATCTTAAAACTCGGTACGCATTGCCAGCTACATGTTTAAAACAATTGCGTATTTTTTTTTGTATCTAATTCAACAGTTGTCTAGCAAAATTAAGTTATCTATTCAAATGTAAAGATTAAGGAGTACCCACGAAATGCTGGCATACATCCTAGCGTTAACGGTTGGTTTAGGTAGCTTAGCCATATATGTGGCAGCTTTCTTTTTTCCAGAAATCCACCGCAAGAATGACTTTATCTGGAGCGGTGTCGGATTGTTCTACGCTTTAGTTTTGTGGGTGTGTGCGGGGCGCATTACCGGAGGGCTATTGTTAGGACAGGTGGCAAGTGTGGCGCTGTTAGGTTGGTCTGTCACCCAGACATTACAACTGCGTCGGCAACTAATTCCTAAAGCGCAACAAACTGAGTTACCCAGTGCGGATGTTCTCAAAAGCACTGTCCAAGGACAGGTATCTAAACTATCGCTCCCTTGGCTGAGTGGTTTACAACAACGTTTTAGACGCACTAAAGACCAAACGCCTGCTAGCAAAGTACCAAAAGACACTGTTAAACCACCTGTGGAGGTCGTTGACAAGCGAACTACACTACCCCAACCAGCGGTTCCTCCTACAGTAACTGCGGCGATTCCTCCTCAACCAGCGGTTCCTCCCGCAGTAGCCGAGGCAATTTCTCCCCCAGTTCCTCTTACAGTATCCGAGGCGATTCCTTCCGAAACAGTACCGGAGGCGATTCCGCCTCATCCCCCATCTCCCGAACTAGTAGCAGCCGCACAAGAACATCAAGAACATACAGATGTAGTGTTTGTCGAAACTCCTCCAGAAGCAGAACTTGCTCCCCCAGCGGAAGAGCCACCTGAAGAAATACCACCGACTGCAGTTTAATCTTTAAAGGCGGACAAGAAATTTTGCGGATAATTTTCTTGTCCCCTCTCTCAGGGTAAAAACCCTAGGCTATTCTTACCGCCTCGCTTTTATAATAAAAATACGCCCTTCACCGGATGACGCTGTGACAGAACAAGGAAAATACAAAGATACCGTCAAGTTGCCCAAGACTAACTTTGATATGCGGGCAAATGCTACGAAACGGGAACCGGAAATTCAGAAGTTTTGGGAAGAAAACCAGATTTACAATCGCCTGTCGCAGAATAATCCTGGCGAATTATTTATTTTGCACGATGGGCCACCCTACGCCAATGGCTCGCTACATATCGGTCATGCACTGAATAAAATTCTCAAAGATATCATTAACCGCTTTCAATTGCTCCAAGGACGCAAAGTGCGATACGTTCCTGGTTGGGATTGTCATGGTTTGCCTATTGAACTGAAAGTTCTCCAGAACATGAAGCCCGCCGAAAGGCAAAATTTGACACCTTTGCAGTTGCGGCAAAAAGCGCAAAAATTTGCTCTAGCTGCGATACAAGAACAGTCGCTAAGCTGTCAGCGTTATGGGGTTTGGGGTGATTTTGAACACCCGTATATGACAATGCAGCCGGAATATGAAGCGGCGCAGATTGGGGTTTTTGGTCAGATGGTGATCAAAGGCTATATCTATCGCGGTCTCAAGCCAGTTCACTGGAGTCCTAGTTCCCAAACTGCTTTAGCAGAAGCGGAACTGGAATATCCAGAAGGTCACGTTTCGCGCAGTCTCTATACAGCGTTTTCGATGACGAGTTTAACTGATGCGGCGGCGGCACTGGCGACTTTTATGCCAGATTTAGGTGTAGCCATCTGGACGACAACACCTTGGACAATTCCGGCGAATCTAGCTGTGGCTGTGAATCCGGAGTTGCAATATGCTGTTGTTGAGGTGGAACCGGCACCTCATCATAAATATCTGATTGTAGCGGCGGATTTAGTTGAGAGGCTGGCGGTGACGTTGGGAAGTAAGCTGACCGTGAAAGCCACAATTAAAGGGAAAGAATTAGAACATTCGACTTACCGACATCCGTTGTTTGACCGCGAAAGTCCGGTGGTGATTGGTGGAGATTATGTGACCACAGAGTCAGGTACTGGGTTGGTGCATACTGCTCCTGGACATGGTCAAGAAGACTACATCGTCGGTCAGCGTTATGGGTTGGCGATTCTTGCACCAGTTGATGGTGATGGTAATTTTACGGAAGAAGCTGGACAGTTTGCGGGGTTGAATGTTCTCGGTAATGGGAATCAAGCGGTGATTGATGCTTTGACAGCCGCAGGTTCTTTACTGAAAGAGGAACCTTACCAACATAAGTATCCCTACGATTGGCGGACAAAAAAACCGACAATTTTTAGAGCCACTGAACAATGGTTTGCTTCTGTTGATGGATTTAGGGATGAAGCACTTAAGGCGATCGCAAGGGTAAAATGGATTCCAGCGGTAGGTGAAAATAGAATCACCCCGATGGTCGCAGATCGTTCTGATTGGTGTATTTCTCGTCAACGCAGTTGGGGTGTACCGATTCCTGTATTTTATGATGAAGCTACAGGAGAACCGCTGCTGAATGCCGAAACTATTGCCTATGTGCAAGCAATTATTGCCGAAAAAGGTTCTGATGCTTGGTGGGAATTACCAATTGCGGAATTAATGCCCGAATCCTATCGCCACAATGGTAAATCTTACCGCAAAGGTACTGATACAATGGATGTCTGGTTTGATTCCGGCTCTTCTTGGGCAGCAGTTGTGGAACAGCGTCCAGAATTGCGCTATCCCGCAGATATCTACCTCGAAGGTTCAGACCAACATCGCGGCTGGTTCCAGTCAAGTTTACTTACTAGCGTCGCGGTAAATGGGATTGCGCCTTACAAAACTGTCCTGACTCATGGCTTTACCCTGGATGAACAGGGACGGAAGATGAGTAAATCAGAGGGTAATGTCATTGACCCCGCGATTGTGATTTCTGGAGGCAAAAATCAGAAAGAGGAACCACCCTATGGTGCTGATGTGTTGCGCTTATGGGTTTCATCTGTAGACTACACCTCTGATGTGTCGGTGAGCAAAAACATCCTCAAACAGATGTCGGAAACCTATCGTAAAATTCGCAATACAGCGCGATTTTTATTAGGGAATTTGGATGATTTTGACCCGACAAAAGATACCGTACCCTACGCACAGCTAGCAGAAGTCGATCGCTACATGTTGCACCGGATGACTGAAGTGTTTGCTGAAGTTACAGAAGCATACAACAGCTTTCAGTTTTTCCGCTTCTTTCAAACCATCCAGAATTTCTGTGTAGTCGATTTGTCTAACTTCTACCTAGATGTCGCCAAAGATCGACTGTATATTAGTGCAACCGAAACTTTGCGCCGTCGGAGTTGCCAAACAGTTTTACAAATTGCTTTGGAAAATTTAGCTCGGGCGATCGCGCCTGTCATCTGTCATATGGCAGAAGATGTGTGGCAATCTCTTCCTTATCCTACACCACACAAATCAGTATTTGAAGCTGGTTGGGTACAGTTAGACTCAAATTGGGAAAAGCTAGAATTAGCAGATTCATGGCAACAGATACGTCAAATCCGGACTGAAGTCAATAAAGTTCTGGAACAAGCTAGGGGAGAGAAAATCATCGGTTCCTCTCTAGAAGCGAAAATTCTGCTGTATATCGCTGATGAACAGCTACGTAGCAAAATTAACTCTCTCGATTCTAGTAACGAAGTTGATAAATTACGCTACTTATTCATCGTTTCGCAAGTAGAAATGCTCTCATCGCCAGAGAAGCTGCAAGGCTTGAAATATAACTTGCAGTCAGATAGCTGGGGTATTGGAGTGGTGAGTGCGGATGGAGGTAAGTGCGATCGCTGTTGGAATTACTCGACTCATGTGGGAGAATCGGTGGAGCATCCTTTGCTTTGTGAGCGTTGTGTTCCGGCTTTAGAGGGGAGGTTTTGAAACGCGGAGAGGCGCGGAGGTAGCGCGGAGGGGCGCAGAGGACTCTGCGCTACCTAGAGCAAAAGTCAACAAGCGTTAATTATGGCAAAAATTTCCGAGGAGATTATGCAAAAAATCCTCACTAATTACTCTAGTTTAACCAAAATAATTGATTCAGCTAAAAGCGCTGAATATCTGCTGTTTACCGTACATGGTGAAACCGATGATACTGCATTGAGTTTAACTGATTTACAAAATGTAGCGGAAAATGCTACTCAAGGTTATCGGCGATTGACTACAATCGTGCTCAGAATTGCTACAATCCAACCAAGTAGCGATCAAGATACGATGGAAATGCTGTTAAATACCATCAGTAGAGTTGAAACTCAGATCGGTGCCTGGACTCGTAGCATTGAAGAAGTTGTCACTGAATGGAGTCTTTATGAATAACAACATAGAAAACAAACCATCTATTCCTACACCAGAAACGCGATCCAGACTTGCCCAAAACCTACAGCTTACTAGTTCACAAATTAAAGAATGTGTGGATAGTATGGACATAATAATTGCTCGTCTTGATGCTCAAATTAATGCACAACCAATGCCAAAAGGTATAAATAAACAAATCAGGATTAGTTAAGAAAACCATAGCGCGGAGTTCCACGCTAAGAACTCTGCGCCACCTCCGCGTTCTCTGCGTTTCAAAATATTAAATCGGTAGTTTTTGCAAAACCTCTTGCGACAATTGCGAAAATGCTTTTGAGCCTGCTGATTGTGGATTAGCTAGGACTACTGGCATGAAGCTATCAACGGCTTTGGCTACGTTTATATCTAATGGTATTTGGGTGCGGCAAACTTTTTCGTTGCCAAAGTCTTCGTATACCCGTTGCATGACTTGTTTGTAGTATCTACCTGTGAGCATATTGGTGTTTGCCATTGTGAAGACGATTCCGAGAATTTGGACGTTAAATCCGCCTTCTTCGTGGCTGTCTCTGAGTTTATCAATTCGGCGTTCGAGTAGTTGAATGCCTACGACAGAGAGGGGTTCGGGTTTGGCTGGTAGTAGGTAAAAGTCGCTGGAGGCTAAGGCGCTACGAGTGAGCAGGTTATATCCGGGGGCGCAATCTAGGATGATAAAATCATATTCGTGCCGGATTGGTTCTAGGATTTGGCGGACTAAAATTCTTTCAAATCTGTTCCAAACTTCTTCAAAGTCTGATTGACCTAATTCTAATGCTTGTTGATGCAGCATTTCGGAGACGACGAATTCATCGTATAGGTCGATGTCTCCTGGTAATAAACTTAATTGTTCTAAGTTACAAACAGGGTTAACGATAATATCTTTGATGGTAAGTTTTGGTTTTGGTTCGGGTCTGATAGCTTGGTCGATGAGATATCTTAATGTTTTGCCGTAGCGGCGGCGTTTGGCAAAGTCTGCTGGTGACATTAAGCTGAGTGTGGCGCTAATTTGGGTGTCGAGGTCAACTACTAGAACTCGCTTGCCATGTTCTTTGGCTAGACTTGCGCCTAAGTTGACGCTGAGGGTTGTTTTACCAACGCCACCTTTCATATTTGCTGTTGCAATTACGTATCCCATTTTGCCTTCCTCTAGTTGACCCGTTGCCCAAACTCATTCTCAAGGGTGCAGTGTAGTCAATTTAGGGTTTTTATGCAATGGGGGGCGCGATCGCACAGCACGCCTGACGGTACGCATAGATTATAATTATCCACAAGAATATATTCTAAAAGCCTGCACTCAGGTAAGGTTGTGGCAACTACTCCGGCTTCTCTGACACTGCCAGTGTTGCAACCTGTGGAGGTGCGGGTTGTTACCGTCGAAATCCGCGACACTGATTCATTGTTAAGAAAGTTTTCGTTCCTCGGTAATCAGATTTTGCCACAAGGTAAAGGGAGACACAGCGGCATATCCGCTTTCTTGAGCATCATTGCATTCAATCACAATCCACTCGCCAGTGATTGTTTGAGCAACATCAATCGTTACAAATGGCAAATCAAGTCGCAATGCTGCTTCTCTTGCTTTCGCTAATGCGGCTTTTTCTTCTTCTGAATTCCAATTATAAGTAGTTGACCAGTATTGACCTGCACCAATGTAATGCGATCGCCACCAAAATGAGCGAAACTCAAATGATGGCGGAATTTTTTCTGAAGGTTCTGATGGGACTGGTCGCAGTTGGACAAATTCACGACAAACAAGATCTTGCCAATGCAAAATCGGATCTTGTTTATAAAACTCAATTGCGCGATAATAATCCTCAGCAGAACGAATAATTGAAGTTGCAGCTTGATGACGGCTGGTTTGACGGCTGCCTTTGAGAAAAAGCGGTAGTCCAAGTGTTTGTTCGAGAAACTCAATATCAGGTGCTTCTCGGAACCACAGGCTTTTGGGTGTTAGTCCTTCTAGTAGCGGATACCAACACGGTAACTCGCTAGCTTGCCGATGTTGTGCTGGTGAGTGAATCAGAAAAATCCCTTCTGCGGCGAATTGCTGATATAACTCATCGTAATTGGTCGCTGCCCCAAATCGGGCTATCGCTGTAATTTGCTCAGGGCGATTCCACGGACGACGACAAGCAAAAAACTGACAAAGAGAAAAGTCATAACTCGGCAGATCGACGAATCCAACCAAAACCCAAACTGTATCTTCAAGTAGGATGAGATCGAGATTCTCTGGATCGACACGAGGCATTTTTACTTACCATAAACTTAAGTTTATTATGGCTGACGAAGACAAAGCACGACTCTGAGCGTGAATTGAGCAGAATCTTTGCTTCGGTCAAGGTATTGTTTTAAGCGATCGCTACTATTTATCTAGTAATGAATCTTTACATCACAGTCGTAAAAGTATCACCAACTTCATCACGCGAATAGCACTTATGGAACAATAGTACAAACGTACAATTGCTCCGATGGCGAACCAGCGCAGAAAAATAATTCATGTTGACATGGACGCTTTCTACGCATCAGTCGAACAACGCGATTATCCTGAGTATCGAGGTAAACCACTTGTAGTCGGTAGTTCTCCCCAGAAGCGAGGTGTAGTAGCAGCGGCTAGTTATGAAGCGAGAAAGTTTGGCATTCATTCTGCTATGGCGTCACGGATTGCGATCGCGAGATGTCCGCACCTGATTTTTGCCATTCCTCGCTTTGAAGTTTACCGCGCAATCTCCGAACAAATTCATGCCATATTCGAGCGATACACAGATTGTTTTGAACCTGTCGCCTTAGATGAAGCTTATCTTGATGTTACCGAGAATAAGCAAAACATTATTTATGCTTCTACTATTGGTAGGCATATTAGATCTGCAATTTTCACGGAAACTGGATTAACAGCTTCTGCAGGTGTGTCTTTTAACAAGTTTCTCGCGAAGATGGCTTCAGGTTTGAATAAGCCTAATGGTTTATCAGTGATTTTGCCGGAAGACGCCGAGGCTTTTGTCGAAGCCTTACCTGTGGAGAAGTTTCACGGGATTGGGGAAGTTACCGCAGCCAAGATGCACGAGTTAGGGATTCGGACTGGTAGTGATTTGAAGTTGCGATCGCTACTTGA
The DNA here is from genome assembly GCA_038214545.1 of Cyanophyceae cyanobacterium. Taxonomy (GTDB): domain Bacteria; phylum Cyanobacteriota; class Cyanobacteriia; order Cyanobacteriales; family Nostocaceae; genus JBBQRU01. The sequence goes on along the minus strand of JBBQRU010000066.1, from coordinate 1,737 downwards.
ATTAACTCAATATTTCGGCAAAGCGGGAAACTATTACTATAAGATTGCTAGAGGACAAGATGATCGCCCTGTTGAGCCGAACCGCATTCGTAAATCGATTGGTGCAGAAAAGTCTTTTGCGGAGGACTTGAGCGATGGCGCTTCCATGCTATTGGAACTTGAACAAATTGCCCAAACGCTTAAGCAACGTCTAGACAGACATCAGGCTTCTGGACGGACTTTGACGCTGAAGGTAAAGTTTTCTGATTACCAACAGATTACGCGGAGTCGGACTGAGAGCGCTCCGATTGGTGAGTTGAAGGAAGTTATTACCATAACTAAGGCATTGTTTGAGGCGATAAAACTGGAGGAACGAGGTGTTAGACTGTTAGGAATTGCGCTATCTAATTTAGATAACTCTGAGAAACCTCAACTGATTCAGTTGTCTTTATTTAAATTTTGACTACTCCAAAGCAGTACCTTGGGCAGGATTTGTAAGCAGTTTTCGGAAACGTAATGCAGCTGCCACGTAAACCACTCCTTCAATCAATTCAGCTTTCTTTATCTGCGGCATTGCCTGATAACGTCGCTCAAATTCTTGACGGGACAAGCGATAGCCCAAAGGGCTGAAGCGCGGAGCGCTATCGCCATTTTTCCAATGGTAGAAGCAAAGTTTTTTGTGGTGGTGGTTGTCGCTGTGTCACCATCTGGCATCTCTCCGGATCGTATGAAAGCAATTTGATCCAAATTAACAACTTGACAAATGTTTTGGCAAGCGATCGCCTTCCAGGCTGAGTGAAATATCTGATTTTGAGTAAACCAGAAAGAAAAATAGCAGATCTTTGATATTTGATGAACGCAAATGGGAACAATAAATGTAGGATGCTATGCCCATATGCTGTTCGGCACGCATTAGTAATGTTACTTACGCTTTAGAGGACAAGAAAGGTGTTTCAAGTTGCTGTTGGTCATAGTAATGATCCTGATGCAAAAAGTGCGGTCGCGGAAGTCCTAGAGGAATGTACCCGATCTCTGGCAGGAGTTATTCCCCAAGCGGGAATCTTATTCGCTGCAGTAGACTTTGACCACGCGTTAATCTTGCAGCACATACTCGATGCTTTCCCCCAAATCCAGCTGATCGGTGGAACTACAAATGGAGAAATCTCCTCAGTTCTAGAGTTTCAACAAGACTCACTCACATTAATGCTGCTGGCTTCAGACGAAGTAGAAATTCGCGCCGGACTCGGACGAGGAGTGTCGAAAAATCCAGTCTTGGCAGCTAAAACAGCTATTGAAGAGGCACTCCACAAAAGTTCAAGTGAGCCAAAATTGTGTCTGACCTTTCCAGATAGTCTGAATACCAGTGGGGTCTTGGTTATCCAAGGCTTAAAACAAATTCTGGGGGAGCGATTTCCGATCGTTGGGGGGATGGCTGCGGATGATTATACCTTTCAACAAACCTATCAATTTTTCCAAGGTGAAGTTTTAAGCGATTCAGTTCCAGTGCTGCTTTTCTCAGGATCGCTGCTATTTTCCTACGGGGTAGAGAGTGGTTGGCTGCCGATTGGTAAACAAAGCTGTGTCACCAAAGTTTGTGGCAACGTTGTTTATGAGATGGACGGACAGCGTGCTCTAGATTTTTACCAGCACTATCTTGGTGCAGAGGCGTTTGCGGCAAACTATGCTATTCATGCACTAGCAGTTTTCGACGAGCGAGACAATTTTTACATGAGAGCGCCCAGTAGTTACGATCCTGCG
>JBBQRU010000065.1:0-27967 GCA_038214545.1 Cyanophyceae cyanobacterium | reverse complement strand
GCTAGCAGTACGAGTCTGTTTTAATTGTTTCTCTAAAAATTCTGCACTTTCTTCAATCACTATTTTTAAGCTACGAGCCATAAAACGCACCATAACATCCATTTATCTATTATATGCAACTTCACATAAAATTGGTATAACAACGAAAACTTCAACAAAATCAAACTGTCTATACCGCGTTCAGTATGAGCGTGAATGTGTGTTGCTCCTTGAGGTAATTTGATTCGGGCATAGTCTTCGATTGTAGCGCGATCAATTGTCTCTTCAGTAGTGTCAAGTGCGGTTGACATGAGTTGATCGACCAAAATGGCAGTTGGTTTGTCAATCAGAATCAGTAGTCCGCTTAATCCAATCAGAAGCACGCTGCTTCCAATCGTTAGTAAGCAAAGTTTTTTAAGTAGAGGGAGTTTGACGGATTGCATTATGCCTTTGAGATTGCTAACTGCGGTGATTAGGAGCGATCGCACCCTTCTTCCTTCAAACATTTGAAAGAGAATGATTCCAAATTCTCTGCAAATCTACAGATGCGAGGTCGGCAACTTCGCATGGCTTACATTATAGTATGTCCATAAAGGGTACGCTATCTTGTAAAAATAGCTTTAGGAACTAGCTACTTTATTGTCTGAATCGGAAAAGACATGAGTAAGAGCAAAGCAGCATGGCGATTTAATTGAAGGTACTATTACCCCTCTTCTGATGAAACGGTCAAAGCGCGGACTGATTAACGAACGTCGTCAACAAGCGGGTGTATTACCAAACGTTGAGGAGTTTGCCAGTGCGATCGCTAATACCTGTGCAGACTCTAGCCTCATTAGTGGTGTAACTGTGTTTGTTGGCAATACAGAATGGTAAGTCTATGGGGACTTGGTTTGTTTAGCGGGTCGCAGGCAAAAAAGCACGATGATAGAATAGTAAGTAGTACAAAAACAGTACAGCCGACAAATGCATATTCTTTGGTTCCGACGAGACTTGCGCCTGAGCGATAATGAGATTGTCGCTTTAGCTACAGATAATAACGCTGAGGTTTTGCCCTGTTTCATTATCGACCCTTGGTTTTACCAACAGCCACAGATAGGCGTTTCGAGGGTCAAGTTTTTGTTCGAGTCGCTCCTCAACCTAGATAATAACCTCAGAGCGCGAGGTAGTCAGCTTTATCTATTTGAGGGTAATAGCCTTAACGTACTTCGAGATCTCACAAGCCAACTGCTGAAAAATGGACATTCCCCTAAACTATTTTTCAATCATGATGTTCAAGTGCAGTACGGAATAGAACGCGATCGCCAAATAATAGACGAATACCGCCAGCTAAACCTAGAATACTACCAAGGGCTAAATAATTTCCTACAAACTAGTAACGAACGCACGGACGAGTGGAGAGATGAATATTATACCTACTTACGACAACCGTTACATCTCGCGCCAGAACACATAAATACACCCCAGCTAGATCTCGACCTACCGCAACTTACCTTCAGTCAGTTAAAACAAAAGTACAGCCAGTTTTGGGACACTGAGAATACTTACTTTAGTGGTGGCGAAACACAAGCAATCGCCACATTGGACTCGTTTTTAACTACGAGATTTCACGCTTATCATTGGAAAATATCGCACCCGTGGTTAACCCAGCAAGGCGCTACATCTCATTTATCGCCTCATCTAACCTTTGGTACAATATCAGTGCGGCAAGTCTATCAATACACAAAAGCGAGAGCCGCAGAATTAGCTGACAACGCAAAAGCTCAGTTCTCTCTCAAAGCATTCCGCGATCGCCTGCGCTGGCATGACAGCTTTACGCAAAGGCTTTATAATCACCCTGAATTAGTACATACTAATCGCTACCCGGAGTTCAACGAGTATTACTCATCAGCCGAACTGGACGCGGAAAAGCAGGAATTATTTGCAGCCTGGAAAGAAGGACAAACAGGTTTTCCCTTAGTAGATGCTTCGATGCGGCAACTCAAAACGATGGGATGGATGAACTTTCGGATGCGAGCAATGTGCGCCACCTTTTTGTGTATCAACTGCGGCATATCTTGGCATCATGGAGCCGAACATTACATGAGGTATTTGGTTGATGGCGATTTGGCAATTGATAATTGGCAGTGGCAGATGCAAGCCGGAGTGACTAATCCGTTATCTGATACCTTTCGCATTTACAATCCCAACAAGAATTTAGAGGAAAAAGATGGCGACTTGAAGTTCATCTATCACTGGGTTGAGGAACTACACGGTTACAGCTTATCAGAAATTCTGACAGGAGCATACTTGAATGAAAGTCCATATCCAGCGCCAGTTTTAGATTGGGCGCAGACAAGGAAAGTCAACGGTAAAATTGTCTCTGACATCCGCAAACAGGTTAAACAGCGGTTATTAGCGGAGCAGGGTGTAGAGTTACAAGCGGCGACAATCGCTAAGAAAACAGTAGACAAGTATTGGGAAATTAAGGACAAGCAATACCAGGAGTATAAGCAAAAAATATCTTGAAAAAATGTTGCTGCCAACAGCATTGGAAGCAGAGTTTTGGCAAGAGTTTAAAACATTTGAACAGGAGCGTAGTATGACTTACATTACCACCGGCGAACGTATTGGCTACGAGAGAGGAAAACAAGAACTTATTTTACGGCTACTAAAAAAACGGGTGGGAGAGTTGTCAGAGGAAACAATCGCGTCTGTCCAATCTCTTAAAGTTAATCAGTTGGAAGAGCTAGGTGAAGCTTTATTAGATTTTACGGGACTTGATAATCTGCTTAACTGGTTAGAAGCCAATCGAGCAGAGTAGAAGAACACTAATTTATAATCAATGGTTTACAGAACTCAAAAATGTGAACCATTGGTTCGCACTTTGTACCTATACGGGAGAGTTGGTCTAGATTTTCCCCAAGAGTGGCAGATTTCAAAACCAGCAATTCAGTTGTCTTCTTCCACTCGCTGTTAGATCGGATTCCTTTTTATTAGGGTAAAATTCTTTTTTATCATCATATTTTGTTAAAATAGTAAATAAACTTGAGAAAAAAATGGTTAAATCTAAAAATAACGTATATCGCGGACATGCGATAGAAAAGGTTGGTCAGGGTAAACGGGCAGTATTTCAAACAATCATTAACGAAAAAGAATGGTCTGCGGTGACTGAATCAGAGGTAAAAACAGCAATTGATGTTTGGATTGATGAAGGAATAGAGCCTGAATAGTCTCACTTATAAATAGCGATCGCCTCTGGTTATTCAAGGCAACTTAATTAAAGACGATCATGGCTTTGTGAGCGAAAAACCCCAGAAATATGACTAAGATTAGTTGATGAATATGTCCGACAAACTAGAACATATCTATAACAAAGCTGCCTTCAACCAATAGCGGACAGTATCAAACCCACGCTGCAAACGTTCGTCGCGATTGTACAGCCGTCCCATGAGCATGACACCTTCCATCATTGCTAAGAGTTGTTCTGCTAGCTCTTCAGGATTAATTGTTGGTTGTAACTGAGACTGACCCGCACGAAGAGATTCAGCTATAGCTTCTTGCCATGCATCAAAAACTTTTACCAAATGCTGGCGAAAGGCTGCATCATGTTCCACCAAATCCACAATCAAATTACCCAACAGACAGCCAGCACAATTAGGCTCAGCTAATTGCTTGGCTTCAAGTTTATCTATCATCCAGAATACCTGAGCGATCGGATCGTCCGTGGCGGCTTTGGCTGGATTGATGACTGACGAGAGGAGTTGTTGCCATTCAAAATCAATCAAGGCATGAGCTAGTTCATCTTTAGAATGAAAGTAATTGTAAAAGCTGCCAGAAGAAATTTGACTGACAGCAAACAATTCTTTCAGTCCAGTCGCTTGGAATCCGCGATGATGAACTAAATCGAGGACAGAAGATAAAATCTCTTCACGGGTGCGCTTTAAATTAACCATATATTAGTGAAGAGTAACTTCTTCATTCTCACCCAGAAAACTGTAACTTTAGACACTTAATTTAAATCGCTTAACATCTTTTTTAGCTGCTTGATCGCTGGAGTCACAATTGCGACAAAGTAAGACTCGCGCAATTTACGTTCAGCCTTACAACCCTGTAAATATCCTCTAGCACCAACATGCAGCATCGCCGCATTCGCCGCCTTTAGAGAAAGTTCCGAAGCGACAATCCGCGCTTGAATCACTTCCTTAAATAAGCTCAGTGCGATCGGCTGGGGAGAGTCATCAATTCTATCAGCTAGAGTATAGGTTTTGAGCCGCGCTGTTTGCAACTCGGCGGCAAAATCTTCTGCTTGCTCATCAAGGAAACAATTTACATGACCTAATCTCTGGTTAGAGCGTGCCATGATTTCAATACAGCTAGCAACCAACCCTAACCCCATCCCTACCTGGGTCAACATAAAACCAGGTCGAATCCGCTTGACATACTCATCGCTGGGAGATGCCAAAATTAATTCGTCAGGGACAAAAACATCTCGAAAAACACAACTAAAAGTGTTGGTTCCTTCTAAAGCAATAAAGTGAGCATTTTGGCGGAGAGTCAGTCCCTCTAAGCGATCAGAAACGATCGCCATGAGATAATCTTCATTTGCAATCTGGGCTGCAATACCAAAGTAATGTCCCGAACCAATATTAGAAACCCAAGGTAGCAGACCATTAAGCACATAACCACCCGGTCTTCGTAGCGCAAACAAAGCAATTTTCTCAATTCCCGCAAAGTGCTTCATCGGGTTAGACAATCCTGTCCCACCTAACTCCTTTCCGGTCGCAATCAGAGGTAGCAGATTTTGCTTTAAATAATCGTTAGCACTGTTTTGCATGTACCAGGTACATGCAATCTGACACCAAACCATAAATCCCGTGGAAAGACACTCTTCGGAAACCGCTTCAATTACTTGAATTGCTGATCGCAGTCCCGTTCCCGCACCACCAAACTCCGGAGCTACAGCTTGAGCATATCCACCCAATGCTCCCACTTGATGCATAAAATCGCGGGGATATTCACCTTGATCGATCGCTTCTACTTGCGGAGTCAAGTTAGTCGCGATCGCCTGACGCAAAGGCTCAATAATCAGATCTTGTGCTAACGCATCTGAAGAAGTTTGGGTAAGCAGCATAGTATTAATATTTATACAGTATGTACACACTACCGCCCGCACCCTGAAGGGTGCGGGGTCTTAGAATTAAGCGAGAGTAACTTCCATGTTCACGGGCAACCGCAAAGTATTTGCCACAGGTGACCAAAAATTGGAGTGGGCAACCAAATCCTCTAATTCTTCGCGACTGGCATTTCCTTCCAAGTCAACCTTGACTCGAATATCGGTAAATCCCAAACGCTTTTCTGACATGTCGCCGATTCCCCAAACTCCGGTGATATTGATATCTCCTGCAAGTTCGAGTTCTAGCTTAGTCAATGTAATCCCGCGCATTGTAGCGTTAGCGTGAATTCCCACTGAAAGACATGAACCCAAAGCCGCTAGTACCGCTTCAGATGGATTAGGCGCAGTATCTTCTCCCAACAAACCAGGTGGTTCATCAATGACATGTGGTTCCAGATTGCGAACATAACTCAAGTTACGGAATTGTCCTTCGCAAACTGTCTTAATTGTCAGTGATTTGATGACATTCGGGTTAGCTTTGCTTTTTGCCGCTAGGTCTTCTAAACCTTCTTTGCTCACTGGACGCAGTGGCACAGCTACCTGTGTAAGCACCGTACTTTCAGACATACACTGTATTTAAATAGAATGTTCTATCTAATTAAAACACAGATTAAGATTTTTATAGCGTAGTCTTAATTACAATATCCTAACGTAAAAGTGACTCCAGCCACATATAAGTGTGGCTCACGAGCGAATTTTAATTCTTGCGCCTCGCCACTTGATTGCGAGACTCCTCGACAATGCGAGTCTCGGCGGATAGGTGACGGATCATTTCTGCTTTTAAGTCATGATATATTTTATACTTGGTGATTGTATCTTGATGGCGAGGGCGAGGGATAGGCACTGCCAAAACTTGGGCAATATTAGCAGATGGACCGCGTGTCATCATCACAATGCGATCGGATAATAATAATGCTTCATCAATACTGTGAGTAATCATGACGACTGTTTTGTTTTGTTGCTCTAAGATGCGCTGAACTTCATCTTGTAAAAATCCTCTAGTCAGTGCGTCCAAAGACCCAAACGGTTCATCCATCAGCAGAATTTGCGGTTTAATCACTAAAGCTCTAGCAATGCCAACCCGCTGTTGCATCCCACCGGATAATTCATGAGGATGCTTATTTTCCGAGCCACTCAATCCGACTAAACTAATAATCTGTCGCACGCGACTGTTCTGCTGCTTGAGAGACATTTGCGGAAAGACAGTCTCAATTGCAAACCGGATATTCTCCGCCACCGTCATCCAAGGCATCAGGGCATAATTTTGAAACACCACGCCTCGGTCAGGTCCAGGTCCTTGAATTTCGATGCCATCAAGCAGCACAGAACCTTGAGTCGGAAGTGTCAACCCAGCAATCATGCTTAACAAGGTAGACTTTCCACAACCAGAGGGACCGATGATTGAGACAAAAGTATTTGCCGCAATCTCTAAGTTGATATCAGCCAGCGCTACAAAATCCTGAGAAGTGCGGCGCAGCAGCTTGTCTTGAAAGCTTTGTCTACCAGGGTAGATTTTAGAAACATTGAAGAGTGCGAGTTGGGTCATTTTCGTGTGTAATAGTGTTATACCTTACCGCCAAAAGAAACCCAGGCTTGCAAAAGTCCTAGAAGGCGATCGAGAACAATGCCGACTAATCCAATGACCACAATCGCCGTGATAATACTAGTGACATTGAGATTATTCCATTCACTCCAAACAAAGCTGCCTAACCCAGTACCACCGACAATCATTTCTGCGGCGACAATCACCAGCCAAGATATGCCGATACTAATCCGTAGACCAGCCACAATGTTAGGTGCGGCGGCGGGAAGAATCACCTTGCGAATAGTCAAAGATCGAGAAGCACCAAGTGTCCGGGCTACATCTAAATAAACTGAATTAACATTACTTACTCCAAACTTGGTAGCAATTAACGTTGGCCAGATACTGCTAATGGCAATCACAAACAAGGCTGTGCCTTCAGAACTTTTGAGAATGCCAAGTCCTAACGGTAACCATGCTAAGGGAGAAACCGGGCGCAAGAGTTGGATAAAAGGATCGACTGCATTTGAGGCAACTTTTGATAAACCAATCAATACACCTAAGGGAACGGCAATCAACGAACCGAGGGCAAATCCTGTCAGCACCCGCTGTAAACTTGCCAAAAGGTGCCAACCGATACCTTTGTCATTGGGACCATTGTCAAAAAAGGGGTTAGAGATCCAGCCCCAAAAATCAACAATCGTCTTACTAGCAGAAGGCATCACGGTTGAAAAGATTTGGAGTTTAACACCTAGTTCCCAAATCATCAAAATTGCCACCAGCAAGCATAAAAACAGCAATAGAGCTTGTAAATCGGAGTTTTGCGACAAAAATGACCTTTGACTGGTGTTTCTCCGATTGAGGGGCAAATTATCCACCATAACTAGACTCCGTACTTTTTGATTTGTTCTTGCACGTAAGCCTCAGTATTGTTTGGGTCAAAATCGCCAAATTTGAGCTTTTCTATGCGAGTTGTTTCTGTCGGCGGATTCTGTCCGAGTTCTTTTTGCAGTTGTCCGGCTAGTTTTGTTTGATAAACCTTTTCGGCGATATCTTTATAATTTGCTTTTGATGCAGGTAGTAAATTCCACCGCACTAATTGAGAACTAATCCAGTAAGCAAAGCTTTCCCAAGGATAAGGTTCAAATTTAATCCGGTCAGGCACATTTAAAGTATTGCCTAAACCATCAGCAAAGTTCCCAGTCAGCACGGCATCCAGCACAGGTTGTGGTTGGTTGAGATATTTGCGTTCCGACAGGATTTTAGCAATTTCCTGGCGATGATCCGGTGCATTGGCGTAGTCGGCGCTGGCAATAATTGCTTTGTTGACAGCTTGAAAAGTCTGGGGATGTGCATCAATCCATTTTTGGCTAGCTGCAAAGGAACAGCAAGGATGACCCGGCCAGATATCTTTAGTTAGCAAGTGAATAAAGCCAATTTTTTCAAAAACCGCGCGTTGACCAAAGTTATCAGGCATGAGAAAAGCGTCAAGCTGTCCTGCACCCATTTTCGCAACTGAATCGGGAGGGGGTACAAGTTCTAGGTTGACATCTTTGTCTGGATTCAATCCACCAGTTGCTAGATAGTAGCGCATGAGGAGATTGTGCATTGAGTAGGGAAAAGGCACCCCAATCGTTAATCCTCGGAAGTCAGCCGGTCCTTTGATTTTACCCTTGTGCTTCATCGCTACGGCGATTGATTGCCCATTTAAATTCTCGATGCTGGCGAGTTGGATGGGGAAGGTGGTAGAACCTAAACCCAAAGAAATGGCGATGGGCATGGGTGATAGCATGTGGTATGCATCTAATTCTCCCGCGATCGCTGACTCTCGTACAGATGCCCAATTTGTCATCTTTTTTAACGTGACATTCAAACCGAATTTCTTGTAAAAGCCCAGAGGTTCCCCAATTAAAATTGGTGTAGCGCAGGTAATGGGGATAAATCCGATGGTAATATCAGTTTTTTCAAGTTTGCCATTCGGTGCCGGTGCCTGAGGAGATTTTTGCCCAACACAACTGGCTAAGGTAATGATCGCTGCTGTCGCGGCTACTTTAGTCAAAAAATCTCGGCGGCGAAACGTGCTACTTTGCATTGTATCGCTCAAAAACTCACTCGCATGGGGGCCAAACGCTGCCGCCAAAGCCGCGTCTAATCCTCCCGCCTGCTGCATCAGGTCGTTGCACAACTGGCGTTGATCTGGTGTTGCTTGAGAAAGCAGTTGATCCACGAGTGCTTGGCGATATTCTGCATGGGTAGATTCTTGGGCTAGAGAGAGTGTCTCTGGTGCATAATGTCCCATCTCAATTAAATCGGCGACTAAATCTGCGGGATCTTGTGGCATTCCTTCTAAGAATTGCCAATGATCTGCTTGATGATGAGAACCACCGCAAGCACAGTTCGCCAAGCGATCGAGATTGTAAACTCCATTCCCGCTCATATTTAATAATGTCGTCATTTATTTACCTATGTTTTATTTAGTTAATTTCAGTCCAATCCAGCTAGAGATATTACTGAAGCATTGTGTGTTATCTAATACGAACAAAAAGTAGTTTACACTTTTATTTTTATTAAGTATGTAATATTTCAAACTAGACTTATCAAAATTTTATTCTATTGTGAACATATAAAAGAGCTTTCACAATGAAGATAAATACTATTGAATAATTACCTTTTTTGTGCTTGTAAAGCAATCCTTTGCGGATTCATGAAGTAGCAATGAATCCGCCTGCGCTTTAAAACGTAGGCGGACTTTTTGCACAAAGAGTGCAAGATCTCTGTTTTAATAGATTTCTGCTATGGCATTTAAATTCCGGTCTGGGTGCTAAGCCGCCTTGACCATGACTTCGCTGTCAACCATCTCAATTGGTAAAGCGGGATCGCGTGACCACTCATTCCAAGAGGCAAAATAATTTCTGACATCTTTAATGCCTGCTTCTTTCAAGGCAATTAGAGTATTAGAAGCTCTAGAACCTTTAAAGCAGTAAATATATACTGTTGTTTCCGGTGTAATCCCAACTTGTTTGCACATTTCTTGAATTTCTGCAACCGGACGGAACATCGGCACTTCCGCATTTTTGACCATCAACTGATACCACTCAATCCAGACTGCACCAGGAATCCTGCCTTTACGTGGACAAAAATCCACGCCATAAGGTGAAGAACTCAGTCCCAACCACTCATCCTCATCTCTAACATCTAGCTTAACGATCGCTGGTTGATCCAAAGATGCCAACATTTGTTGTGTCGTCACCATAATTGTGGGATCAATTTTCGCCACAAATGTCTTCTCCTCCGGCGTTGATACCTCAGATGTCGTCGCTAGACCTGCAGCCAACCACGCTTGATATCCGCCATGTAGTACTGAAACCTGTTCGCAACCCAAATATTTCAGCAAAAAGTACCCCCGGCAAGACTGACCGAAGCCTTTATGCATCGCATCTTCGTAGATGACAATCCGTTCTTCGCCGCTAATACCAGCTTTACCTAACAAATCAGCAAAGAGTGACTGTAGGCTGGCTAAACCAACTGGTGTCGAGGTTGCCAAATGGGTAAAAATCTCACGAACATTCACTGCTTTTGGAATGTGGGATGTTGCATACTCTTCGGCAGTACGAGTATCAATAATTACTACATCTTTTTCTTTGAACGCAGCGAGTTCTTGCGGAGCGATCAGCGGTTTGACTTCCATGTCTGTCTATACTCCAAGTGTATATTTCACGCTCTATCAGCTTTTAAATAGAACGCTCTATTTAATTAAACCAATACTCAAAAAGAAAAATGTGTTAAATACTACTAACTAACCGAAAAGTTTTACAGAAGCTAACGATAGTACTTGACAAAGGGGGCAACAAGCATCCAAATTCGCTCCTCATCTTTAGCTTAAAGTTATACGAACAAAGCCTGCGAATGCAAGCTACAAATAAATTTAGCCGTGCTATTAGCAGGCTTTGTTCGCTTAGCCACAATATATGCGTTCGTTCTCTCATTGACAAGCACAGAGAGAAGCGATCGCTCTACAAAGGTTTGATAAAATTAGGCAGCGCTTTTGAGCGTTGGTTGTAGCAAACTCACCAAATGACCGTCAGGTGTGCGGATAGCGGCTACTTTACCAAAAGAAGGTTCGCGGACACGACCTTCGAGGCTTGCGCCGAGTTGTTCTAAGGTAGCGATCGCACTTTGAATATCATCAACATGAAAGCTTAAGATTGGTGAGGAACCAGTCTCAGCATCGGATTCTGCCGCGTGTAGCGCAATAGTTGTACCATTGGCATCCAACTCAGCCCATCCAGGGCTAGACATTTTTACAGGAAGTCCTAAGCCTTCGCTGTAGAACTTCAGTGATGTCGGTATATTTTTAACCATCAGCATAATATGCTTAAATTCAGCTGCCATGAGTCTTTTCCGATTTAAAGTGGACTTGTTCTCAGTATAAATGCGCTTTGACTCGCAGTGTCAAATCGAAAATCCTATACGCAGTAAGTTGGCAATAGTTGTAGTGCTAAAAACAAGTTCGGGGATATTTTTAAAAATATTGTCAGCCAATTAAATGTGTAGGACTTTGTCCCTGGATTAAAGCGCTGTAGGCGTTGCTAATGGGAAGGTGAACCAAAAAGTCAAACCGCGACCTGGTTTACTGCTAACCCCAATATCACCGCCATGAGCTTTAATGATTTGCTGGCAAATGTACATTTTTAAACCGATACCTGGAGAGGAAGCTTGAGGATCGCGGACATAGAGGTCAAACAAGCGATCGCACTCTAGTTTACTCATTTCTGCCCCGTTATTTTCGATAGTGCAACGAATCATCCCTTTTTCCACTTTGGCTTTGAGAGTTAAGCATATTCCCGGTGGATTTTGTTTCAAGCTATAGGTAAACAAAGTTTCTAACACTCGCTGTAATTTCGCCGGATCGACATTCACCAAAGGTAAATCTTGAGAAACCAAATTATGTAACGTAGCTTGATTCTGCACTAACATTGGCTCTAAATCTTTGATAATCGCCGCAAACAAGGTGCTTAATTGCACCATTTCCCGATGCATGACTATTCCCTTTTCTTTGCAAGCATGGATTTCTAATAATGAGTTAATCATCGCTAGCTGACGCTCATTACCTTGAATCATCCGCTCGATAATGGAGGGGGGGAGGGGAGTGGGGGAGGAGGGGAGGGGGGGAGGGGGGTTTTCGATTGGTTGCATTTCTTTTTGGCGCTGTAAATTTTGTAACACCATTAAGTTACCCATTACAGATGTCCGCAAATCGTGGGAGATGGTGTTTAACATCACATCCTTGACACGGTTTAATTCTTGGAGTTCTTGCATTTTCTGCTGTAATTGGGTGGTGCGTTCTTCTACTTGGTGTTCTAAATTGGCATTGAGTTCAGCGAGTTGCTGGTAGAGTAGGCTTTGTTGGATAGCGATCGCTATTTGCGAAGACATCTGCTGGAGTAAGTCAATTTCCGATTGTTGCCAATGACGTGGCGAAGAACACTGATGAGCAACCAATAAGCCAAACATGTCATTACCAACAACAATTGGGACAGCTATACTTGCCTCAATTTGGTAACGATGAAAAAACTGAGCGATTTTTGGGGGTATATCGGTTGTTGCTGTATCGTTAACTACCCGTGCTTGATTATTAGCAAACAGCGCTCTCATTTCTTGCAAGTCTACTTTATTAGTCTCGTCGTCAATAAATTCAAAAACCGAGGGATAATTTGCATCTACGGATTCGGCAAGAACCTTCGCAGTAGAACTGTCATTATGACCAATCACAACCCGGTCTGCTTGCAAAAATTGCCGGACTTCCGTGACAGTGGTTTGAAGAATTTCTTCAAGATTGAGGGATTTACGGATGCGTAATAAAGTTTCCGCCGTGATTCGTAACTGTGCTGCAGCTGCATCGCGTTGTGCGAGATCGATCTCTGCTTGCTTGCGATCGCTAATATCTCGGACAATCGCTAAGACTTCGTCTTTGTCACTAACAACCAATCGCGCCTCGTAATTTCGCCACCCCTGTGGGGTTGGTAACTGATACTCATAGGTTTGCAAAACCCCCGAATCCAACGTTCGACGAATTGCTTCTAGACTCATTACAGCCACATCGCTAGGAAATATTTCCTGCACTGTTTTACCATTCATCTCTGCTGGGGAAAGCAGGTAAGTGCCATTACCATTGCAATCTAAATATTTCCCATCACGAGTAATATGGCACACCATATCCGGAATTGCCTGCAAAATAGCCTGATATTTAGCCTCATGCACCCTAAATGGGGGTACTGACCCTTCTTGACAACCAAGTTCTGACTGGTTCAAAATTTTTATCACTCTCGGATATTAAAGGATTTGAGCGACTATGTGTCGCAAAACAAATTAATATAATGTTTGGCTGCTTTTTATTTATAACCAACTGTCAATAGATTTGAAGCAATCTACTCTTAGAATAGAGTCTAATTGTGGCGATCGCATACACCCGATCGGATGATCCAAATGTAGGATAAATTACCCTGGTGGCGTTCTGGGATGAATGAAGTATATTAGACACGACCTGATTAAAATCAAGATGAACCGCAGAATCTTCGCGACAGCGACCTTATTGGCTTTAACAATTATCGGACGTGCAGTTTTTAAAACTAACGCAGGTAACGCAGTAGCAAATACCACATCATCAAAGACCCTACCACTCGCAAAACTCCAAAAAAACACTCTCAACGAAGTTAGTGGAGAATTTTGCATCAAGTTAACACTGCATCGTCAAGACTCAAGCTGGACAGTAGTCAACACAACAGAGTTAACAGCCGCCGAACTACATCAACCAGAATACTTGAAAACCTTCAAAACCGGCTTTAGTGAACCAGACTCCAGCCAACTAATAAAACTAACCTCACCAGTTCGCGAATATTTGTACTACCGCAAGCAAGCAATACTTAACCAAGATGTGAGTAAACTGTGGTTACGCTATCCGGAACTCAAACAAAATATTGCTTTAAATCACAAATATCAGTCTGTGAAAGCACTAGATAGTAATATAGAGCCAGAAAAATACGAACGCCTGAAAGTAAAAGTTGCGGGAGATGTGGCAGAAGCAATCATCCACGGTACAGAATCTTACCTATATCAACCCAGCAACTAGTAAGGCAAAAGCGCTCTAAATCTAGAGCGCAAAAATCTAATCCAACTCTCGACGACCTTCTAAAGCTCTTGCCAAAGTCACCTCGTCAGCATATTCCAAATCACCGCCAACAGGCAAACCAAAAGCTATTCGCGTCACCTTGGTAAACGGCTTTAATAAATGACCGACATACAAGGTAGTCGTTTCCCCTTCCACACTCGGACTAATCGCCAAAATCACCTCTTGTGGTCTTTGCTGACTCACCCTTCTCACCAAAGCTTGAAGATTCAGTTGTTCTGGACCAATTCCATCCATTGGCGAAATCACTCCGCCCAAAACATGATACTGACCGTGGAACTCGCGAGTTTTTTCCAGCGCAATCACATCCCGAGAATCAGCCACCACACAAATAGTAGTGCGATCGCGATGAGGATTGCGGCAGAGTTCGCAAACCGGGTCAGCAGATAAATGAAAGCAGACAGAACATAAACCAATCTGTTTTTTTGCTTCAACCAAAGCGTGTGCTAAAGCCTCAACCTCCGCTTCTGGTCGCTTTAAAATATGCAGCGCCAGCCGCTGAGCAGATTTTGGCCCAACTCCTGGCAACCGCTGCAGTTGCTCAATTAAACGTGCTAGGGGACGTGCGTAAACCGTGGTCTTATCTCCAATTTTGGCTTCACATACTATTGTAGGGAGGAAGCGGGGCAAAAGAGTCTTTTTTTGAAACGCGGAGGGGCGCTGAGGTGGCGCGGAGGGGCGCGGAGGAGTTCTCTGTGATACTCTGTGCTACCTCTGTGTTCTCTGCGTTTCATCCGGGTGGCCAATTCATTTGCCGACTACCGAGGATATGCAGGTGTAAGTGATCCACTGTTTGTCCACCGTCGGCACCATTGTTGATTACTATTCGATAACCGTTGGTGAGTCCGGCTTGTAGGGCGACGTGTTTGGCGGTTAGTAGTAGATGTCCTAGTAGATTTTGGTCTTGTGGTTCGGCTTCTTCTAGTTTGGTGATCGGTTGTTTGGGTATGACTAGGATATGTACGGGTGCTTGAGGATTTACGTCTTTGAAGGCTAGTGCTAGGTCGTCTTCATAAACTATATCCGCTGGGATTTGTCGCTGAATGATTTTGCTGAAAATCGTTTCTTGTGCCATTTTGTTACTTTTGAGCGCTCAACTGTCAATCATAAGACGAACGATGAGTGATTAAGGGTTAATTGGATTATGTTGGCGACTGTTTGGAGTGCGGCGATTGTGGGGATTGATGCTGTTAAGGTCGGTGTGGAGGTGGATATAGCGGGAGGTTTACCGGGTGTTGTTTTGTTGGGTTTGCCGGATGCTGCTGTGCAGGAAGCGCGGGAGAGGGTGAAGGCGACTTTGAAGAATGCTGGTTTTAACTTTCCTGTGAGGAAGATTGTGATTAATCTGACTCCAGCGGATTTACGCAAGGAGGGTCCTGGTTTTGATTTGCCGATTAGTGTGGGTATTTTAGCGGCTTCGGGACAGGTTAGTGCTGATTTGTTGGGAGATTTTTTATTTTTGGGTGAGTTTTCTCTAGATGGGAGTTTGCGTGCTGTTGCGGGTGTTTTACCCATTGCGGCGGCGGCGGCTAGGATGGGGATTGCTGGTTTGGTTGTGCCGGAGGATAATGCCGGGGAAGCGGCGCTAGTGAAGGGGTTGGCTGTTTATGGTTGTAAGAGTCTTTTAGATGTTGTGAATTTATTGAGTCATCCAGAACTTTATCAACCTGTGGCTTTTCATGGTCAGGCTAAGACTAAACCGACTTTTGCGGGTGCGGATTTACATGATGTGAAGGGTCAAGCTCATGCTCGTAGAGCGTTGGAAATTGCCGCTGCTGGTGGACATAATTTAGTGTTTGTGGGACCTCCTGGTAGTGGTAAGACGATGCTGGCGCGGCGCTTGTCGGGGATTTTGCCGCCGTTGGAGTTTGATGAGGCGTTGGAGGTGACGCAGATTCATTCTGTGGCGGGATTATTGAAGAATAAGGGGACATTGGTTAGCGATCGCCCTTTCCGCAGTCCGCACCATTCGGCTAGTGGTCCTTCTCTGGTTGGGGGTGGGAGTTTTCCGCGTCCGGGTGAGATATCTTTGGCACATAGAGGTGTGCTGTTTCTCGATGAACTTACGGAGTTTAAGCGTGATGTTTTGGAGTTTTTACGTCAGCCTTTAGAGGATGGTTTTGTCACAATTTCTCGCTCTAGGCTATCCGTGATGTTCCCGTCTCAGTTTACTTTGGTGGCTAGTACTAATCCTTGTCCTTGCGGTTATTATGGCGATACGATTCAAGCTTGTAGCTGTTCGCCACGTCAAAGAGAACAATATTGGGCAAAGCTTTCTGGCCCATTGATGGATCGCATCGATCTTCAAGTGGCGGTGAATCGTCTGAAGCCAGAGGAAATTACTCAACAGCCAACTGGGGAAGGCTCTGCAAGTGTACGTCAACGGGTTCAGGAAGCACGCGATCGCGCGGTTACAAGATTTAAATCTGTACCGAGTTTGCGTTGCAATGCTCAAATTCAAAGTAGCCATCTGCAAAAATGGTGCCAGCTAGATGATAGCGGTCGGAATTTATTGGAAGGGGCAATTAGGAAATTAGGTTTGTCGGCTAGGGCTAGCGATCGCGTTCTCAAGGTAGCACGAACAATTGCTGATTTAGCCCAAGATGACGACCTCAAACCTCATCACGTTGCCGAAGCTATCCAGTACCGCACTATTGACCGGATGCAGTAATATTCGCTACTTCAATATTTTCTGGGTGCATCTATTTTTTAATAGTCTTAAGCTAAATTTAATAATTGTTGTGACCACTGGTGATCGTTTTGGGATAATGCCGGTTGAAGAGAATCAGTGTAATCGATTACCAAGTGATATCGACCCTTCGCATAAACGCGATCAAGCAACGTCTTAAGATTGAGCATTGGCTCTACTTCACGAGGCATTAATGGAATCGGTACAGTTGGAATCGGCTGGTGTAAACTAAAAGCGTAGAGATCGCCTTGCGGTCGGCTATCCCCGCGACAAATTAAAATTCGGTAATCTCCTAAGTTTTTGCTGGAGATCGGAAATGGCTTACCACCTCGGAGTAGATCAATTTCCACCAAATTCGTAGTGCTTGATAAAACTTGATTGCGCTTGCGTTCATAGCTAACCCGTCCTTCTCCACTCCGCTTGTTTTTGGGGGATAAGATTTCAATCGCAGTGACCACAGTACCCGTTGCAGCTTCTCGAATTTCGAGATACCGCTCATTCACTTCTTCCGAAATAGGAACTGTCACTTTCTCAGGAGAAACAGGTAGTGCCAAGGTCGCCGTCGATGTGGTGGGTTCTGCGGCTTTGCCTGTGACGATGGCAACATCTGGAATTCCAACCAGCAGGCTTTCCTCATCGTTACTAAAATACGTGCGCTTTTCAATCTCCACTCGGTATTTTTCACTCAGGTGGTCTACGAGATCATCTGCTATGGCAACAATTAAGCGATTATGCACCGCTGACCAAAACTCTGGATTCTCCAGATAAGGATTCATGCCGGGAAAGGGTGATAACATCGACTGACCTCAACCAACGCTTGTTTCTATAATATCGAGTTTTAAAGTAGCTGACCAACGATGGTTAAATTACTAATAGGTGAAGTATCACTGACAACAATCATAGCAGCTTGACTTCTTGGTTCTACCGCACCCTTTATGTAAAACAGGATTTAAAAGCCCCGAAAGGCTTGCAGGGCAAGGCTTTTATCTGAAATAAGAAAAATATCCTTGAACTAAGAGCAAAAACCTTACCCTGCAATACTTTCAGCCTCATTCTAGGTCTGAGTAGCATAAAGGGAACAGTAGAACTGACTTCTTTTAAATTCGCAATATCTTCGTGCAGGTCTTGAATTTCATAGTGAACGGGAATTTTGGGAGATGCAAGCAACTGCTGAAATTGAATCCGGGTCATCCCTATCAAGCGACTCGCTTTAGCCAAGGTGATTTTTTCTTGTTGAAAAAGCAGCACGATTAACTCCAGCAGGATTTCAGATTCAGACAGTCCGCTAGCTTTGACGAGTTCATCAGGAATAAGCAAACTCATAATAGTATAAAGAATTGCAATACTAGATCTTTAGCGATCGCGAACACAGTTACATGGAGCAATCATATCTGAGTATGTCTACTTAATACAAAATGTTACTAAAAGTATTGTTTTTCAGTGACGTAGAGTATAGGTTTTATTGTGCATGTGGTTATATTACTACAAACCAAATCACTTCCCTACAGTTCTCCACTTATGAGAGTCTAAAACAGTTTGCATTGAAAGCTTGGTAAGCGAACCTATGCTACACTTAGATTACATTTGTAATATTATTTATCCCAATTAATTACAACACTGTGTTATAAAAATATTTGTTACATAAGTGTTAGGAGTATTTTTTTGCAACCAGAGAGGTTCCAACAGCTCAAAGAACTTGAAATCGCTTTCAGGCAATTATGTGATGAACATCAGTTTAGAAAGCAAACCGATCCGCTTCGTAACTTTCTTGCTCCGTTTGCCGTTTTGATCCTCCTGCGCTGGGCTTCCGTCTACGAGTCTGAGCAGGAGTCTTTGGGTGGCGCATATTACGGGCGCTTTTTGCCGGGTGAATTTAACTGGAAAAGCTGGAGTCAACTTAGAGGAAATCAGCTACGCGAGTTTTTGCAGCAGCAACTCTGGTTTCACTTGAAGTCTCTTCCCAATACTGAATGGGGAGTTTGTCTACGTAGCGTTGGCACATACATTGAGATCGAACATTTGCCTGAGAATATTCTCGATAATCTGGTTGATTGGGTGGATAAAGTTCCTCTGGAAACACTACAAGATCGGGAGATTGTCGGCGAGGTTTTCACGCGACTTCTACAAGACTTGATGAAGAATCAGAAATACAGTGGAGAACTTTTCACGCCTCCTGCCGTTGTTGAACTTATGGTGGAACTAGCTGCACCTAAGCCTGGAGAGCGCATCTATGATCCATGTTGCGGAACAGGTGGTCTTTTGGCTGCTTGTGCAAACAGCTTGCGCGAAGCTTTAAGGACGCAGCCACAAAAAAACTGGTTAGAGTTGCAAAAAAATAGCCTTTTTGGCGCTGAGATTAACCCTATCCTGTATGTAATTGGCATGGTTCGGGTGATGCTAGCTGGCATCGATAGTCCAAAGCTAGAGTTAGGAGATACACTTGAGAGTTCTACGGAGCAGATTAGGTTAGATAGCAAACACCCAAACACCTCAAGTTCAGGTGGTGTTCTCTTGGCACAACAACGTCCACAGCGACGAGTACAGGCTGCAAACCAAGAAATACCTGATGAGAATTCTAAAGGATTTGATTGCATTATTGCTGTTCCACCTTTTGGAGTCACAATTAACCCAGACATTACAGGGCGTTTTCCTGTAAAAAGCCGTAGCTCGGAAACACTTTTTTTGCAGCATATCATGGCAGCACTCCGACCTGGGGGACGTGCTGTGGTTGTATTGCCAGAAGGCATTTTGTTTCGTAGTGGTCTAGAGGAGCAGCTTCGCCAGATACTGCTTGAAAAATACAGAGTTGAAGGTGTGATTTCGCTTCCCCAAAATGCCTTTGCGCCATATACGTCGATAAAGACGAGCATTCTTTATTTTTCGCGCCAGCAGCCCCGTGAGTCGGTACGTTTCTACGAAGTTTCTCACATTGCCAAACCAAAAGATGGGTTAATCGACCAATCTTTCAAGCTTGCAGTACAATTCGCAGTGCAAATGTTAACGAATCCAGGTTCACTAAAAGAAGCTAAAACTAGTAAACAGGAGTATAAATCATCAGAAGAATTGTATACCCGCGAAATTGTCGAAGAATTCCGAAAAGGTGAGATTAGCAGGCATCTTTGGGAAACGCCAATTAAAAATCTAGCGGCACGCGGGTGGGAGCTTGTGGCGAAGCCGACTGGGGAAGATGCGGTAGAACAGTTCCTTCAAGCAGTCCGTTCAGCCGATCCAAACATCCCTATCAAGCAGTTAGGGGAAGTAGCAAAAGTGTTTGCTGGTATGACTAATACTCAAGCATCTTCTACTTTAAAGAATGAAGAAAGTACAGCGTCAAATGTAGTTAGGATTGTTCGTATTGCTGATATCCATGATGGGAAAGTTCGTTTTCCTTCATTATTATCCAATATTAAAAATTCAAAATCTACTTTACAGAAAAACTTACTTCAACCTGATGATTTATTAATTACAAGATCGGGAAGTGTTGGAAAACTTGGAGTTGTCTCCAACAAAATTGTAGATGCAGTGGCATCAAACAATTTAGTAGTAGTTCGATTGCCGTCGGAAATTTCATCTGCATATTTATCAGTTTTATTACATTCAGCGATTTACCAAGAATGGTTGAAAGGGCATGCAGTGGGCAGTGCAATCCAACATTTATCTATTGCGACTCTTCGCCAGCTTCCAATTCCTATCCCATCATTGCAAGTTCAGTCAAGTGTAGCTGGCAGAAATTGGTTAGGTGTTCTTGATGTTACAAGATTACTGAGGGATATTTTAACCAAACAAGATCCTGACATAGTTGCAGCTTGGCTTGAAGCTGAGCCACTCATTAGTCGTGTTTTTCAAGCATCGCGCTCTACTGACAAAGAAGGGAATCTGGCTTTACTTTTACAAACTAGTGAGGTAATTGTTCAGATAAGAAACAAAATTACGCATTTGTACGATTTAAAATTGAATGCTGACCCTGTGCTTATCCGTTGGCTTTTAAAAATGGCTGATGAACTCGGTGAGCTTTATGAATTTAAAGATATTCCTCAAGGTACAGCCCGAATTGTGGTGCTGACAAATGTGAAACTTTCTTTAAAAGAAGCGCTACAAAGTCTAAGCATTTCGGATGCACCATTAATACAGCGAGTAAAAGAATTTACAAGCGGTTTAATCGAGCTAGTCGATAGGCAAATCCGCGAGCAAGTTACAAATATTCGTGTAGAAGCAAACCTAGACCCACCTGCCATCAAAGTTTCTACTTCTGCCGAAGTAATTCTAACTTTACATAACAAAGGGATAATCCCAATTCGGCACTTTAATATTTCGACAAATCCTAATTTTGGAAACACTAAAATACCCTATTTAGCCGAAAAGCAGTCTATAGATTTACCTCTAAGAGTACCTCCACAAAATACGGAGGGAATGCTTAACTTTGTAGTAAGTTGGTCAGGCAAGCTTTTGAATGGCGAAAGAATTGAAGGAGAAATTCCACTCACGATTGAAATCAGAGTTTTAAAGCCGACATCTGATAATGTTATTATCTTAAAGATAGAACCTCAGGTATCAAAGTCAGTTACCACCGGAAATCTATATTCACTTGAAAAAGACTTGGGAACAAGCCCATATATTGTAGGAAATCCCGTTGATCGTGAGTCAATGTTTTATGGACGTAGCAAAGAAATCAACACAATTCGTCGGCAACTTGCAACATCAAATAACGCTAATGTAATTCTTTTAGAGGGAAATCGACGAACCGGAAAAACGTCAATCTTAAAATATCTTCAGCTAGAAGGAAAGCTCCCCGGATGGATAGTTGTCGAGTGTTCGTTTCAAGGGGCTATAGGCGACGAAAAGAAAGTGGGACTGCCAACAAAGGAAGTATTTCGTATCATGGCGAAACAACTTGGTACAGCAGCGATTGATGCAGGTTTAACCGTGCAACTTCCTAATGCTCCATCTTACGATCCAAATCGCCCTATAAAGACGCAGTTTGTGTATTTACTCCGTCAATACTTCTCAGAAGACTATCCCTTTGAAGATTTTGAACTTTTCCTACAATCAGTTCTGAATGCAGCTAATCCAAAACGTGTTTTGCTATTACTTGATGAATTCGATAAGCTCCAAGAAGGAATCGATTCAGGTGTCACCAGTTCGCAGGTTCCAGAAAATATTCGTTATTTATTTCAGACTTATTCTAATTTATCTGGCATTATTACTGGTTCCCGTCGTTTGAAGCGTCTGCGTGAGGAATACTGGTCTGTGCTGTTTGGTTTAGGCTATCGCATCGGGCTTGATCCTCTTGAACACGAGGAAGCCCGCCAACTGGTCACCAAACCTGTGGAGGGTCGCCTTATCTACGTCCCGCAAGCTCGAGATCTTGTAGTTGATCTGTGCGCCTGTCAACCTTACTTAATTCAGGTTCTGTGTAACCGTATTTTTGAACGTGCTGCTCAGAATAATGAACGAACAATCACCCTGGGATTTGTACAAGCTGCTGCCGATGAGATGGTGCGTGACAATGAACATTTTCGCACTTTATGGGATTATGCAGGCACAGAGCGGCGACGATATATTTTGTCACTATGCAAGCAGCTTGAACAAGGACCAGACCCAGTGAATATAGCTCTACTGGAGACAAAGTTAGAAGAGGCAGAGGTGCTAATTCCATCTGATGAGCGACTAGGTAACGATATCGAGTTTCTTCGAGAACTTGAACTTTTGGAACTTGACTCCACAGAGGCATTTCCCATATACAAGCTTGCAATTCCACTAATGGCAGATTGGATTAAGCGGAATGTTGACCATGAAGACCTTCGTCGCAAAGCAGTAAAAGAAGGACAAGATAAGTTTTAATGACTATGAATCCATATCAAGTATTGGGTAGAGAATCAGTTATTTTTCGCGGTAGACAAAGGCTGGTCAAGCAACTTACCGAGCAAATTACTAAACCGACCCCTGACCATGTGCAAGTTGTGGGGTCAAAGTTTATTGGTAAAACGGTTTTGCTCCGGCATTTCGTAAAGCATTTCCAGTCAGGTAAGCAATCCTACACTACCTCACTTTATTGGGATCTTGGTCATCAGACCCCAAATTCAGATGCTAATTTCTTATCTTGCTTTGCCAAGGAAATTCGCTCAGCCCTAATGCCTTACAGACCGGATATTGCCAATGAGTTAGATCCGATATACGGAGACATAAGTGATATTCTGCCTACAGTTATTGAAATGTTGGAAGATGATAAGCAGCAATTGTTAGTAGTCCTGGATGGATTTGACAAAGTTCTAGGTATGACCAGTATTACCCGTAACCTTTGGGATTACCTTAGAGCACTTGCAGAAAAAAGTAGTTTAACCATTGTTACAGGTAGTCGTCGTCCGCTTCGTGAGCTTTGTAAAACTGAAGGATCACAAACTTCGGATTTCTGGAACGTATTCAACCCCACTCCTTTGAAAGTTGGTATTTTTGACGATCGTGACTGGAGTGAAATGTTAGCGCCTTTTAAAGATATGGGTATCTCATTTGATGGCAGTGGTCAAAAAGAACTAATTAATTGGAGTGGGGGAGTACCGATTTTAGCTGCAGCCATGTGCGAGCAGCTTTTGGCTCAAATTGACTCAGGAAATAAAGTGTTTAAAGAACAAGTTGACAGCGTGGCTGCTGATGTTTTTGAACAATATCGAACGCTTCTAGATGAACTCTGGGATGATTGCTCTATGGAAGTCCAAAGTGACCTAATTGACCTTACGAAAATAGACATACATTTGTCCAGAATTTCTGACCAGCGACGTGAGTTTTTAGAAATACGTGGCTATGCCAAGGTATCAGGTAGTCAGCTTAAAGCCAACTGCCGTTTGCTCCAGAAATATGTTGAGAAACAGGGAAGTCAAGTCACTGATTTACGACGCTTGTTTAGCGAAATCCACGACTATGAAAGAAATGTCCGCAGTCTACTTGAGTTAAGATTGGCGCAAATCCCAAATGGCGATCGAGATTTGCAGCGTCAAATTGAATATGTTATTAGAGAACTAAATACAGAGCCAACTGATGCAGTAATTTGGTTTCGCAATATCACTGATAAAGCACTCGATTTAATCTGGAATGCTGAACTTCCGACTCGCAAAATCCCTCAAGATTGGATCGACCAGTGGCACCAAGATAATGAGTGGACTTCAACAACAAATAATCTTCCAAACAGTCGTGGGATTCAGTGCGATATCCTTCGTGTTATGACAAATACACGCAAGGGTAAGACTAGACCTGTTGCTCGCTTTGTTTCAAAGTCAACAGTTCTGCTTATCAGTCACATTCAATCTTTCGGGGACTTCGGTCAACACACAGAAGGACAAAAAGTATCATTAGGGACGGCTGTTGCTTTATGCTTGTCTGTCATAGAACTCTATGAGAGTCTATCGCGGGAGTTAGCAAAAGATAAAAATTCAGCATAACCACATTATCTTGGAAGTATAGATTTACTTAAAAACCATTTAAGAAATGTCATTTACCAAGTAGTTCTTGCCTCCGTTGCTCTAGACTTTGCTGCTCAACCATTTTACTAGTTTCCTCATATTTAGAAATTGCTGCCCAAGCTTCTTTATCCATATTATATCTTGTCTCATAAGCTAAAGTTTCATTTCCCAAAATAGTAGATATCAATTCTTTTCTTCTGGGTTTTTCTAAGCTTAAAAACCAGTTAATGAATGCAGCAATCATTTTTTGTTTGTCAACAACGTCATCATGTGCAACAACACAGGAAGGGCATACAAAAATTATATAATTATCGAAGTCGGTTGATGCTAAAGAATTATTTTTTCTGTATTCAAACCCACGAGCAATTATTCTAAAACGAGCAATATTATCCTGACATTCTTTGCTAGAAGCGTCTTGAGTAGCAATGCAGTCTACAATATTGACATCGAGAGGCGTTGGCAGTGACAAGGCTGCGACAGCAACAGAGCCTGGATATCCAGGAAGCATTTCTCCAGAAGAATTTAGCCAGTGTAATTTAGACAATACTTGAGAGTAGTGATATCTATGACGTATGCATTCCTGTAGTGGCCCCGATGCATCATAACCATGTATATCTATATTCATTTGTGCATAGTATTTAGATACTGAAGCATCTTCCTGACAGCTTTTAGCAACTTCTGAGAGAGCTTTAATATTGACTTGTGCCGAACTACTTGTAGCTGTTAAAAGTAACGCTGAACTAGTTACAAGTATAGTAAGCAAGCTTTTAATCATAAACTTCATCATTTTTTTCCTTCTCTAATTACGTTTTCTAATTCAGATGTTGCACTTTTAATAGGTGCTTTAGAATTCCAAGGCTGTGTAGTATTGCCTGAGCCAGAATTTGAACTGGAGGCAATTTCTTGCCGTCGCGGTGGCTCTTGCCGCTTGGGGATGCTAGTTTTAAGTGGTGGCATCCTCGCTGTAGCCGCAAGTCTGGCTCGTTCTGCTTGAACTGCTGCGATTCTCTCTTGCTCGGCAATGAGAGCAGCTTTTCGCTTGTTTTGAGCGATTTCAGCCACCTCACGCTCTCTGTCTCTTTTTTCTGCTTCTAATTTCTCTTGTTGCGCGTTTACATCACTTGAGGGTCGGTGCTGTGATTGGTTTGCTTGAGGTGGTTGTGACGATCGCTCTATTGTCAATACAGCTCCGTCAGGTTTACTTTTTGGTTTTTCAAGTTCGGTTGAATATGGAGGATCGGTTGTTACTGTTTCTTGAGAAGGGCTTGGCGTGGAGGATCTAATCGGCTGTTGATGAATTTTCGTAATAGGGACAATGAGTAAAGGATCTGCACTTGGAGTTACAGCAGGAAGAGGCGAATGCGGAATTTCAGCCGAGGTAGATTCTAAGGAATTTTGATTTGGAGTTGTAACAGAAATCGGAGTTGATGGGGTGTTTGAATTGACACTGGTCAGCGAATTAAAAGCAGCAATACAAGCGATGCCAGAAAATGCTAGTCCCAACTGAAACAGACTGGCAAAAACATGACTTGATTTTGGGGGGTTCTGGATTTGACTAGGAGATGTCTTGTTTGGTGTAGTATTGCCAACTTTCATAGTTGGTTGAGAAGACTTGCTAGTAGTCCCAGATTTGGCAGAAGATAATGGTTTTGTTTGTTGTGACAAACTGTGATTCATGTTTAAGGCTTGTTCGATTTCTATTAACCCTTGCCTTATTGCTTGTGTATTGCGAGGACGCTGGCTAGCATTGAGAGCGATTAAGCGATCAATTAAGTCTGCCAAATTCGGAGAAATGTGGGGCGCGTGGTGCCGCCAACGCATTTCGTTATTTAGTGGATCATAAATGGCACAATCATGCGGTTGTTTACCTGTGAGCAGAAAAACAAAAGTGCGTCCTAGTGCAAAAAAATCAGACTGTTGCACCGAATGACCATTTTGTTGCTCTGGCGGAGAATAGCCTTCAGAAGCAATCTTTGTATGACAACCGCCGGATATAATAGTTGCCGTGACTTGACGAACAGCCCCAAAGTCAATTAAGACTAACTGACCGTTCGTTCGCAGCATAATATTCTGCGGTTTAATGTCCCGATGGAAATACTGACGGGCGTGTACTAGAGAAAGAATTTCGACAAGTTGCTTGATCCAGTTGAGGGCTTGCCCTTGAGAGATTGGTTGATGATTGCGAGATTCCATCCACACCTGCAAATCAACCCCCTCAATTTTCTCCATCACCAGACAGTGCAACGGGACAGGGCTATCTTTAGGAACAATTGTGAAATAAGCACCTAGCTCTACCTGAGGAATTCCCAAGCTGTTCAACTGACTCAAAACTTTTGCTTCTTGCTGAAATAATTCGATAGCTTTTGAGTTATTCTCAGTCAGTACTTTTAAAACTCTAACTGTGCCGCGATCATCTACTGTAAAAGTATCACCAAAACCACCTTTACCTATCTGTTTGAGTACTCGATAGCGACCTTGCAGTAAAATATCTGACCCACAGTTACGACAGATACGGGCGCTCACATTTGCTGGGTCAACAGGTTTTGAACAATGGGGATTGATACAATAGCTCATCGTACAAAAGGCACGGTTAAGATTAGGTAAACGATAAAGTGCAAAGGTTTAAAAAATAATCATTGCTTTTTATTATCATCCAGTATTCATTAAAATTATTGCATGAATAAAAAATGCTACAGATTGCATGATTAATTGCTATTATTATTTGCGATTACCAACTTATTAGATAAACAAAGCGATTCTTTGATTAGCTGTTACCATATCAACAATCTTTTTGTTTGGCATCAAAATTTTGCTGACTGATGTATAACTACATATTTTTTTACTTTAACCAGCTATACTCTAGCCCTGCTGTAACTAAAATAAGCTGAGTAAAATTACGGAAGTTTCTATTATTGACAGACATTTTATTACCAAAAACTATTTTTACCAATAGAATGAATAGTTTTTAACCCACATTCCGCACCCTCAACTGTCACAATCAGTTTTCACTGAGTCTGATAATGAAATAAAGCTATTTAGTCAATGGATTGTCCCTAAAGACCCTCGCCATCTGAACAACTGTGCGGAGATCGTCGCCGCAATATTAGAATCAGAACGTGCTTGTCTGGCGCACTGGATTCCGTATCTGAGTCATCGTGATTGCCAAGCCCGCAGTCACTTAGCGCGGTTTAGCTACTTTGTGGATTACCCTAAAATTTACCATGAGACTTTTTACAAAAGCGTTAATTTAACAATTTCTGCAAAAATGGCAGGGTCAAAGATTTGAGGGAATTGAACCTCACTTTAAGAATTATAAGTTTGGTACTTTCGAGATCTTGCGGTCGAACATCAGGAATGCCAAAGCTTTGAGTAATTTACTCATCGTGGTCGAGATTGCTCAACTGTTGGCAATCAGACTCGGACTCTTCACCATTGCGACAGGGTAGCGGAGTCGCCCAGATTGCTATAGAGAAAGAGGTCTAAGTCTTTTACAACTCGGAATTATAACAGTAAAAAGTTTGTGCAATCAAGCTTTGCCATGATCGATGTTTACTCTAATCCCGTGGTGTAAAATTTCCCCAGCTTGTGCCTCACTCACAAAATGCAAAAAGTTAAACAGGTGGGTTGAGTTTTCCAAAGTTTTTTCATTTTATTAAAAAGAAAATACTTTTCTACACCACTAAGGAGTTGAAGGTGTGATTTCGCTTCCCCAAAATGCCTTTGTGCCATATACGTCAATAAAGACGAGCATTCTTTATTTTTCGCGCCAGCAGCCCCATGAATCGGTACGGTTCTACGAAGTTTCTCACATTGCCAAACCAAAAGATGGGTTAATCGACCAATCTTTGGTTCTACCGCTCCCCTTATGGTGAATTAATACTAAAATGCCAGGATAATAAACTGCGTAGTCTAAAATTTTCAAAGTTGCGAAAGCCATATCCCAATCTTTTAATAACCTTTAGTTTGTTATTTATTCCTTCAACAA
>JBBQRU010000064.1:0-28103 GCA_038214545.1 Cyanophyceae cyanobacterium | reverse complement strand
GGGATTGACGCGATCGCTACGTCCTTATCGTAGTGGTGATCCGATTCGTTTGATTCACTGGCGCACTAGTGCTCGTTATGGAGAGTTACGGGTTCGGGAGTTAGAACAGGTTGTGAGTGGTCAGGAAATTATTATTGCTCTTGATGGTAGGACTAATTGGCAGGAAGATGATTTTGAGCAGGCTGTAATTGCCGCAGCTTCAATGTATTTTTATGCACATCGAAAAATGAATGTCAGGTTGTGGACGGCGCTTACAGGGTTAGTCCAAGGTACACAGGTGGTAATGGATGCTTTGGCTGCTACTCATCTGACTGAAGAGGTAATAACTCAATTACCGACTCATCCTTTGATTTGGTTGACTGCTAATTCTCTGAGTTTGAGTTCTTTGCCTCTTGGTAGTCGTTGGTTGCTGTGGCAGAATACATCTGAGATTGTCAATCGCGATCGACGAGGAATTTTGATCCAATCTGATCAACCGCTTTTAAATCAACTACAAGCAGAGTGTTTCGCACAGGCGTAGGGTGTGGAGTATA
Source organism: Cyanophyceae cyanobacterium (assembly GCA_038214545.1). GTDB lineage: Bacteria > Cyanobacteriota > Cyanobacteriia > Cyanobacteriales > Nostocaceae > JBBQRU01. Next base: position 27,570 of record JBBQRU010000064.1, on the reverse strand, counting down.
GGGAAAAATCGTGTTTCCCGCTGGGAGAGTCTCTTAAAGAGCAATTACAAAGTTTCCTGTACCCGACACCCCACACCTGATACCCGACACCCATCTAGCGGTACAATGCAAAGAAATAGTTAAATTGGTAATTTCGTTTACCTCTCAGCCCTAAAGGGACTGATCCCACAAACCGCGAGTTTTATTATGAATCAAGTAGAAGTAGCCAAATCCAGCGAGAAAAGCTTGGAAGCTATGCGACATTTTTCTGAGCAATATGCCAAACGTACCGGAACTTACTTTTGTGCTGAACCTTCGGTAACGGCTGTGGTAATTGAAGGATTAGCTAAGCATAAGGATGATCTTGGTGCTCCTTTGTGTCCTTGTCGTCATTATGAAGATAAAGCTGCAGAGGTGAGTGCTGCCTTTTGGAATTGTCCTTGTGTACCGATGCGTGAACGGAAAGAGTGTCACTGCATGTTGTTTTTGACATCGGATAATGATTTTGCGGGGGAGAAGCAAGATATCACCCTTGATGAGATTCTGGCGGTGCGGGAAACGATGGGATGAGTGATGAAATCATCCCTCAAGAGTTTTGGCAAGGTATAGAACAGTTTAATCATCAGCAGTTCTATGCCTGTCATGACACTTTAGAGGCTTTGTGGATTGAAGCCACAGAGCCAGATAAAAGCTTTTATCAAGGTATTTTACAAATTTCTGTCGCCCTCTACCATCTGGGTAATTTGAACTGGCGAGGGGCAGTAATTTTACTGGGAGAAGGGATTAAACGGCTACGACGTTACCCAGCTAGCTTTAGTGGCATTGATGTCGATCAATTATTAGCCGATAGCGCAGTGTTATTAGCAAAACTGCAAGAAATTGATCCTGATAGAATTGCTGATTGGATCGCAGATAACAATCAAATATTACCTTTGCCAAGTATTGTATACGTGTGAGTCTTAAATTAAGTCTGAGAAACTTTGCCCCTCTCAGGAACGTCAAGATTCTAGTTCAGGTCTCAATTTATCCAGATTCAGGCTGAGACCTCTTGTTAAACTACATACAGATAGATTTATTTAAAATCCCCAATCGGTATGAAAATATCCTCTTTCCGGCAATTCTCCCTGCGTCGTCTTAGCTTAGTCGTGTTACCGGCTACTATTTTTAGTGGTGCGATCGCGATTCCAATCCAATTACAAGCGGCTACAGCTCAATCATCTGCGGATAATCGCCCTTTGACGATTAGATCTCAAACACAAGAGTATGATGCCAAGACACAAGTAGCAACAAGTCGTGGTAACGTCCAACTGTTGTATCCATCCCGAGGAATTCAAGCAACGGCTGCTCAAGCTCAATACTTTAGCCTAGAAAACCGGATTGTCCTCAGTGGCGATGTCTATATTTTACAGCAAGGTGGTAACAGTATCCGGGGTGAGGTTGTTACTTATTTAATTAACGAAGGACGATTTGTGGCTGTACCTAAACGTAACCAACAAGTAGAATCAATCTATATTGTGCGGGATACACCAGCCAGTCAACTGCCAACATCCGCTCCCACCACGCCTCCATTAAACAAAAAAGCCAATTAGGACGAAGGAACGGGGCAACAACGGAGTGAAGATTGTATTAGAGAATATTCACAAATCTTACGGTAAGCGAGTAATTGTCAATCGGGTGAATGTTTCTGTCGCCCAAGGCGAAATCGTCGGTTTACTCGGACCTAACGGTGCAGGTAAAACGACTACATTCTACATCGCTACTGGCTTAGAAAGACCAAATCAGGGAAAAGTCTGGTTAGATAACTTAGACATCACCAACTTACCCATGCATAAAAGGGCACGTTTAGGTATTGGGTATTTAGCCCAAGAAGCCAGTGTTTTTCGCCAACTCTCAGTCCGCGATAATATTCTACTAGTGCTAGAACAAACCAACGTGCCGCGCCGTGATTGGCAAAGGCGGATGGATGGTTTACTGGGAGAATTTCGCCTCGAAAAAGTCGCTTACAGTAAAGGGATTCAGCTTTCTGGTGGTGAACGCCGGCGGACTGAAATTGCCAGGGCTTTAGCGGCTGGACAGGAGGGACCAAAATTTTTATTATTAGATGAACCATTTGCCGGAGTCGATCCGATCGCAGTGTCTGAAATTCAGAGTATTGTCGCCAAACTGCGCGATCGACACATGGGCATCTTAATCACAGATCATAATGTTCGCGAAACCCTAGCGATCACCGATCGCTCCTACATTATGCGCGATGGACAAATCCTTGCCTCTGGTAGTTCCGCCGAACTCTACAGCAACCCACTCGTAAGGCAATACTACCTGGGTGATAACTTCCAAGTTTAATCACCCCTGACCAATAATAAAACACTGTTGGTGAAAAATGAAATCAGGCAGCTACCATAAATCTTCTAAATCCTCAATTCCGCTGCTTCCTTTTTCCCTGATGGATCGCTATATTGCGGGCGAGTTACTACCACCATTTTTATTTGGTGTCGGTGCTTTCTCTTCGATCATCATGGCAATTGATGCATTATTTGAGTTGGTGAGGAAAGTGGTGGAATCTGGACTTCCGCCAACAGTCGCGATGCAGATTTTTGCCCTGAAACTGCCATACGTGATCGTTTTTTCCTTTCCCATGTCAACAATGCTCAGTAGTTTGATGACTTACAGTCGTCTTTCTAGCGATAGCGAACTGATTGCCATGCGTAGTTGTGGAGTCAGTGTTTATCGCTTAGTATTACCATCAGTGGTTTTAAGTTTTATTGTTGCCGGTATGACTTTCTTCTTTAACGAAGCAATCGTCCCAGCGACAAATTACCAGGCGACTCAAACCTTACAAAGAGCATTAAAAGAGAAGCCTTCTTTTAAACAGCAAAATATCACCTTTCAGCAATACCACGATCAAACAAATGCTGATGGGAAGAAAGAGAAAGTACTCTCACACTTATTTTATGCGGATACGTTTGATGGACAGCTAATGAAAGGGCTGACAATTCTGGATCGTTCCCGCCAAGGAGTAGATCAAATAGTCGTCGCCGAATCAGCCTCATGGAACTATTCGCTAAACATCTGGGATTTTTACAATGGCACGATCTATTTAGTCAATCCTGACAATTCATATCGCAGTATTGCCCGTTTTAAACACCAGCAACTAAAATTACCTCGCACGCCACTCACCTTGGCACAGAACAAGCGCGACTATAACGAGATGAATATTGTCGAAGCGCAACAGCAACTAGATGTAGTGCGCCTAGGTGGAAACGATCAGGAAATTCGTAAACTCAAAGTTCGGATTCAGCAAAAAGTCGCGATCCCCTTTGTTTGTGTCGTGTTTGGCTTAGTTGGCGCAACAATGGGAACTAAACCGCAGCGGACGGGAAAAGGAACTAGCTTTGGGATCAGTGTGGTAATCATCTTCAGTTACTATCTGCTCTACTTTATCACTGGTGAAGTCGCCACAGCAGGTGCTCTTTCTCCCTTCTTAGGGGCTTGGCTACCCAACTTCTTCGGCTTAGCCGCCGCCGGCTGGATGTTATCCAGGATTGCTTCCCGGTAATATATAGACTTTGCGTGACACTATTCCTCCATAGAAGATTTTTTTGATTAATAGTTTAAAGTGGAAAGAGGAAAATTAGCCAAAGCTTTACCCAAATTGTTGGCTATTTTGCCTAAAATCCTTATATACCCCGTTGTCGCCTAGCACTTATGTTACCTCGCCGTCAACCTCCAACTCAAGCACGTTACCTCAGAGCTAGATTACGGACTTTTACTAAACCTGCTGTGTGGGGAACATTAGTGTTTGCCTCTGTAGTTGGGTTAGGGATTTGGCAATACTGGACGAACCCAGGTTTAATGAGGTTTTGGGAAAACAAACAAGTTGCTGATTCGCCGAACCCAAACCCAACACTTTCAAAAGAAGACAAAGCTATTGGCGCAGATATTGATAATTTATCTGTTCTCAATCAGGAATTTAACAAAGGAAGTACACTGGCTACACCCAGCGACCCCAATGAGAACATTGAGTCAGTTGGCAGTAAAGTAGACGAAGCTACTTTGAAGAAACTGAATGCGATTAACAGTGACCCTAAATTCAATGCTAGTAACCAAACTCCTACTCCTCTTGTGACCTCAAAGCTGGAAAATCCTTTCCTGAGCCAAGCCCAGTACTTACTCCGAAATGGTTCAATTAATAATAGTGAATCAGCGCCGCCGTTAACTGCAAATACCTCACCCATATTGGCTGGAGGAAACGATCCTCGGCTTGGCATGAGATTGTCTAATCCTACCAACCAAGATCAAAATACAACACCTGTCAGCGCATCCGGGGTATTTAACCAATCTCAGTCAGGTATCCCGAAAAATAATAATACTTTTGGGCAAACGCAATTCAGTAATCCTCGCCCTTATCAAGTAGCACCGGCGACTAATAACAATTCAGTAGGAATATCTGGTAGTGGAGAACCATTAAATCGTCTTTCTCCAGGAACACCATATAATCAGCAGCCAGCGCTCAATAGTTCGGCATATAATCAGCAGCCGGTGATGAACAGTTCGCAAAGTTTTTACAGTAACTTAATTAATCAGTCTCCACAACAATTACCACCCTCTGCGCCGGTCAGTCCAATCACACCAACGGCACCTAATCTATCTCCATTACCCATCCCCGTGCCAACTCCAGCCAGCACAGTCCCCATCGCTCCCGGAGTATATGGTGCTGGAGGATATTCGCCTTACAGCAATTACGGCGTGCCTAGACCCGTAGCACCGTCTAATTACAACAATACCTTGTCCACACCAGCACCATCAAATTACAACAACTCTACCTCTCAACCAATTCCAGTACCGCCAGCGAATTACAGCAACTCTACCTTTCAACCGATTCCAGTACCACAGCCTCAGCCGAATATATTTCCCAGGGGGCAATAAGAGGGGGAGAGGTAATCTTGTGGTGGAAAGGAAGTAAATGTTAAATAATGTCCCTTCCACCACTCAAGAGCACTCCCCACATAAAGCGCATTAGAAGTTTTGAATTATTGCTTCAGCAAATTCAGAGCATTTTAATGGTTCAACTGGTGGTTCCATTAACCGTGCGAGATCGTAGGTAACTTTAGATTGCGCGATCGCTTGACCTAATCCTTGTTTAATTAAATCAGCGGCTTCTTGCCAACCCATAAATTCCAGCATCATCACAGCGGATAAAATTACCGAACCAGGATTGATCCGATCTAGTCCGGCGTGCTTCGGTGCTGTGCCGTGGGTTGCTTCAAAAATGGCACAATTATCGCCGATATTCGCTCCAGGTCCCATTCCCAATCCACCAACGATCGCAGCGGCGGCGTCTGAGAGATAATCGCCGTTAAGGTTCATTGTTGCCAAAATTGAGTATTCGTCAGGACGAGTTTGAATTTGTTGGAAAATACTGTCGGCAATGCGATCGTTGACCATTACCTTGTTTTTCCATTGTCCGTCGCCGTGGGTAGACCAGATAACATCTAAAACGCCAGCAATTTCTGCTTGAATTTGGGTTTGCTTTTCTGGAGTCAGGGAATTATAACCTGGTTCGATTTGGCGAGCGTTATCCTCCAAGGAGATTTCGGGATTTTTTTCTTTGTTACCTAAAATCCAAGATTCCCGTTCAGTGACACACTCAGCGCGAAATTCACTTGTCACCAGTTCATAACCCCAGTCGCGAAAGGCACCTTCAGTGTATTTCATGATGTTGCCTTTGTGAACCAAAGTTACCATTTGTTTGGCTTTTGGTAGACGTAAAGCATGTTTCATCGCCCGACGTACCAGACGCTGTGAGCCGGTTTTACTGATGGGTTTGATGCCGATACCTGAGTCTAGAGGGATTTGCTTTTTACCGTGTTCGGGTGTGGCGGGAATCAACTCGTTGTTCAAGATGGCAATCAAGCGATCGCCGATTTCGCTTCCTTGTCGCCACTCAATTCCCAAATAAATATCTTCAGTATTTTCGCGATAAATGATTACATCGAGTTTTTCGGGATTTTTATGCGGTGAAGGTGTACCTGGATAATAGCGACAAGGACGGACGCAGCTGTAAAGATCGTTAATTTGCCGCAGCGCCACATTCAAAGAACGAATACCGCCACCTACAGGTGTTGTCAGCGGGCCTTTAATCGCTACACCATACTCTTTAATCGCCGTCAGGGTATCTTCCGGCAAATATTGGTAGGTTCCATACAATTCGCAGGCTTCATCGCCAGCGTACACCTTAAACCAGCTAATTTGGCGCTTACCTTCATAAGCCTTCGCTACAGCCGCGTCAATTACTTTCTGGGAAGCTGGCCAAATATCCATCCCTGTGCCATCGCCACGAATAAACGGCACAATCGGGTTATCGGGAACCGTTGGTTCGCCGTTCGTGAAAGTGATTTTTGCTCCAGATGCTGGGGGTTGAATTTTGTCGTACATCAACAGACTCCTGATGGTCGTCGCGCTCTTTTGTACGATAGATAGTACACTACTGTTCGCCATCAGCATCCCTAACCAGGATAGATTGATGGTGAAAAGAGCTGCTCTCAGAGCGATCGCGTAAACGAGTAATCGGATGACAGACCAATGACCATATCAGGCACTGCTAGTGATATCGACTCTCTCCGCCTCCAATTGTTAGCTGGGTCTGAAAAAGTACAACAGCAGCTGATCCAGCAGCTAGCAACCCTTGGTGGTGAAGGATTAGATGTGCTACAGGAATTTTTACTTCAGCGCCGTGAAACCCCAGCTACTTGGATTGATGGCAACGTGTATCAAATTCTGTACACAGCTGAACAGCCAACTACCAGAGAATTTCTCCACACCCACTTTCCGACAGGGATAGTCCCACTCGTCTCCGAGATGGGTATTGATTATACTTCGCTGCAACAATTGCTGGTCAAGCAAGACTTTGAAGCTGCCGATCGCCTGACTTTGCGTCATCTTTGCGAATTAGCAGGTCCCACAGCACTCCAGAGAAATTGGCTGTATTTTACTGAGGTAAACAATTTTCCGATTTCTGACTTGCAAACGATTAATCGTCTGTGGTTAGTCCACTCAGAAGGCAAATTTAGCTTTTCTGTCCAGCGAGAAATTTGGCTGAGTTTGAGTAAAAATTGGGAAAGTTTCTGGCCAAAAATTGGTTGGAAAGCTGGCAACACATGGACGCGCTACCCAGGCGGCTTTACTTGGAACCTCAGTGCGCCTAGAGGTCACTTACCTTTATCAAATCAATTGCGCGGTGTACGAGCGATTACAGCGCTACTATCTCACCCTGCTTGGTCTAGTAGTATCAAAAATTAGCTGATGAGCGAATAAACATTTGTCGCTTTCTCTTTGACCCACAGCTAACGGAGTCAGACGACGTAGAGGTTCTGTCACCAAGGATCACTCTGCGTCAAATTGACTAAGCCTAAGGATGCGTGACTGTTAATACCGAAAAAAGACTAGTGATATTACTTACGCATTTTTTGCCCAGATGTAGTAAGTTGGGATGCGATTTCGCATTGAGAGCTAACCTCAAATGGGTCTTACCCATAACAGACTCACCCAATCTAATCTAATTGCAGTTCCCCCGATTGCCGACTCAGAAACACTAATTGAATCGCCAAATCTCGATTTGCCGGAATTTTCCCCCATTTCTGTAGATACGTTACTGAAAAAAACTGCGAATAAATGGGAATTTAGCAGCGAACAAGTTTTAGAAGATTTTATCTGGAATAATCTTGGCAATCTGTTTGGGTTAATTCCTCTGATGCGTCGATACACAGTTTTCCGCGAAATCCGCAATATCTTGGCGCAAGATAGCAACGGACAGTTAGTTGTGATTAAAATCAAAAACTCACAAAATCGCGGTATCGTCCAGCAATTAACTCGTTGTTACGCCCAATTAATTGAACAGAAGCCTTTTTTTGAACAAATTGATTACGACCGGCAGATTCGCATTCTGGCGATTACTCCCAGTTTTCATAAAGATAGTCTGCTCGACAAAGAGTATCACAAATTGCTTTTTGAATTCTGGCAATTTGAGATCGTTGAAGAGACAAATAATTTATTTTTGCAAGTTAAAAATCTAGATAATAGTCAAGCGATTAAATGCGAAGTTCCCCAAAAAGTCGCCGCAGTATCCCCTATTACTACCATCCATCCTGAACCGCCAGAACTCCAAACCATTACACAGCAGTGTAATTCTCAGCAACAGGCGGAAATCCTTCGCATGAGAAATCACATCCTGAAACACATTGGGATGCAAGAAACGATTTTTCCAGGAAGTATCAAATATGGTAGAGGAAAAAGTAAACTGTGTGCTGAGATTGTCTGCGAAAATCCCTCCAAGCTACCCTCCCTTTATTTACATTTGCCTATTCCTCAAAAAAATCGACTAAAATCAATAGATGACGAGCCAGAAATATTTTCTGGAACACTGGGAAGAATGAGAATTTTGACGGATGATTGGCAAAGTGTTGTCCTGATTTATTACTCAAAACATCAAAAAAGTCTTTCCGCTTATTATGATTTTAACGATTTTGCTAACTACGTAAATATTGAAAATCTATCGCCGCAAGCTTCTCCTTTAGATATACTAATAGATATTGCTTTAGAAAATTGGTTAGCAAGATATTAAGATTTCCGCAAAGAGAAGGTGATTTTCCTTAAGAAGCTATAGATTTTTGTGCTTCTACAGCGACAGCTTCGGACTCATCGTTGACCATTGTCTTTAATATGGAGTTGGCTGATTCGCCACCTAAGCGGTCTAGTGCTTGCACCACTCTGTAGCGGACTTGCCAATCTGAATCGGTGGCGTGGGGGGCTAAAAGAGGTACAGCTTCGATATTTCCCAACTCACCGAGAGAACTAATCGCGGCGGTTTTAATCAAGTCGTTTTCAGACAAGAGTGCTGTTTTTAGGAGTTCAAACGATCGCGGCTCGCCTAATTCTCCTAATGTCGCGATAATACTAAATTGCACTAGCCACTCTGGAGTATTTTCGTACAGATGTTGTAAATCATCATACGCCTCTGTTAACTTCAAAGCACCTAAACAGTCAGCGGCGGCAGATTGGACATCTGGTTCCGGATCGTTGAGTAAGCGATCGCGCAAAATATTTAAAGCCAGGGGTAAATTTTGTCCCCCTAACGTATCCATCTGACTCACCGCCGAGTAGCGGACGCGAGAATTTGGATCGGTGATCGGAATTTGAATCATTTCAAAGCCGATGGTGGGTTCTAATTCGCGGATTTGATTGACAGCACGTAAGCGATCGCCTAAATTCTCAGAACTCAACAGCTGCTGAACAGACTCAGGAGTAATACTCATTTATTATGCTCACATGATTAAAAATTGATACCTATTGCACTTTATAACTAATCGGCATCTGCTGCCATTGCCCGAATAATATCACCACGAGTCAGTATTCCAACCACTTGTCCTTCGTTACTCAGGACTGGTAGACGATGGACTTTGCGATCGTGCATGAGTTGCGCTGCTGCTTTTAAAGGTGTATCAGCCGTAACTGTGACGGGTTTATCGCTCATCACTTCGCCCACAGTTTGACCTAAAGCCTTGTGCAAGTCACGCTCGTAAGTTGCGGGATTTTTTAAATAAATTATGCTATCGAGAATCATAAAATAAGCGGGAGGAGTGACACCTGTTTCTTGCCACATCAAATCTGTCTCAGAAATGATCCCTAACAGCTTTCCGGCTTGATCTACAACCGGAAGCCCGCTAATGTGTTTTTCTGCCAAAATCTTAATGGCTTCATTCAGAGGTGTTTCCGGATGCACCACGATCGGATCGTGACTCATTACCTCGGCAACAGTTTTCGGCATTTTTGCAACATTGACATAAACTCTCAATTCCATTGTAGAAAATTGCGGCGATCAACCTGATCTGGTTCATAGAACGTTACTCGCCATTATCCACTATATCGGCAAGGTGAAAAAGGTCGATACTAGCGGTAATTTGTGGTTTTGACTACTGGAAATCAGTAACTGGCAACCATAAGCAGGAAACGACCGTTTTATAAATAGCACAACACCACTACCGAAATACCGCAATGTAAAGTATCAAAATACTCAGTTTTCCGGCTGTAAGAGTCGAGTGTAAGTTGTATTCTGCTCAACAAAAGCTTTTTACCGTTAAATTGTATTATTTATAACATTCTAGTCAAGCGAATACTCCCCTCACCTACATAAGGAATTCTTGATGACTGTTAATCTTTTCGACCCGAAATTCTACGCAGCAAACAATTCCGACTTAGCTTCATCTGGATTAACAACAGACGCCCAGTTATTATCCCACTTCCAACAGTATGGGATTAACGAGGGCAGACAGTTCTCACCTTTTTTTGACTACAAAGTTTATAGTGCCAGCAATCCAGACTTGGCAAAAGCTGGCTTAACAACCAATAAGCAACTGCTCGATCATGCTCAGACTTATGGGGTAAAAGAGGCTCGGAAACTTTCTTCTTTCCTCGATCTGAATTATTACTTGCAACTCTATCCCGACGTACAAAAAGCGTTTGGGAACGACGGTGAGAAAGCACTCCAACACCTGCAAACTTTCGGACTGCAAGAGGGACGGGTATTTTCGCCGGTGTTTGATGAGAACTACTACCGTAGCCTTTATCCAGATTTGCAGCAGGCGGGTTTGAATAATACCCAGTTGTTGAACCACTTTGAAACTTATGGTGTCAAAGAAGGTCGGGCTGGGTCTTTCCGCCTTGATCCCTCTTATTACTTGAATAACAATAGCGATTTAAAAGGATTAGGGTTTAACACCCAACAGGCTCTGCAACACTTTACTATCTATGGTGCAAGTGAAGGAAGACCGGGAACTGCGGGTATTGCCAGAGCACAAAATCGTACAACTCTCGGCAACGGACCTGCAATTACGCCTCAAGGTTGGTTTTTGACACCAGCAGGTCGGCAAGTATCTCTTGGCGATCGCCCCTATGGCATGGCGATCAGTCCTGATGGTAACACCGTACTAGTCAGCAATGATGGTCAGTCCGTTCAATCTTTGATGGTGGTTGACCGAGTTACAGGTACTGTCGTCCAGACAATCCAGTATAAATCTCCAGAAGCCTTAAATTACGGTGGTGTTACCTTCAGCCATGATGGTAAAAAAGCTTACGCATCTGGTGGAGGTAAGGGGGTTGCTAGCGAAATCCGCGTTTACAACGTCAATGGTCAGCAACTCACCGAAACTACCCCAATTGTATTACCTCAACCTAAAGCCCCTGACGGTAAGACAGATGTGGTTCTCTATCCTACTGGTCTTGCCATCTCTAATGATGACAAGACTTTGTACGTAGCTGACAATACGCCTCCATATGTAGGAGCGCCTGTAGATCAACCAGGCTATATGTCGGTAATTGACTTGACTACCAATACTGTGAAGGCACCTGTGGCTGTAGGACACAATCCTTACACTGTCGCTCTCTCTACGGATGGTAAAACTGCCTACGTCAGCAATTGGGGAGATACAAGTGTGACTGCGGTAGATACGGCATCACTCACAACAACGGCAACAATCGCGGTTGGAACTCATCCGAATGCGATCGCGGTCAACCCAAAGAACAATGAAATCTATGTTACCAATGCCGATAGCGACAATGTCTCCGTTATTTATGGCACCACTAACAAAGTAATTCGGACAATCGACTTGGCTCCTTATCCTGGTGCGAAAGAAGGTAGTAGTCCTAACGCCTTAACCGTTTCTCCCGATGGCAAAACTCTTTATGTTGCCAATGCTACCAACAATGATGTAGTGGTAATTAACTTGAACACTACAGGCGACACAGTTACAGCTCTGATTCCCACAGCTTGGTATCCCACAGGTGTTGTCCTCACCCCTGATGGTAAAGAACTACAAGTGATCAATGCCAAAGGACTCGGCGCTGGTCCTAATACTCGTGGACCCAAAACTGCCCCTGGCAGTACACCAGCCGACCAGTACATTGGTTCGATGATTTTGGGGACTATGTCACAGATTGACGTGTCAAATACCTTGGCATTTCCTGGTTACACAAAAGAGGTCATCGCCAATAACGGCTTTAGCGAAGGAGCTAAGGTACGTTTTGCCACCAATCCTAACGAAAACGTGATTCCGCTGCGACCGGGCGATCCCAGTCCAATCAAGCACATAATTTACGTGATTAAAGAGAACCGTACCTACGATCAAGTGTTGGGCAGTTTAGGTAAAGGTAATGGCGATCCTAACCTCACCCTGTTTGGGGATGAATCAGCTCCTAATCAAAGAGCACTGGCAAAGCAGTTTGTCACCTTAGATAACTTCTATGCCGATGCGGAGGTGTCAGCTGACGGTTGGAACTGGTCTACAGCAGCTTTAGCCAATAACTACGTGCAGAAGAACTGGCCCGCCAACTACTCCAGCCCAGGACGTAATCGCCCCTATGACTTTGAAGGCGGCAATTACGCTACCTCCCCAGGCAAAGATCCTAAAGATGCCTTTATCTGGAACAAACTCTCTGATGCTGGTATCAACTACCGCAACTACGGTTTCCGAGTCTTCAGCAATGCTGTGACGAAACAGAATGTGGTTGCTGGTACGGCAGATGGTACTGGTACCACAGAACCGCGCCTTGCTGCTAACACTGACCTCAACTTCAATGGTTATGACTTGACTAAGAGCGACCAAGGGCGAGTTGACGAGTGGCTCAAAGAGTTTAAACAGTACGAAGCTAGTAGTAACCTACCGGCAGTTGAGTTCCTCCGCCTACCAAACGATCATACCGCTGGAACCAGAGCAGGCGCACCCACCCCACGAGCATATATGGCTGATAATGACTTGGCACTAGGTCGTGTAGTCGATGCTGTCTCTCATTCTGCAGATTGGGCGAGTACAGCCATCTTTGTAGTTGAGGATGATGCTCAAGATGGACCAGATCACGTTGATGCCCATCGCACAATTGCTCAAGTCATCAGTCCCTATACTCAAACAGGTAAAGTAGACTCTACTTTCTACAGCACAGTTTCGATGCTGCGGACTATGGAGTTGATTGCTGGTATCGGTCCAATGAGTCAATTTGACGCTGCGGCTACACCGATGCTCAACAGTTTTACCGAGAAGCCGAATGCCACAACTTACACAGCAATTACACCTACTCAAAAGCTTGATCAACTAAACCCCGCTACTGGTGCTTTGGCTGAAAAAGCCGCAAATCTAGATTTCTCAGGCGCTGATAGAGCACCTCACCAACAGTTGAACGAACTGATCTGGGAGAGTGTTAATGGTGAAGGTAGCGATATGCCTACACCTCATACCATCTTCCCACAACTACAAGATAGTCCAGGCGGGGCTGAAGATGGCAATCCTAACTAACAGTCTTGTTGGGGGTGTGGGGTAAATTACCTTTCTCCCTATACTTCCAGGGTTAGTTCATTCTCTTTGAGTCCGCCTGTGAATAAATTCACAGGCGGACTTATGCTATGAGTCTAGGAATTTATTCCTAGGCGGACTGTTCTTTTAAGAATGGTTAGCCTCTAACTTATTAATTTTTATGTCGGGGTTAATACTTGAGCTAGATTAGACATAATCAGCAGCGATTGCGTTTCTGCTGACGTTTCACCACTGTGGCTACACCCACACCAAACGCTAACAGACCGAATGTCGAGGTTGATTCGGGAACTGCGGCGAATGCAGCTTGGGCGAGGATACTATGAGTACGTTTTGTCGGATGTAACTGATCCCAGAAAAAATACTCGTCTGGATTAGCACAACTAGCGAAAGTCTGAGAATTGAGGCAAGAATCTGTAACATTTGTGAAGCCGAATTTCTGCGGAGTTGTGATCGCTTGACTAAACAGAGAATTAACATCTAAAGGAATGATATTCAGACCTGTTTGCTTCAAACCGCTTAAAGTTGTACTTAAGCCAGAGTTGTGAAAAGTAGTGAGGTTATTAAGTCCGCCAGCATTCGGATCGTTGCGCGTCCCTGGAAGGTTGCCTAAATCTGGCAGATTAGCGACTAAAAAATTCTTCGCCCCAAATGAAGCGAGTGATGTCACAGCTTTTTGCAAATTACTTACAGGTGCTTGGGGATTAAGTACACCACCACCAAGGTAATCATTAGCACCTGCCCATATTACATAAAGCCCATTGGGATCAGCCGCAGGATTTGCACTTGTAAAGGTCTTAACCTGTTGATCCAATCCTGGAAGTACATTCACAAATTGACCAAAGAATCCGGTATTTCCCGTCCCAGTGGTTGCACCACCGAAAGCAAAGTTGGTTTGCTTAACTCCCAAACTGCTGGCGAGATCTTCTACCCAAACCGGACCATTAGAAAAACGTCCCTGAAAGTAAGGTGGACTTGGCGGGAGAATTCCTTTTATCGCGGTATATGTATTACCAGTGTCTGAGAGGCTATCACCAAATACATATAGTTGGTCTATCGCCGCTGACGCTTTAATGGGCAACAAGAAAGAAAATATCACAAATCCGGCGACTACAAGTTTATTTCTCATTTTTCCCAAGATAATTCTTTTCAAAAAGTAAACTTTGCAGGATAACTAGCTATATTCAAAGATTTTGCGCGATATTTGTTTGTCACTACGGAAGTCCGTAGTGAGGACTATCGCCGGAAAGCAAATAGCAGTAAGGTCAGTCAATAAAAGTGGCTGTGCCTTTATTTATGTAAGGCAAGCTCCCTGGATCGTACTCAGTTGCAACGGAGTAACTATCATAACCATAGTAGATGCATGTGGGAAATACGCGCGATCGCCTGTACTTATATTTACTCCTTCTTTATAGAAACTCGCAGTTATGTAAACAATATATAAATTAATTTACACATAGACCAGCAAATCATGTTTTGAGCTTTGAAGCATCTTTAGCGGAGATTCCCTCTCCTTGAGTACCGAAATACCACAAAGCTGCTGCTGCTTCCGCCCGAGTTACAGGTTTTTTCGGTTGAAACAACGTGGTATAGCCGAACACACGACGGATATTTGACTGTTCGCCATTTTGGAAATCCGCTAACACTGCCCGGAGTGCGAATGAGTCAACCGTACCGACATCCTGAAAACCCCAAGTCTGTTTCACAGCATCTAAAGTGGCATTAGGTAAGGATCTGCGAGTATCTAAAGGTACTTTCCATAAAATCAATTGTTCTCGTGTTAACGGTGCATCAGGACGAAAGAGCACTGCAGTCGCATCTCCTGATAGTGGACTAGGAATTAAACCAGCTTCAGCTAAACCTTGAATTACCGGGAAATCAGGATGAGTTCGGGGGACATCGCTAAAAACGGGTTGAGCCGAATCTGAGGCTAAGCGAATTTGCTTAGCTGCACTGTTAGCATTCATCGCATTATTCGCCGCCACTAACCACCGAGCATACGTACTGCGAGTAATAACTTTATTTGGTTCAAATCCTGGATTATTCGTACTTTTAGCCGCAGTTGAGTCTAAAGGTAAAACACCTAATGCGCTTAAATCTTGAATATATTGGCGAAATTCTGATGGTGCTTTATCTAAATCGCTAACAGAAGTATTGACAGTAGCGACTTTTTGGGATGGCTTAGCAAAATCTGCAGGTGGTAGCGGACCAATAAATTGTGGATCGCCCGGTTGAGATATCTTTTGAGAATCAGTTGTAGTGGTAGTAGTGGCTGTTGATGAAGAATTACGGGCGTACTGGATCACTACTTCTGTAGCTGTTTGCGGTTGATTTGGCGTGTTATTGGCGTTACCTGTGACTGATTTAGGTGCGATCGCCACCTTGACCTGTAGATCATTGCGCTGGGCAACTAAATTACCATCGGAGATATTTGTCGATGGTTGTAGATGCCAATTATTTGTTTGAAACTGTTTTTGGTAAAAACTGGCGATTAAATTGCTAGGGTCAGAACTTAACCAGCGTACTGACGACTGCGCCGAATTACTAGTTGATGTCTCCGTTGGTTGTAATTCAGCTTGTGGATAAACGGGGATTTCCTGAGGAAAATCACCAGGCAACTGAGCTGTAGTTTTGTTTGAGGTAGGTAAGTTATTTGGACTCGGATTCGGCGCACTCAAAATATTGGGATTATTTTGCAGCCGAGAATCTGCCGCCAATGACTGTTCTAAGTTCTTGGAGGAAGGATTGTTAGCGCAGGCTGTTAAGGAAGCTAGGAAAACAGCTAAAAGCGCGATCGCTGGACGAGGACTTGGCACAGCAAATTACACAAAGAGGTCAATTTCCAGGCTAGCGCAGAATTTACTCGAACTTGACGTACTGTTCTAGGTCATCAATTTGAGGGTCACGAAACTGAGATAAAACCCGCCAGAGGACTGTATAACTGCCATCAGGGTGACGATAAACTGGTCTAAAGGCAAGGATCAGGTCGCTGCTTTGGGTCTGGAGTAATTCGCCCTGATGAGAACGATCTTGGCGCGAAACTGGCTGAGAGTTGACAATAATCTCTGGTAGTTGAAACTGGAGAGTTCGCATTAAATAAGTGTGCTGCAAAACTGCTGGGACTTTCGGTAGGAGTTGGTTTTGTAGTGAGGCGAGTAGAAATCGGCGTTTATCTAATTGCAATGCTTCTAATTGCTGCGGAGGTCGGTAGTTGAGGAAAGATGTGCGCGTTAGTTGCGGAATATTTGTCAGACCAGCATCCAACTTTTCTAACGGCATATCGCCTAAATCTGTCATGAAACCGTAATCTATGCCTGAGGATACTAGCTGAAATTGCTCACTTTCAATTGCAAGGGCTAATTGAGGCGCGAAATTAGGCAAAGGTAGTAATCTGGCAAAAGGATGTTGGCTTGGCTGTAGGCGATTTTGCAGAGTATTTGGGCTGTGGTGATAAATTTTATCCGGTAGTATGCGGACAATTCCGGTGTTCGGTAAAGAGAGAAATTGTGAGTAAGTACGGAGAAATTGCGGATTTAAGGCATAAGTATCATTGTTGCTCGTCGCCGTGGGTGAGTTAAGTAGTTGATTGGGAGTAAATACGGATTCGGCTTGTGCTAAAAGATTTCTAGCAGTTTGAATAATTGTTAATGCTGCTGGTGGGGGAACGATCGCGGGTTGCAGTGGTGGTACATAATTAGCGATCGGTGTTTTGGCATTTAAGCCAATAATCGGTATTTTTGTTGGGGGTAGGTCAGGTTCGTGGTTGAAAGGTATCGCTGGTTGGGACAATTGCGGACGCTGTATTGGCGCTATTGTCAGCACGCTGTGTAATTGACGTTCACCACTAACTAAGGGTAACGGTCTGACCAAAGCTAACTCACCCCGACGTGCCAACAATTGATCGAGGATTGGCGAAAGCTTGAACAATTCCTCGTTATAAGCACTCAGAGAGCAGTAAACTTGTGCCTGTGCTGCATTTGATGTGACGCTTGTTACTGATGAAGTACACAAAACTTGATAATTTGGATAATTCATCTGGAGGAAATGCTCAACTGCGTGGACTTGCAAGGTTAATTGCCCCCGTACAGCCCGGATTTGGTTAGGGTCAGGTGAATTTAAGGATTTTTCAATTCGGGAGAGTAAATTTACTTGCTGCTGTAACAGCTTGATGGTCACGTTCTTCTGGTCTTCCTGCTCCGCCTCTGGTGAATTCTTAACAATCCTGACTTGTGGCTTGAATCCACCGCCAAATGCTTGTCCGGAGACTGAGGAGAGCCAAAAAGGTATCAAAATACTCAAAACAAAGTAGCGCATAAGCAAACCCACACATAAAAGGAGCAAGAAAAATCTAAAATAGATATTAAATTAAATGAGAAATCGCGACCGACAATCGTCAGCCAAGTTTATTTTCTTCCACGCTTCATTGGTTTGTCACCAGTGCTCCACATAGGATTGCATGCAGGTTTCCTCGGAACAGCCCATTTATTCAGAAGCACCCCTCCAGTTGCTACTATTTGTTGATGAACGCCCCAGTTCTCGGCAACAAGTGCAGCGAATTCGCGTTTATTTGCAAGAACTGTCAGCCGAAAACCAGTTTGAACTTCAAGTTGTAGATGTGGGCGAACAACCCTACTTAGCCGAACACTTCAAACTAGTCGCCACGCCAGCTTTAATCAAAATTCGCCCCGATCCCAGACAAACACTAGCAGGGAGCAATATAATTTCCGAGTTACGAACGTGGTGGCCAAAGTGGCAAGCATCTATTGATACACATAGAGAGTTACAGCAAAAACTAGCACAGAGTCTGGATGGGACGATTCCCCAACCTCCGCAGACCTCGATCCGTTCTCTGGCGGTAACGGAAGAGATGATTCAACTCTCAGACGAAGTTTTCCGCCTTAAACAAGAAAACGACAGGTTACAAGAGCAACTAATATTCAAAGATCGAGTGATTGGGATGCTAGCCCATGATCTCCGTAATCCTCTCACGGCAGCCGCGATCGCTATTGAAACCCTAGAATCAAATTACAATCCTCAAGCTAGACAATTCAAACGCTTGACACCGAATTTGATTGTCCAGGTATGCAAACAAGCCCGTAGCCAAACACGAATCATCGACCGGATGATCACTGACCTTTTAGATGTAGCAAAAAGTAAGGAAACAGATTTTCGGATTCAACCGCAACAAATTGCTTTAGGAAACATATTTATTGATGTATTACAAGAATTAAGCGATCGCCACACCAGTAAACTCCAACAAATCCAAACAGATATTCCCCAAGACTTTCCCTGCGTTTATGCCGATCCCGAACGGGTACGTCAAGTAGTCATAAATCTCTTAGACAACGCCATCAAATACACCCCAGAAGGCGGCTTAATCAGCATTTCCGGTATCCACCGCACTACACAAAAAGTTCAGTTCAGTGTCGAGGATAACGGTCCTGGTATTCCTGAAGAAAATCGTATCCGTATTTTTGACAATCACTTCCGCTTGCAACGCGACATTGCGAAAGAAGGCTACGGTATAGGTCTAGCCCTCTGCCAACGCATCATCCGTGCCCATTACGGTCAAATTTGGGTAGATTCTAACCCTAACGGCGGAGCCTGTTTTCACTTTACGCTACCTGTTTACCCGATGTGAGAGGATTCCTTCAATGCGGCGATAATTTGAAAATTAGCTTCGGGAAAAGTAAACTGATCTAAGTCAGCTAAATTCACCCAGCGGATTTCCGCGCATTCAAGCGGCTGCGGGATGCCTGTGAGATGGCGACACAGATGTACAGTGAGAGTGACCTGTAAATGGGTATAAGTGTGATCGATGGTGATTAAATGCTTTCCCACTTCAATCACGATCCCTAATTCCTCTTGAATTTCACGCTGAATACATTCTTCGACAGTTTCACCCATTTCAATTTTACCGCCAGGAAATTCCCACATCCCCGCCATTGCGCCTTGGGGAAGTCGGCGATCGATTAAAATTTGCCCTTGGTCGTCAATAATTACAGCAACACCGATGATTTTATGGGGTACCCTCATTTCTGTGAATTAAAATAAAAGAACTACATCAACCCAACTCCTGGGTGTAAAGCTAGAAAAATAGATCGGCGATTTGTATCCATACTATAGGCAATGATGGTTATAAAAATCCCAGCTCGTGAGATGAAAAATGTGTGATTGAGGCAGAAGTTCATTTCTCACTACATAATTTCCTGCGATCGCAGGAACACATTCCTTCCTGGCCACATCATTTGACAATGGCACGGTTGGTAGCACGCGCCTTACGTTTAGAACGTAGCGCCCTGATCCAAGTGGGTGCAACTTGCGGTTATCAAGGTACATATCGCACCAGTTTTGTCGCGCCAGCTTTGATGTGGCACCGTCCAACCATCATTGTCGCTACAGAAGTTGTCCAGCAACGTCTGTTACAAGTGGAAATTCCCCGCTTACAGCAGTGGCTACAAGCAAATAAACCGATTAGAATTGGCAACTGGCCAGGTGAAGATTTCCAAGAAGGTTTGTTACTGGTGTCTCCTGCTACTTGGTTAAAAGCACAGTTAAAGAATGTTGGTCATTTTCCTCTCGGTGTGCCGACAATTATTGATGGGGTGGATGATTGGGAAGATTTGGTGCGTCAAGAGTTAACTGTTAGCATTCAGCCTCAGGATTGGGATGAACTGATGTTGGCTTGTCCAACCCTCACAGAGGTGATTCGCTCTTGCCGTGTACAATTAACCCATTTGGTCTTTCAGCATCCGGCGAATCCTTATGAGTGTCATTTGATTCAAGAGCCGGAACAAGAAGTTTTACAGCGTTTATATGCAGCTTTAGATGAGCTAAATGTCCCAGATACAGCTTTGCCTGCGGCGTGGCGGAAATATCGGCAGCAGTGGCTAGGGTGTGAGGCGCAGCTGCTGTGGGTGACGATTTCTCGGCGTCAGGGTTTATTTTCTTTGGGATGTGCCCCAGTTGACATTAACAAAACTCTCTCGCCGATTTGGCAGCGCCAACCTGTGGTTTTAGTCGGGAGTGCTTTGGAATTGGAGGCGGAAGCGCCGTTGTTTCGGCAACGTCTGGGATTGGAAGATTTGACTTGCTTGAAGTTTTCTGGGGATCGCTCCTCGGAGGCGATTCAACTGTATGTCCCTGATAAGTTACCTCTACCGAATACACCAGAGTTTCAAGGTGCTTTTATTCACAAAATTCGCACTTTACTTTGCTTAAGTAATACCGCCCCTGGATTAATTGTGGTGTTGGTGGGAGATGTCCCGCTGAAAGCTCAAGTTGGAGCCATTTTGGCGGCGGAGTTTGGTTCTCGGGTACAGGTGGAGAAAACTTGTTTGGATGAAAATGGGATTTTAGTTAGTGGTTGGGAATTTTGGCAGCAACATCAGGCGGTTTTGCCGACTCCACAAATGCTGGCAATTGCGACTTTACCTTTACCATCTTTAGAAAATCCTCTGGTGGCTGGTCGGGTAGCTCATTACAAGAAAACACATCAAGATTGGTTTCGGTTATATTTATTGCCCACCGCTTTGAATGAATTGCAACGCGCGATCGCTCCCATCCGCGAAAGTCAAGGTTTTGTCGCATTACTAGATAGCCGTGTCCTCAACCGCAGTTATGGTTCTCAAGTGCTGACGGCTTTAAGTCCTTTGGCTCGAATTAACTATTTAGAAGAGAATCTCTTTTCGCAAGCGGGTAATCAAGATGACAGTATGTAAACAGACGGGTTAGAGCGTCTTCTCATAGCGCTATGATCGGGCAATGTGCTGATATATCTTAAAAATTATGGGCGAAGCGAAACGTCGTCAAGCTAAACTCACAGAAAATCCCAATGCAGATCGCCTCTTGCCCTGGTTGCCGATCACCAAAACCCAGGCGGAGACTTGGGGAAAATGGACTAATCGCGCCACCTGGTTTTGTATTGGCATGACGGTTGTGGTCTGGGTCACAATTCGGTTCATTGGACCCGCCTTCGGTTGGTGGGAAGTTGTCTAAATATGTATTCTTTGAATGTGCCAACACCCTTAAGGGTGCGGCTATACGAACAAAGCCTGCCTCCGCAGGCTGAATTCACGTATAGCCTGCCTCCGCAGGCTTTGTTCGTATAGCTCCAGGCTTCAGCCTGAAAGCAACTTTGCGCTCGCGCTCAATGTTCCTGATCGCATCCGGAAAAACAGATAGCATCTCCGGATGTTTTTTCCATTTCATGCTGACTATCTGAAGATCGCTTTGTATAGATACCGTGAGCAGTGATTCTTCTAAAAAAGATTATTTAGCAAAGTGAATATTGTTATACCACATTACATATCGATGATCTGTTAGCCTGAGCAAGTTAGTTAAATCATGATTCGACTATAAACAGTTGTGTGTTCCCACCCTCAACTGTAAGCGCTTACTTCCTGATCACATCGTGTGTTTCTTTGTCAGGAAGAGTATTTCCGAAGTTTTCCTTGCCTACTGAAGTCAATTAAGTGCATTGTGTTACTTCCAAACAAAGGATAGGTGAGGAAATCACTGCCAAAACGGCAACATTCTCTCTAGAGTATCAGTTACTTTTGCTTGTAGGTTATTTAATGTAGACTTATAACTCTAGCATGGAGTCTACTGTCTGTAACAGGGTGAAAATGACTAAAATTAAATTTGCTTTAAGTAATTTTTGCGCTCTTAGGATCGAAATAGCAAGGGTTCTGGGTTTGTCAATCCGAGAAATTAACTAATTTTAACTGCCGGCGGGATTGAGAATTCAGTAATTGTGGGTATTTTTACGCTAGCTTTGTCCTAAATAGGAGTTATAGTAGAATCCCAAGCCAAGAATCTAAAGAAAATATAAAACGTACTACAATTAGTTGTGGTGTTTGGAGGGCAAACGTGTTTACGAGATTAGCAGAACAACACCGACAATTCGTTCAAGACCTGGTAATGAACCTGCAAGCTTTAGCCGTCGTCCTTGAAAAACGAGGATATCCGGCTTCCTGCTACACTTGCGGTCACCAGATGAACAGTGCTTCTTTCATGGTTAGCCTGGGAGATAGTCATCTGATTCGGTTCTTGGTGTCGGATTACGGTATCACTTGGACAGAAATGCGGGATGACCGCGAACTAATGAAATTAGAAGGTGCTGAAGCTATCAGCCAGCTAGGAGAACTGGCGAATATAGTCAAATACCTAGTACCACCTTCGATATCAACTCCAGCGCTAGTTAAGCGCTAATCTACTGTTTTAACTTTTTGAGATTTGTATTGTGTCGGAAAAATTGACGCCACCCCAAGTTCCCAGCAGCGCCCTGGATACGGCATCAGTCAGGGCGTTTGAAAATTGGTTTGAATATCCAGTCCGGGCGCAACCTCACCATACTGATTATACCGGTGTAGTGTGGCATGGTACCTATGTGACTTGGATGGAAGATGCACGGGTGGAGTGCTTGCGGTCAATTGGGATTGAATTTGCTGATTTAGTGGCTTTAGGCTGCGATTTATATGTTGTTGAACTATCGCTACGCTACCACCGCCCAATTCAATTGGGAATGGCCGCTGTAGTCAGAACTCGCATGGCTGAGGTGACTGGTGTCAGGATCAATTGGGATTATGCCATTCAATCGGATGATGGAGAAGAATTATATGTCACAGCCCATGTAACTTTAGTTGCCGTAGATCGCGAAAAAGGAAAGATTCTACGCTCTTTGCCGGAAAATGTCCAAAGTGCTTTGGCAAGGCTTGCCGCAGCACCTATATAATCAATTAGCTAACGGAAATTAGCTGATCTCCTTTGGCTAGCTTCTCGGTTGCCAGCAACACTGACTGCCGCGCCCAAGCGTCTGCGGCGATGATATCATCGAGACTGGGATTTGGGCAATGTTCAGCTTGATGGCGATCGCATACCATTTCAATACAGCGAGGAATATCTAAAAATTGGATTTTCTCGGCGAGGAATAAAGCTACCGCTTGCTCATTAGCGGCATTTAAGACTGCAGGCATTGTACCCCCCATTCTGCCTACAGCGTAAGCTATTTGCATACAAGGATACTTTTGGTGATCTGGGGCGCGGAAGGTTAAATCGCCAGCTTTCACCAAATCCAGTTTTGGCCAATCAGTCGGCAAGCGATCGGGCCAAGACAAAGCGTAAAGTAAAGGTAAGCGCATGTCAGGCCAACCGAGTTGAGCCAAGACTGAGGTATCCTGCAACTCGATCAGCGAGTGAATTATGCTTTGAGGATGGATCACAATATCGATAGCGTCGTAATCTAAGCCAAACAGGTAGTGCGCTTCAATCACTTCCAAACCCTTATTCATCAGCGTGGCGGAATCGACTGTGATTTTCTGACCCATCGTCCAATTCGGGTGTTTTAAAGCATCAGCGACAGTCACACTAGCTAATTTAGACACATCCCAGTCGCGGAAAGCCCCACCAGAAGCTGTTAAAATGATCCGCCGCAAACCACCTTCAGGTACACCTTGCAGGCATTGAAATATTGCCGAATGCTCGGAGTCAGCTGGTAAAAGTTTGACTTTATACTCTTCTACTAAAGGTAGAACCACAGGTGCGCCAGCAATCAAGGTTTCTTTGTTGGCTAAGGCGATATGTTTACCGGCTTTAATCGCGGCGATGGTTGGTAACAAGCCAGCACAGCCGACGATTCCTGTGACTACAGCCACAGCGTCTCCGTAACGCGCAACTTCCACGACTCCTTCCTCACCCCCCAAAAGTATTGGCTGTGGATTGAGGTCAGCGATCGCAGCTTGCAGGAGTGGCAATTTATTTACGTCACAAATTGCGGCTATACTCGGTCGAAATTGCCGAATTTGCGCCGCCAACAAAACCACATTCTGCCCAGCCGTCAATCCCACAATCCGGAACTGTCCTGGATATTGCGCCACAATCTCTAATGTCTGAGTCCCAATTGAGCCAGTAGAACCAAGAATAGTAATCGCTTTCACAATTGTTTAATAATTAACAGCCATTACACTATAAAATCCTGAGGCTGATTCTTCACAACCTTTTTGTCATCGGCTACAGCAGCCAACACGATCAATTACATGCAAATAGAGAAAAATACTCAGGTAAACCGTTTCTTTTTTCCATGTCTAATGTGGTTACTCAGCCGCATCCTGATTGCGATCGCGATGCTGCTGATTGCACCAGCATTACCCGCCCCATCACGAGGAGTTGTGCCATTACCTGATTTAAGTGTCTTTGATGCTTGGGATACCGGACATTATCATGAGATTGCGACTTTTGGCTACGAGTATATTAATGATGGTAAAGGACATAATATTGCCTTTTTCCCACTGTTTTCCTTACTCACTCGCGGACTGATGACTATTGGCTTACCATTTGATATTGCGGGTATGGTCGTAAATAACTTAGCATTTTTAGGTGCTGTGATTGTCATCTATCTATGGGTAGAAGAATTCTACGGCATCAATGCAGCTCGTTGGTCAACGGCTGTCTTGGCTTGGTTTCCGCTGTCTTTGTTTGGGACAGTAATTTATACAGAAGGTTTGTACTTGTTTTTGAGTACATCGGCTTTAAGAGCTTTTGACAAACAGCAATATCTAGGGATTGCTTTGTGGGGTGCTTTAGCAACTGCCACACGACCTACAGGAATCGCCTTGATCCCAGCTTTGCTAATCGCCACATGGAAAGAACACCGACCGTTGAAAGCTTATATTGCCAGTGTTGCTGCTGGCGGTGGATTGTTATTGTTTAGTTTATATTGTTTATTGCAGTTTCACGATCCCATAGCATTTATCAATGCTCAACGCGGATGGCGACCCTCTCTAGGCTTTGATTGGCCAGGTTGGTTAAAAATGGTGATGCAAGTGATGATTGGTACCAGAAATTGGCGTCATCGTCAAATTGTTGATATTGGTCATCCGCTAATATTTGTGTCGATTTTAGTCATTGGCTGGCTTTTATGGCGCTACCGCCAACAGTTGGGGACGGTCAAGACAGAATATGGGTTTTGTCTCTTAGGCTTAATTTTCTGGTTATTGGGAGGCGATCCGCTAATTAATCTGGTGATGTTTATCGGCGGAGGTTATTTATTATGGTACTCACGCCATCAACTGAGTTTGGTGACAGTGCTTTATGGTTTTTGTGGATTAGCTCTAATTATCTCTTCTGGAGCAACTTTATCTCTGAATCGAATTATTTACGGAATTGTCTCTTTAAGCGTTGCTTTAGGTTTACTGCTGGCTCGCCATCAACGTTTAGGATATGCGTCAATGGGCTTTTTTTGCCTTTTAATAGTGACGTTATCGATTCGCTTTGCCCAAAAGCTTTGGGTGGCTTAAAATCACCTCTCGGAAATAAATTGGGAAATTGACATAAACTTTCCTTGGCTTTTTAGCCATAAGAGATAATGTTCTAGGCGCTGCACCATTTCTTTGCCAGAACGTTTTTTAATATAAGCGGGTAGTCGATACTTTGTTAGGTCTGTAAATTCCCAAGGATGAAAGTAAATATTTAAATAGCGATCGTGATTAATAGTTAACTTAGTCGCAAATTTAATTAAAGACATGGGAAAATTTTTAAAACTTAGCCAAAACAAAGGAAATCTAATTAGAGGTGTGACGGAAATTGGCAGGTTGATTAATTTATTTGATAAATATACAGTTCGCGGTTTAAAAAAGTTATTATATCTCCCTGGTAAATAAGTCGGATTCATCGAAGAATTATACTCGTAGCCAGCATTTTTGATTTCTAACTCGTTAACTGACTGTAGTCTTGGCATTCTAAAACCAATAACTTTGTGATGGGTAATTTCTACTAAAGTTAATCGCGATTTTTTTAAGTCTGCTACCTTAAAATCAGAGTGGTAAAAGCCATGAGAAGCAATTTCATGGTTCCGAGAAATTTCCTGAATGAGACTTTTGTGATTAATAGCAAAGTTAGCTGTGACAAAAAAGGTAGCTTTAATATTTAACTTTTCTAAAAGGTACAAAACTTCTTTTAAACCCTGAGCAGAAACTGTAAATTTGACAGTATCCTCAAGTTTTGTCCCGTACTCTTCCGGAATATCAAACTCTTCTACATCGAAGCTTAATAAAATAGCTTTAGTCATATTTGCCGAATAGGTCGTTATATCTAATTTGAATTAGATTAAATAACATTTCTAATGAATGCTTAAATAATTTAACTTTCGACTCTTTATATAAATGTTTAGATGAGACAATTACGGGAATTTGTTCAATGGCATATCCTTTCTTTTCAGCCAGATAGATCAATTCTACATCAAAGCCAAATCCTGGCATTGTTTGCGTTTTAAATAAATCTTGAGCAGCCGCTTTTTTAAAACCTTTGATTCCCGCTTGCATATCAGTAAATTTTAGATTTAATACCTGGCGCGAAATCAGATTAAATATTTTACCTGCAAGTTTACGGCTAAAGCTAAAGCCATTACCCCATTTTGGAGTTAAAGTTCTGCAGCCAATCACAATGTCAAACTTTTCTAGCTTAGCGACCACCAAATCTAAGTAATCTAGCGCATAAGCAAGATCGGCATCTAAAAAACAGACAAATTCGCTGTTTGCTTGCAAAATCCCAGTTTTTACTGCATAGCCTTTACCTTGGTTATGGCTGTTAAAACAAGCACAAATATTCAGATTTTTCAAAGCGCTAATTTGAGATTGCAAAATTTGTGGCGTGCGATCGCTTGAACCATCATCAACAAAAATAAATTGATAATGCGGTTTAACCTTAGCAAATTGGATCACTGACTTCAATGTATTTGCTATACATTTTTCTTCATTATAAACAGGCAGAATCACAGTAACTGTCGCCGTTCTTTTCAACCACTCTTCACCTCGATCAAATTCAACAACGTGTCTAACGCTATACACCATATGGAGCTAATTTGGCTGACTGAGTTAAAATTCTGCAAAAAACTATATATATTTATGATTCAGGAATGGTGATCCTAACGGAGAAGATTCTACCAGGCACAGTGTTCTCAAGATAGAGAGATACTATGTATCAGATAACACGTAATTAAAATTAATGAAACTTATATTAGAATCTGATGAGTGTAAATCCCCTTTATTTGAGTAAAGCAATGTAAAGTATATACATCAGGCAAAGAAATATTTGCCTCATACATAACAATCACAACGCACTTATAAAACAATGACAACCACCTTACAAAGACGCGAAAGCGCCAACGTATGGGATCGCTTCTGTGAATGGATCACCAGCACAGACAACCGTTTATACATCGGTTGGTTCGGCGTTCTCA
>JBBQRU010000063.1:0-28180 GCA_038214545.1 Cyanophyceae cyanobacterium | reverse complement strand
TTTCTGCAACAGGAGTACCGGGAGGAAGAACTTTAGGTAGCTGAATCGGTATGTGTAATTTTTCCAGCCATTTTGGATATGTTAACTGTTCAACGTCATATCCTAGCTTTAAGGCGTTGTGATAGTCGCTTATACCTAAATAACCGTGTAGAAAAAAAGCTAGCCAATCTGCTTGATGGAGGAAATAATTTGCTTGACTGAATGAGGATTGATTCATCATCCACAGCAGTTTGGCAAGGCTGGAGGTGGCACTCAGGACAGTATGATTCTCTGGTGCGATGCTGGTCAAGTGTTCCAATACTACTGCTCCCCGTGCATCGTTGTACAATAAGGGTGTTGCTACAGGATTACCAGATGCATCGCATAGTAAAACTGTAGATGAAGTACCATTGATAGCGATCGCTTGAATTTCCTGGCGCAAGTAACGTGGAATTTGCTCTAAAAGCGCCCATAAAGCATTCTGCCAACAATTAGCTAAGTCAGCCTCAGCCTCGACTGGGAAAGGATACCGTACCTCTACAGTGATACCGAGTTCTTCGTCGATGACTATACCTCGTGCGCCAGATGTGCCAAAGTCGATGCCCAAATAAAAATCCATAAAAAAAGTTATTAGCTATTTATTAATTGATACTTAGTAATAACCAATAACTATTAACGTCCATTTTTTTCTTTACACAAGTTTAAAGTCAGTATTGATAGTGTCAAACCTCTTTTTCTAGAATTCCCCTTTTCGAGGGGTTATCCCAAAAACCCCCGGTTGCGTCTACATGGGGTCTAAACGTCCAGTTGATGCGTTCGCCAACTGGACGAGCGGTTTTTGGCACCGCGTGAACCCAGTCTTCTTGACAACCAGGAAGCATAATCAATAAAGACCCGCTCTCTAGCTGGTAGTCAACAGTCTGACCGCTATCTTTGTGCCGCAGCTTAAATTTGCGAGTGCTACCTAAGCTTAAAGAGGCGATCGCAGGTCTTTTACCGATCTGTGGGAAATCATCGGAATGCCAGCCGATCGAGTCTTTACCTGTGAGATAGCGATTACCAACTGCAAAATTGAAGTGATATCCGCTCAATGCGTAAATGCGATCGCGTGACTCTAGCAAGAAGTCCGGCCAGGGAGCAGCCTTAATTTGGGTGCCACGATAAGCGTAGTGCAGGTCGTCGCCAAATAAGGACTCTTCACGCGGCACGGGAATTAATTTTCCATACATATTGATTTCGCCCCGCGTCCATTCCAGTTGCTGAGACTTTTGAAACCAATCGAGATTGTCTACAGAGTTGAGAAAGTTTGGATAAAACAGAACTGGCGGCTTGATTTCGGTTAGCAAACTACTCATGCTGCATTTTCCTCAATTGTTAATCCCTCATGAATATGAGGCGGTACCAGTCTTTCTATAAATTGAAAAGAACTTTTAACCCTTCTTTAAGCGATGCAGGAGATCGCACAAGTAGGTTTTCCAAGTCGGGGCTAACCTCTTCTTCCTGCCCGTTCTTGATGTCCGTGAGAAAACCCACGACCCGCTGAATCATCATTTCTGGTACGCCACGTTCCTTCATTTGCGCCTCAAATACCGATTTCTGGGCAGGTGTGTAATTTACCTCCTTCCCTGATAAGTCGGAAAGGGTAGCTGCAACATCGTCAAAGGAATAGGACTCACTTCCTGTGAGTTGGTAGATGTGATTACCGCGATCGCTTTCTAACAGTGCATTCGCAATAGCTTCTCCCATTTCGCTTCTCAGGGCAAAAGCTACTCTTCCGTGACCAGTCGGCAGGTTGATACCCGTATCAAAGACTCTTTCCCCGACGAACTGTGGAATGGTGTCCATATACAAGACATTGCGGAATAGGGCATAGTTCAACCCACACTCCTTGATGTAATCTTCAGTCTGAAAATGACCCGCCATCAACTTGTTTGCCAAAGTGTTTCTGTCTTTCAACGATCGACTGGTGTAGGCGATACATTGAACCCCCGCCTTTTTTGCGGCATCCACGACATTTTGGTGTTGCTGAAGGCGGTTATTTTCATCCGTTCCAGCTATTAGTAAGACCTTTTCAATTCCCTGCATGGCTTTGTCGAGTGAAGCAGGGTCGCCGTAGTTGCCGACACGGATGTCTACCCCTTTTTCTTTCAAGGTAGGGGCTTTACTTTCATCACGCACGAGTGCAGCAATTTGGTTGGCGGATGTTTTTTTAAGTAGGTTTTGGACTACTGCTGTCCCTAACTGTCCGGTAGCTCCTGTTATTAAAATCATGGTAGCTCTCTTTTTTTGTTTTGCTTATAGTTCATCAAAATCGGCGGCGGTATCTGAGGAGGTACCGCCTGGTGCTGTTCTCGTGCTGTTCTTGCCTAGGCGAGAACAGCTAATCTTTCTATTTCAGCAACACCGGAAGCGTAATTGGGGCACGCAGACCA
The DNA here is from genome assembly GCA_038214545.1 of Cyanophyceae cyanobacterium. Lineage (GTDB taxonomy): Bacteria > Cyanobacteriota > Cyanobacteriia > Cyanobacteriales > Nostocaceae > JBBQRU01. The sequence continues at coordinate 25,769 of JBBQRU010000063.1, read as the reverse complement.
TGATGTGGGATTTCTGGCACGATCGCACCTGGTACGAGACGCATCTCTGGAAAACGCTTGGCAACGCGGGTAACTGCCTCGCGCAATTGCAGACGAGCGAGTAACGGCCCGACGCAATAGTGAGCACCGTAGCCGAACGCCATATTCTGACGGGCGTTCGCGCGGGGACACTTGAGCTTTTCTGGCTCGTCGAATACGGCAGGATCGCGATTCGCCGCACCATAGGATACCCAAACCGTCGCTCCCTGGGGAATAAGAACGCCGCCGATAACTGTATCCACGGTGGCACGCCGGTATAATCCCATCACCGATGTATCGTGGCGCAAGAGTTCATCGGTGAGACTTTCGGCATCCACCGTTCCCGATCCCACTGCTTCCCACTGGTCGCGTTGATTCAACAGCGATTGGAACGAATTGGCGATCGTATTGATGGTGGTTTCGTGTCCGGCAAAGAACACGACGGCAATATCTGCGACTAACTCATCGTGTGACAAATCGTTTTCCCCAGCAGCGCGACCAGCGACCAACACGGAAATCAAGTCGTCGTCAGGTGTCGCAGTTTTTTCATTCATCTTTGCACGCATATAGTCTTCCAATTCCCGCAAACCATGTGCTGCGCCAACTTGCACTTCGACGGGTAAGCCTGGAGTTTGGAACGCGATTAGGGCATCCGACCATTTACTCAACTTCTTAGCATCGGCAAGTGGCACACCCAGTAGTCGGCAGATCGTCCGCAACGGCAGCGGTCGGCACAAGCTGGTGAGGAGGTCGGTGCGATCGCCCGATGCTGCGATCGCATCGATCAGGTCTTCGACATCCGCGATTACCAGCGGAGCGAGGGCTTGAATCCGCTTAGGAGTGAATGCCGCCATCAACGGGTCGCGTAAGCGGCTGTGGAGCGGCTTGTCTACGTTGATCGGGTTGTAAGCGAACAGCGGCGAGGTGAGTGAATAGATGGCTTCGGCTTCGGGCGCGAGATGTAATCCGGCGCTAAACGCCTTGGATGAGGCGAATGTCACGGCATCACCTAAAACATCGCGGACTTCCTGCCACCGCGTCACAGCGTAAACATGAAATGCGGGTAGGAATGTCACGGGAGCCTCCTCACGCATTCGGGCAAGGAGCATAAACCTGTCGGCGGTAAATTGCGGGTTACTTGGGTCGAACTGTTCGGCGGCAGTTGGCTGTGGCATTAGGGTGATAGGTGTATGACGAGTAATATTGACCATATGTTGTCAATATCCCCAGATTAACATATTGACAACATATGGTCAATCATCAGTTTGCATCTTCTTTGTAATGGCTTCCAGAAGTACCACAGCACTGGCGATTTGTTCTTCATCAAAGTTTGCGGCGATCGCATTAGTTGATTGCCATTCCCGCTCCAATGCCTCGTGATACTTTGCCCTACCAGCTTCTGTGAGCAGTAAATGCATCGCTCGGCCATCGCCGGGATTTTCGACGAATTCAACTAGACCGTCGCCTGCCATGTCGTCAGCAAGTCGTTGGACGGCTTGCCGGGTTAAGCCCATATGCCGCGCTAACTCGCTAACTGTAACGCGCTGTTCGAGGGCGAATAACTCACTCAGCGTTTGCCACCGAGCATTGGTGATTCCTGTACCCAGCATGAGGCGGGTTCCTGATTTTTGCACCGTTGCGTTCATCCGCAGTACGGCGCGAATCAGATCGGTTAAAGCATTCGATGCGGGAGTTTTTTGATGATGGTAAAAAGGCACGTTCTTGTCTTCCGCAATTCGGGATTATTGAGGGTTAAACAGTACACTCCAGCTTGACATGATTTTGCTACTTTGAGAAAGATGCTTCAGAAACGTCTCAGAGATTGAGTTTTAGGCTTAACATCCAATTTTGGCTAAAATAGCCCAACGCGCCAAATTTGTAGGTTTAGCCAATTTAGTCATCAAATTACTTTGAGTGTAGGAGCGAGCGAATGCCTCAATAACGTTCTTTTTGCCGAGAATTTTGGTGAGTGCAGAAAGTATACTTTCCGCACGACATATTGATTTCAATTGATATCCTAGATCTCGCCCCACTTTATAGTGCCATAACCCTTGCCGGATTCAAAGTGCATAAACTATACATATCCCTCTTCTGTCGCTTTCCGAATTCAGTAAATAAGAACAGAAGAGGGGTATAGCGGTTCTCGGTCAAATGAGGTACATCTTAAAAGCTGAAAATCTGATTCTGTAAAGATGCTTTTATTACCTCACTGGCGCCAGAATCGCTATAATTCATATCTATTCTTTAATTAACTCAAGGAAAGCAGCAGGAGAAATATGAAAAAAATCAGCAAGTTTGCCAATGTGTTCAGTAGTAAGGTGGCGCTTGCTACTTAAGACATCTGAGACAATAGACTCTGTTTTCAAGATAGGAACTAAGTCTTTTTGCCGCCGACCGAATTCAACTACAAGCGTTTTAAGTAACTCTACACCATGAATATCAGGTATTGGCTCATGTCTTTGTTCATACTCATACACTAAAGTACCTAAAACATTAAGGAAGTCTTGTTCGTCGGATGTTAATTCATCGCGATCTATTAGTGAATCGATTACTTTTTGGGTAGCAAATAATTCTTTTTCGGATAGTATCGGACGAGGTGGAAAGTTTTTAAGTAACTCTATATAAGCGCTATCTTTACGTGTACCAGGAGTCATTTTTCCAGGTCTCCTTGTCGTATTCTGCATGGGTGAGAACATGGCAGACAAACACTTGGCTGAGATTGATGCTTTTCAATCAGATTTCGTCAAATCACACCAACATACTGGCAATACAAGCGGTGATAAAACCGGCTAGTAAACCGCCAATCATTGACCGGACACCCATCCGTGCTAAATCGTGTTGACGATTCGGTGCCATTCCGGCAATACCACCAATGGTAATACCGATCGCGCCGATATTAGCAAAGTTACATAATGCATAAGTGGAAATAATTATTGCTCGTTCTGAAATTGCGTGTTTCTCAATCAGCGTCTTTAAATCCAAGTAGGCGATAAATTCATTGAGTATCGTCTTTTTGCCTAACAAAATCCCCACTTGTCGGCAATCAGCCAAAGGTACCCCCATTAACCATGCTACGGGAGCCATAATAAAAGATAACATCCACTCTAATGATAACTGTGGTATCCCGACGAATCCACCCAACCATCCTAGGGCTGCGTTCACTGCTGCCAGTAATCCTAAAAAGGCAATGATCATGACTGCGACATTCACTGCCAATTTTACCCCATCGATCGCCCCCCCAGTCGCCGCGTCAATCACATTCACATAAGTATTTTCGACATCCATTTTTGCTTTACCAGCAGTCTCGGATACTTCTATTTCTGGGTACATCAGTTTTGATACTACCAATGATGTGGGAGCAGTCATAAAGAAGGCGGCGATTAAGTGGGCGGCTGGGATGCCAAAGGATAAATATGCACCTAATACCCCGCCAGCAATAGTAGCGAAGCCTGATGTCATGACTACGAATAGTTCTGATTGTGTCATCTTGGCTACATAAGGCTTGACCAAGAGGGCTGATTCTGTTGGACCTAGAAAAATGTTACCTGCACAGGCTAAAGATTCAGATCCTGATGTTTTCATCGTCTTGATCATGATCCACGCCAGTACATTCACTATTTTCTGTAAAATGCCGTAGTAGTACATAACACTGATAAAGGCAGAGAAAAAGATAATCGTTGGTAGTACCTGAAAGGCAAAATTATGTTCTTTAAAGTTTTCGCCAAAGACAAACTTGGAACCAACATCCGCGAAGCCGAGAAAGTGGTCAATTACATCGCCTAAAGTTTTAAACGCAGCTAAACCGCCTGGGGTTTTCAAAATCAGCAGCGCAAAGAGAAACTCCAATCCTAATCCCCAGACTACTGTTGACCAACGCACGGCTCGGCGGTTGGCGGAAAGTAGGTAGGATATGCCAACGAAAACTGCTATTCCGAAAACTGAGATGATGCGTTCCATGATGACTTGAATTTAGGTATAAAAATAATCTCACGCTTTGTTGAGCTTTAGCATGAGATTATCTGAATCAGCAATAGCTATTTCCGGAACCGTAGAGGCGCAGAGGAAGAGAGGTTATGAATATCCTTTTGTCGCGGGTAAATTCATGACTGTGCGATAGTGCTTTTCGATTTGGGTGACGGTTTGGGAGGTGCGTTTGGAACTCCACTGACTGTGGTTAAATAGGGAAGAGCGTAATTTGTCAACGTCGATGGTGGTGACTTTACCGCCGCTGATAATTTGCTTGCCGTTTACCCACGCACTGTCTACGGCATTGGTTGGACGACCGAGAACTAGTAAACCGATGGGATCGGTGCGGGGTAGTAGGGATAGGTTGGTGAGGTCGTACATGACTAAGTCGGCTTTTTTGCCTACGGTGAGACTCCCGATTTTACTGTCCATTTTTAGTCCTTTCGCACCGCCTAAGGATGCCATTTCGACTGCTTGACGGGGTGTAATCCAGTGGCGATAATCGAGGTCGGTGATGTTGTGTAGTAGAGAGCCGATTTTGATGGCTTCTAGTAAGTCTTGGGAGTCGTTGCTGGCTGAACCATCACAGCCAAAGGTGACGTTGACTCCGGCTTGGCGGTATTTTAAGATGGGAGCGATGCCGCTACCTAGGCGGAGGTTGCTTAAGGGATTGTGGACGACGGTGGATTTTGTTTCGGCTAGGATATTGATGTCGGTGTCGTTGAGCCAGACGCAATGAGCTAGAGATGTGCGATCGCTTAAATATCCAATGCGGTGTAAATGTTCGACTGCAGTACAACCGTATTTTTCTTGGGCGAGTTTTTGTTGGGCTTTAGTTTCTAGTAGGTGGGAGTGTAGACAAAGGTCGTGGCGATCACTTAATTCTATACACCCAGTAAATAAGGCATCAGAACACAGTTGGATTCCTGTAGGTGCCAACATGATACTCATACCTTCATCCGGTCGATGAAATTGTTTCACGGCTTCTGCCATAATTTCCAGTGTGGCTGCGGTGGAACGGAAGTAAGGTTCGTGTGTTTGGGCTGATTCTCCCGAAGGCATTCCGGATGTGAGGGATTCATCTTGAATTAGGGGGGCGACAAAGGCGCGGATACCAATTTCTCTGTAAGCGCGAACAGCGGTGGCGATGGTTTCAAATTCTTTTCCTGGCATTAATACTAGCTGATCGACGACACTTGTACCGCCGGAGAGAAGGGTTTCTACGGCTGTTCCTAAGGCGCTGATGTAAGCTTGTTCGGGATCGAGGGGGGCAAAATCGTAGAGTTCCGCTAGCCATAATTCTAAGGGAAAGGATGGGATCACTCCTCGTTGCCACATTTCGGAGGAATGAGTGTGGGCGTTGACAAAACCAGGTAGGAGTAATTTGTTTTGACCGTTGATCGCTGTGCCGATAACTTCTAGACTGGGGGCAATTGCTGTGATCGCACCTTCGACAATCTGGACATCGACTGTGGTGTAGCCGTCTTCAACTGCAATTAAAACATTTTGGATAGTAAACATACATTTAACCTTAGTTAAGATTCACACAAAAGACAGACTTTCACGCTACAACATAAACAATGATTGTTGTCGGGAGTAGGAAATATTTATGAATCGACCTCTTCAGACATTAGGTATTGCGCCCAATGCTTGGTATGTAAATGCCGACATTGCAGATATAACTCGTCCTCCTCTGAATCCACAGCCTATTATCTTATCAACAGGAACCAAAACTCTCCATCTTGATTTGGCAAAAACTGCCATATTGGTGATCGATATGCAAAATGACTTTTGTCATCCTGATGGCTGGTTAGCGCATATTGGAGTGGATGTGACACCGGCGCGGACTCCTATTGCCCCATTAAATAGTTTACTCCCGGCACTGCGATCGCGAGATGTGCCGGTAATTTGGGTAAATTGGGGGAATCGGGCTGACTTACTCAATATTAGTGCGGCAGCACATCACGTTTATAATCCTACCGGCGCTGGTGTGGGATTGGGACATCCGTTGCCAAATAATGGGGCGACGGTGTTAATGGCTGGTAGTTGGGCGGCGGCGGTGGTGGATGAACTCCCGCTTTTGCCGCAAGATATTCGCATTGATAAGTATCGCATGAGTGGCTTCTGGGATACTGCTTTAGATAGTATCCTGCGGAACTTGGGAAGAACTACACTATTATTCGCTGGCGTGAATGCTGACCAATGTGTGATGACGACATTGTGTGATGCTCACTTTTTAGGATATGACTGTGTATTAGTTAAAGACTGTACGGCAACAACTTCTCCTGAGTACTGTTGGTTAGCGACGTTATACAACGTTCAGCAGTGCTTTGGTTTTGTGACTGACTTAGACTCGATTTTTACAGCACTTAGTACCAAGAATGAATCTGGGAGTAAATAGATGCAAGCTTCTCGTTGTGTAATTCCTGTGATTAAATCTCCGCGTGATTACCAAGTGTATCGCATTAGTCCTACGGATTCTAATCGCTTGGCAATTGTTTTTGATACCGCGAGTGCAAATGTCTCGTTGACTTGTTGTATCGAGATTTTTGATGTTGGTGGCAAGACTCCTCCTAATCGCCATCAATGGGCAGTGGAAATGTTTTTTGTCCTTAAAGGTGAAGGTCGGGCAACTTGTGATGGCAAAACTGTCAAAATTAATGCCGGTGATAGTTTATTAGTACCGCCAACGGGTATTCATATGATTGAGAATACAGGTAAGACACGCTTGTATACTTTAACTGTGATGGTTCCGAATGAGGACTTTGCCGAATTGATTCGCAGTGGAATACCCGAAGAGTTGGATGCAGAAGATATGGCGGTGTTGGGTCGGGCGGATGCGCTGGTTACATGTTAGAAACAGTATCAATGCTGACACGGGATGGTGTGCGCGAAGAAGCGGATGAAATCGCATATTTTTAATTGACAATATAAGTATTGTTAGAGAATTACAATATTGTACTTATCCATAGATAGTGCCAAAATTGTAAATACTATGTTAGTGGATCATTAATACTATTTGAATCTCCGATTCCCTATTTAGTTTCATCGGCTGGTAATTAAGTTGGGTACTTATTACCAAGAGAAACAAAAGTATTTAACGTTACACCGCTCCCTAGTTAATTTAAGCTAGAGTTATTTGTAAAGCGCTTTCTCAAAGGCTTGTGAACAACCCAAAAGTATGAACTTACTGTTGGGCTGTCGGGTTAAGTTGGCAACAGGGTGATTTTCGACTATTAGCATTGAGTATTTTTATTTCTTAGAAATTAAACTAGTCAGTATATTTTCGTAGTCAAGCCCTAATTTTCTGACACTGAAATTGATGAAATTATAAAGATTGTGTAAATAAAATCTTATATATATGAAATTTTTAAAAACACCCGTGAAACCACTCAGAGTAGTAGTAAATTTAAATTACAAGTTTAAGAATATTAAACTACTGCCAGGGAAGCTAAAAAAATTACTGTTTCAGCTACTGCATCTCCATGTGTTAACTTCTGGTCGCACTTGTACGGAAACGGTCAGGTTTAAACAAACCTGATTTTTGCCATATATGCATCACTCCGGCTAGATTCTACTTTTTATGTTCGACACGGGAGCTTATATCGGTGGAAAAACTTTCAATACCTACGCAAAAAGTCTTAGATTTTCAGATTACAGCCTTACGCTTCGACGACCAAATTCAAACCATTCTCTCCTGGGCTAAAGAGCGCCAAAGTCGCACAGTGTGTGTCGCCAATGTACACATGCTGATGGAAGCCCATTGGAATCCAGAGTTTGCTAATCTCCTAGATCGAGCAGATATGGTCACGCCGGATGGGATGCCTTTAGTTTGGATGATGCGGAAAATGGGATCGCGTTATCAAAATCGTGTCGCGGGGATGGATATTCTCCAAGCAATATGTAATCAGACATCAAATCAAAATATAAGTATATTTTTTGTCGGTTCCCAAACCGAAATTCTTTCCCGGATGAGAGAAAAATTAGAACAAGAATATCCTCAGGTCAAAATTGCGGCGATGGAACCACTGCCTTTCCGTCCTTTGACGCCAATAGAAGATGAGGCTTTAACTAAAAAAATTAACAATAGTGGTGCTGGCTTGGTCTTTGTGTCTCTGGGTTGTCCAAAACAAGAATATTGGATGGCGCAGCACAAGGATAAAGTTCAAGCAGTGATGATTGGCTTGGGCGGAGTATTCCCTGTTTACGCCGGAATTCATAAACGCGCACCCCGAATCGTCAGAGAATTCGGTCTAGAATGGCTTTACCGCTTTATACAAGAGCCGCGCCGACTTTGGGGTCGTTATATGAAAACTATTCCTCCCTTTATCTTGCTGGCTTTTAAACAACTGCTTAAATCTAGTCGCTTAGCTTCGATGCTACACCTGCGCTCGGAGGACTGCTGAAGAGCTAGATAGAGCTAATGTCGGTCCAAATTACTAACCAGGGACGCAATTTGAATGTGCCCGCTTGATGACTATTACTACTTATACCGATCAGCCTATGCTGAGCAGCTCTATACATACTGTGACTTAACGATTTATAATGTTTGTTATTTGTTTAATTTAAACTAAACATAACTAAAATCAGCCTCGTCTTGTTGCCATTTTGGCAGCTTTCTAACTGTCAAGTGGCATCTCCAAGCGAGCGCGGTAAAGGGAGCGAAATGTATCACCATCAACGTCACCGTTTAATTATTAGTCTTTCCGCAGTCCTGACTGGTGTAGCTATTTTAAGTGGGTAGGGAAATTGCGAATTGCGAATTGCGAATTGCGAATTGCGAATTGGAAGCTGGCTTTGTGTGATCTAAATCACTCACTTACATCCCAATCAATCACTCATGTTTTCCAAAAAGGTGGCCATAATCAGCGTAAATAAATTTACTCGCGATGATTGTGGTTGGGGAAAAATTGATATGTGGGAAAAAATATTTTTAGCTGCTACCCTGACATTTTCACTGAATGTGTTTGTTCATTTGGTACCGGCTCATAGCCAACAAATGGAATCGAATTCTCATCCAAATACCAGCCTTATCCTCTCTCAAGTCCTGCACCCTTAAAAAGTCTTAATATATTAATAGTCAGTAGGTGTCCCCTACCCAAAAGCAAGACTAAAGGCTATATTTGCGACAGCAATATTTAGTCATAGTTGAATTTAAGTTAGACAATGAAAAATAAAATCGCCACTGCGGTACTCATACTTTCCACCGTCTGCGTTACCCCAGCTAAAGCCCTGAACAATGAACATCTCAGACATTTGCTGGCGACAAATCAATGCCAAAATTGCGATCTCAGTGGAGCTGGGTTGGTGTTGGCGAATTTGAGTGGTGCGAATTTGAGTGGTGCTAACTTGAGTGGTGCTAACTTGAGTCGAGCAAATTTGAGTGGTGCGAATTTGATGGGTGCTAACCTCAGTGGGACTGGTTTGTTTGGAGCCAACCTCAGTGATGCTAAATTAAGTGGTACTGATTTGAGGCGTGCTGACTTGAGAGATGCTTATCTTTCAAATGCCAATTTGATTGGTGCTAATGTCACAGGTGCAAATATGCAGGGAGCTGTCGGTATTCCGGCGGCGATCGCTACCTCTGAAGATTTCTACGCTTTGGGAGTCGCTGCTGCGGAAAAAGGTAATCAAAGACAGGCGATTGACTATTTTACCCAAGCAATTACACTAAAACCTAAATTTCCGGGAGCTTACTTAGCTCGTGGTGTAGCTCGCTATCAATTGTTTGACCGTACAGGTGGAATTACTGATGGTCAGATAGCAGAGAAACTTTTTTTAGCTGAGGCAAATGCTACCGGAGCACAAACATCTCAGGCTTTTGTTAAAGAAATCCAAATACCTGTAAATACAAGTATCAGTAAAGGGAAACCCAGTTTTGTTGATTTTGTTGGTGGTGTAACTTCAATGCTACTGCAATTCTTCCCTCTGTAAATACTCAGCATAATGTTTGATTACGCCGACGCACTACATTGGTCTGGTTTCTGATATTTTAAGACAATTAGCTTTATAGCACCGCCAAAAAAAATGAACAGCGGCGCGGAAGGAAAAACTATGTCGGACAATATCAGAAGCCAAGTTGTGACGCAAGGCGTGCAGCGATCGCCTAATCGGGCTATGCTGCGGGCAGTTGGTTTTCAAGATCAAGATTTCACTAAAGCGATCGTCGGTGTTGCTAATGGTTACAGCACCATTACTCCCTGCAATATGGGGATCGACCAACTCGCGAAAAGATCCGAGGCGGGGATCAAGAGTGCTGGGGCAATGCCGCAGATGTTCGGTACCATTACGATTAGTGATGGGATCTCGATGGGAACCGAAGGGATGAAATATTCTCTGGTGTCGCGAGAAGTGATTGCTGACTCGATTGAAACCGCCTGTACTGGTCAAAGTATGGATGGGGTATTGACTGTCGGTGGTTGTGATAAAAATATGCCCGGTGCGATGATTGCGATCGCTCGCATGAATATTCCGGCAATCTTTGTCTATGGTGGCACAATCAAACCGGGACATTACAACGGACGAGATTTAACTGTTGTCAGTTCGTTTGAAGCTGTTGGGCAATACAGTGCTGGGAAAATTGACGAAAATGAACTGATGGCAGTGGAACGTCTGGCGTGTCCCGGCGCAGGTTCCTGTGGAGGGATGTATACAGCCAATACCATGTCTTCGGCATTTGAGGCAATGGGGATGAGTTTGGCTTATTCCTCGACAATGGCTGCTGTTGATGCCGAAAAGGCTGATAGTGCGGAGAAGTCGGCTTTTGTTTTAGTTGAAGCGATTCGTAAACAGATTTTACCACGCTCAATTATTACCCGTAAATCGATTGAAAATGCCATTTCGACAATTATGGCAATTGGTGGTTCCACAAATGCAGTGTTGCATATGTTAGCGATCGCTCACGCTGCTGGTGTGCAACTAGCTTTAGACGACTTTGAAACCATCCGGGCGCGTGTCCCGGTGTTGTGCGACCTCAAACCCAGTGGTCAATATGTAGCAACTGATCTCCACAAAGCTGGGGGAATTCCTCAGGTAATGAAAATGTTGCTGACGCATGGTTTACTCCACGGCGATGCTTTAACTATTACTGGTCAAACAATTGCCGAAGTCTTATCAGAAGTGCCAGATAGCCCTCGCGATGACCAAGATGTGATCCGTCCTTGGGAACGTCCCATGTATGCTCAAGGTCACTTAGCGATCCTTAGAGGTAATTTGGCTACGGAAGGGGCTGTCGCCAAAATTACTGGGGTGAAAAAGTCACAAATTACTGGGCCAGCTCGAGTTTTTGAATCAGAGGAAGCTTGTTTGGAGGCGATTCTGGCGCATAAAATCGTACCGGGAGATGTAATTGTGATCCGCTATGAAGGACCGAAAGGGGGGCCAGGAATGCGGGAAATGTTGGCTCCGACTTCCGCGATTATTGGTGCTGGTTTAGGAGATGTTGTCGGGTTAATTACTGATGGACGGTTTTCTGGTGGTACTTATGGGATGGTAGTGGGACATGTGGCTCCGGAGGCGGCTGTTGGAGGTGCGATCGCTCTCGTGCAAGAAGGCGATACAATCACCATTGATGCTGACGCTCGTTTGTTGCAACTGCATGTAGATGATGCCGATTTAGTCGTCCGCCGCACTGAATGGCAACCACCAAAACCTCGTTATACCACTGGTGTACTGGCAAAATACGCGAAGTTAGTATCTTCTAGCAGTGTTGGTGCTGTAACTGATTTGGATTTGGATTAATCACAGAGCTGCAGGTTTGGGGTTTGGGGTGTAGGGTAAAATTCTCATACCACTCTTGTATAAGTCTTGTGTTGTTTCCGACTACACCCCAAACCTGCAACCCCAAACCTGCAACCCCAAACCTGCAACCCCACACCCTGTTCTTGACCTTATATATTTATTTTGCAGATCACACTCAGTGTGGCTAAATACATGATTCAATGAAATCTGAATGTTCATAGTGAGCAACACAGGCTCAGGTATGCAGATTTATGCAGATATTTTTACGTAGACGGTTAAGGTGGGTATTGTTATCAGTGTTGATGTTCTCATTAGTCACCTTCGTGGGTGTTGCGTGTCGCACTCAGCCTAGCGAGCATAATGTGGTTTTTTTTGTCACCGATGGGCTGCGGACAAATGCGGTCAATGCTCAAGATACTCCTACCCTCTATGACATTCGCCAACGCGGAGTCAGCTTTGTCAACAGTCATTCACTATTCCCGACATTCACCACCGCTAACGCCTCAGCCTTTGCTACAGGGCATTATCTGGGAGATACTGGCGATTTTAGTAACACGATTAATATCGGTTCACAAGTCAAAAGCGCCAAAAACAGCCTTGTGCCTTTTCTAGAAAATAATGCTGTTTTAGCCGAAGTTAATCGTAAATTCGGTCAAAACTATCTCAACGAAGAAAGCTTCCTCGCTTCAGCTAGAAAAGCGGGTTACAGTACTGCTGCAATCGGTAAAGTTGGACCTGTATTAATTCAAGATATTACGGAACAAAAGGGTAACTCGACGATTATTTTTGACGATTCAACTGGTTCAGAGACAGGAATTCCTGTAGCTTCAGAAATCTCGGAACTGTTGAAAAAGAATAATTTAGGTGTAGCTACCCCAAGTCGCGGAGATAATGGTAAGCCAGGAACTAGTAGTACTCCCGGTACCAAAATTGCGAATCTTGAACAGCAGCAGTATTTTGCTAATGTCACCACGAAAGTAATTCTGCCTTTATTTAAGCAACGTCAGAAACCTTTTGTACTTGTGTACTGGTCGCGCGATCCGGATGGGACGCAACACAACCAAGGAGATAGTCTCAATAGCTTGACTCCGGGAATCAATGGCCCGACTTCTTTGGCTGCTAGGAAAAATGTTGATCAAAACTTAGCGCAACTGCGATCGGCACTTCAAGATTTAGGTTTAGCAGATTCGACTAATATATTTATTGCCGCCGATCACGGTTTCTCAACCATTAGCAAAGAAAGTAAAACTAGTTATTCTGCAACCCTAGCTTATCCTGATGTGCCGGATGGTTTTTTACCTCCAGGATTTTTAGGGATTGATATCGCCAATGAATTAAAGCAGCCACTTAATGATCCAGATAAGGATAATGCGTTAATCGATCCGAAGCTGGGTAAGTTCTCGAAAAATGCTGTGATTGATAAAAATACTCAAAATCCGGAGATTGTCGTTGCGGCTAACGGCGGTTCTGATTTAATCTATCTGCCTAAGGACGCTAATAAGAAAGCACTTGCAAATAGAATTGTCGGTTTTCTGCTGAAGCAGGATTATGTCAGCGGTTTATTTATTGACGATCCTTTAGGTCCGATTCCTGGGACTTTACCGATGAGTACAATTGGCTTGAAAGGCGCATCTCTTACCCCGACTCCCTCAATTGTGGTCAACTTTAGGTCGTTTGACACCGGCTGCGGTAATCCTACTCTTTGTGGTGCCGAAATCGGTGATACTGGTTTACAGCAGGGTCAAGGGATGCACGGTAGTTTTAGTCGGGCTGATACCTATAACTTTATGGCGGCGATCGGACCTGATTTTAAAACTGGTTATGTTGACCAAGCGCCAGCCGGTAATGCTGATGTGGCTGTCACCTTAGCTAAAGTATTGAATTTTAAAGTTATAAATCGCGGTAAGTTAGTCGGTCGGGTTTTAAATGAAACCTTAGCTAAAGGACCGAATGATGTGGCTTTTAAATCCCAAACGTTGGAGTCTCCAACTGCGGCTAATGGCTTGAAGACGATTCTCAAATATCAAACTGTAGGTAATACAAGATACTTTGATGTTGCGGGTTTTCCCGGTCGAACTTTGGGTTTGCAGTAAAGTTTGGTACAATTTTCATAGCAATCAAATCAGGAGAACACGGATGATTTTAGATGAAATGGGGAGGCAACTGCACAATCGCTCAACACTTGGCGAACAACTCACTAACTGGGAAAAAGAGCAGCTAGATGCTTGGTATGCAAAGCTAGATACAATTGAAAGTAAGCTATTTAGCGATAATGCCGATCAAATAACAATCGCAAAATTGCCAACTCAGATAGAAGCATCCTTAAACCAGTTAACTTTCGTAACTCAACGCATTCAGCAAATATCTAGAGAGAATGATGATTTACGTCAGGAAATTGGTGTATTACGGCAGCAATTGGCGGTTCGTCTTTCGGCATGACTATCTCAAAAGAAGTACGAGAGCAAGTTCAGCAACGAGCAAACTATGCCTGCGAATTTTGTGGGGTGAGAGAAACTGACGTCGGAGGAACTTGAACGGTCGATCACTACCAACCCCAATCGAGAGGAGGTTGTGTTGAAGTGATTGTACTTATTGCAGAAGAAGCAGAAATAAATGAAGATTAGCTACCTAACAAAACAGGGTAGTGATGAATGTTTTGAGGATGAAATTGCCCAATATAAAATATTATGTTATGGTGTTTTTAAAGTTATTCCTCTAATTGTTTAAGGAGCGGTATTGATTGACTGGAAGCCGTATCTAGAATCAATTTGCAAAAAATACGCTCAATGGTGGGCAATCTACACTATCACGGATGTTGTAGGCAAAAACTATAATAAGCAGGTAGAGAAATCTTTATTGTTCAATCTCCAAGCGAGCGTAATTCAACCAGACGCACTTGAACCGGAGAGGGAACAATTTCCAAAAGTAAGGGAAGAAAAGGAAATTTTAAATGTTCTGGAAGGTTTGCGGAAATATGCACCAGAACATGTACTTTTAATTGGTCGTCCAGGTTCGGGAAAATCTACGGCTTTGTTACGGTTGTTATTGGAAGAAGCGCAGGTATTTGGGGATAAGGAGAACGATGAAGCAATCTCAAAAACCAATGGGAAATCCCAACTCCCCGTCCTCGTTGAACTGCGCTACCACGATACCTCAATCCTCGACTTAATTGAAGCCTTTATCAATCGCCATCATCCAAGTTTAGCGATAGACAGCGAAACCGTAAAAACATTATTGCGACAGGGACAGTTTTTATTGTTAGTTGATGGTGTAAATGAATTACCATCCCAAAAAGCGCGATCGCAGTTACAAAAGTTTCATCAGGATTACCAGCAAACTACCCCAATGGTCTTTACGACGCGAGATTTAGGGGTGGGTGGTGATTTGGGAATTAATAAAAAGCTGGAAATGCAATCCCTGACGGAAGCGCAGATGAGAGAATTTGTGCAGGGGTATCTTCCTGAAACTGGGGAACAGATGCTTCAGCAGTTGGGGAGAAGGTTAAGGGAGTTTGGGGAAACACCATTACTGTTAATGATGCTGTGTTCGGTATTTGACAGCAGTGGGAATAAAATACCACCAAACTTGGGTTCAATGTTTCGTCGGTTTACAGAAATTTTTGACAGCCAACTCAAGCAAGATATTCCTGTTTCCGATGATTCGCGACGCTGGTGGAAGCGTTTGTTGCAGCATTTAGCTTGGGTGATGATGGGGGGGAATGTCCCTAGAGGCGTTAGCTTTGACACCACTATGACAGAATTTTTGGTTGCGATACCCCGACAACAAGTGGAGGAAATATTCACGAAATTTCTCAAAGTTAAAGTTAATTGTGCCGCAGATTGCGCGATCGCTTGGTTAGATGATTTACTCAAATATCATTTAATCCAAATAGGGGTAGAAAATAAAATCGAGTTTCGCCATCAATTAATTCAAGAATATTACGCCGCAGAAGAGCTTTTGCAGGAAGTAGAAGATCTGAGTGATGATAAGTTGCAATGGAATCATTTTAATTATTTAAAATGGACAGAATCGGCAGCATTGATGATGGCATTGTTGGATAATGAACGTTTAGTGCTACGAGTTGTGAAGTTGGCTTTACGGGTTGATTGGCAGTTAGGAGCAAGGTTAGCGGGAGAAGTTAAATTAGAGTGGCAAAAGCAAACTATTGGTTTAGTTTACAGTTTAAACGTTCCTCTGTTGTTGAAAATTAAGCTGCTAAGTAAGACAAAATCTGACGCGGCAATACCTAGATTAATTAAACTTCTCGAAGATGAAGATTCATTTGTGCGTTCTAGTGCCGCATCTGCCCTGGGACAAATCAAGTCTGACGCGGCAATACCTGGATTAATTAAACTTCTCAAAGATGAATATTCATCTGTGGGTTCTAGTGCCGCATCTGCCCTGGAACAAATACCATCTGATGCGGCAATACCTGGATTAATTGAACTTCTCGATGATGAATTTTCATCTATGGGTTCTAGTGTCGCATCTGCCCTGGGACAAAGAAAATCTAATGTAATAACTAAATTAATTAAACTTCTCAAAGATAAATATTCATCTGTGGGTTCTAGTGCCGCATCTGCCCTGGGACAAAGAAAATCTGATGCGGCAATACCTGGATTAATTGAACTTCTCGAAGATGAAGATTCATTTGTGCGTTCTAGTGCCGCATCTGCCCTGGGACAAATCAAGTCTGACGCGGCAATACCTGGATTAATTAAACTTCTCGAACAAAAAGATTCATCTGTACGTTCTAGTGCCGCACATGCCCTGGGACAAATAAAATCTGATGCGGCAATACCTGGATTAATTAAACTTCTCGAAGATGAAGATTCATTTGTACGTTCTAGTGCCGCATCTGCCCTAGGAGAAATTAAATCTGATACAGCAAGACCTGGATTAATTAAACTTCTTGAAGATAAAAATTTATTTGTACGTTCTAGTGCTGTAGACGCCCTGTTACAAATCAAGTCAGACGCGGTAATACCTGGATTAATTGAACTTTTCGAAGATGAGGATAAAAATGTACGTCTTTTTGCCACATATGCCCTGTTACAAATCAAGTCTGACGCGGCAATACCTAGATTAATTGAACTTCTCGAAGATGAGGATGAAAATGTACGTCTTTTTGCCATATATGCCCTGTTACAAATCAAGTCTGACGCGGTAATACCTAAATTAATTACACTTCTCAGAGATAAAAAATTATCTCTATGTTCTAATGCCCTGGGACAAATAAAATCTGATGCGGCAATACCTAGATTAATTGAACTTCTCGAAGATAAAGATTCATTTGTACGTGAGAGTGCCGCATCTGCCCTGGGACAAATAAAATCTGAAGCGGTGATGATTAGTTTAGTTAAACTTTTAAATAACCAACATTTTCTGCAAGCTAATAAAGGCAAATATTCATCAGAGGTTCTAGACACACTCGAAAATATCCAAGAACATCTCAAATACTACCAACCTGTACCCCTCCTTACTATGCCCAAAATCCTCTCCCACAACTACGCCCTACTGATTGGTGTAGGTGAATGCGAAGAATATAAATTATCTTTACCCGTTACAGTCAAAGATATTCAAGCATTAAAAACTCTCCTGACTGACCAGAATTTATGCGGCTATATTGATAATGACCAACATCTACGTTTACTCCACGATGCAACTGCAACCAGCGAAAATATTTTAGATGGCTTAAACTGGCTAAAACAGCAAGCCGAAAAAGACCCAGAAGCAACTATACTTATTTATTATTCCGGTCATGGTTGCTTGGATGAATCTGGAGATTACTATCTTATCCCTCACGAAACTGACCGTGTACATATTGCCAATACTGCCTTACCAGCGACAAAATTCAACGATGCATTGCAACAAATTCTCGCGCAAAGATTGCTAGTAATTATCGATAGCTGTCATGCTCAAGCAATGGCATCATCGAAAGAAGGAGCAAACAACCGTCCTACCCTACCCAAGGGTTTTATTCAAACCGCTTTCCCCAAAAATATCATCGATGCCTTAACAAAAGATATAAACAAACAAGGTACGGGAAAGGTAGTTTTCACATCCTCTACTGGAAACCAATTATCGTGGGTACGTCCCGATGGGGAAATGAGCGTCTACACCTACCATTTTCTTGAAGCGTTGCAAGGTGCTGCAAACCAACCCGGTGATAAAGTAGTGCGGGTTTCCCATTTAATGAATTATCTGGGGAAAACCGTTCCCGAAAGCGCACGAGATTTACGTAAAGCCGAACAAACACCATTTTTTGACTTTGCGACAGAAGATTTTCCGGTAGCTTTGTTGCGGGGTGGAAAGGGTTTAGCAACTGAGGTATGGAATAAACAGGAAGCAGAGGAGAAGATTCGCGAGATTTCTAATAATTTGCCGGTTAGTAATAGCAATGTGGGTAATATTATTAATGTGATTGGTGATGGCACTAAAATTGGTGATATTTCGTCAAATAAGGGTAAGTGATTGGTAGTAGAGGGTTTTCAGCCACAAACAAAGCTGTCTCTTGTGGATTTTTCATCTAAGCTAGATGGTTGAACAGAGGTATTGTGCGAGCATCTCAGTTTTGCAAATTCACTCTCACTTCTTAGCCTGGAGCTAAACGAACAAAGCCTGCCTTCGCAGGCTAATTTATATATGTAGCCTGCGAAGGCAGGCTTTGTTCGTTTAGCCACACCCTTAAGGGTGTTGGTTACATTCTCCCGGTATTGTCCTAATACTTCGCGATACATACCCTTACAAATTGCTATTATGTAAGTACATCACGTATATACATTATATATGGGCAACTCCTACAACGTTCGCAGTACCAAAATTGGTACTAGTTCAGGATTTCGGCTACCTGCGGAGTTTTATCGTGAGCATCCCCAGTTTGCGAATGCAGATGGTTGGATAGAGGTATTGTCTCCAGATACTGCAATAGTCAGAATTATTTTTCAATCGGGTGATAATGAAGATCGCGAAGATTCCCTAATGATGCGGCTGTTTCTCGATTTCGTCACGACAGAAGCACTGAAAAATAAAACACTGCAACCTTATACAAGCGAGATGTCTGAGGCTGCTAGTTTATTGATTGAGGGTGTGGAATTAAACGACGAGTCGCCAGAAAATGCCTAAGCCACTCTACTGCCCAATCTGCCTTTTCACCCATTTCCGAAAGGCTTTTACCAGTTCCAGATAATCCATTGTTTCCGCTTGTTGTAAAAATCCGGCAATTTCTGGAATGGGAATGTTTAGAAAAAA
Source organism: Cyanophyceae cyanobacterium (assembly GCA_038214545.1). GTDB lineage: Bacteria > Cyanobacteriota > Cyanobacteriia > Cyanobacteriales > Nostocaceae > JBBQRU01. The sequence goes on along the minus strand of JBBQRU010000063.1, from coordinate 6,794 downwards.
CTGACTTGTTTGGGAGGTAACATAGGCACCATTACGCAATTTTTGAATTGCCAAAGATTCCCCGTTATAAATCCAGACTTCTGCAACACCCAGATCGGCATAAACCTGAAGGTGAGTTTGAGAACTACTGCTGACATCAATTTCTACAACTAAATCGGGTGCCGGATCTTTGGTTAAATCCAGTCGTTTTTTCCCGCGCACTGCATCAATATTGTAAATGTAAAAGCACTCATCGGGTTCTACACCACTCAACTCAGGACGCTTAAATGTGGTTGACCCCAAGGGTTCTATGCGGATCTCCAGTTCTTCCGCCATTGTCTCAACAAATCGTCCCGACACTTTTTTAAATCGTTCGTGTTCAGGAGAAGGAGCCATGATTTCTAAATTGCCACGATTGTAAGTAAGCCGCAGACGCCGATTGCTCAATTCCTGAAGCAGCGTTTCATAGGTCTGCCAGCTAATTCCCGAAAGGTGAATTATCTCGGTCGGTGGTGTCAGTAGCGTTGCAGTCATCGGTCACTCGTACAAAGCGATATCTTAATCTTAGATCGATATTCTTCAACTATGGGATCAATCGAGATTTTAGGTTTAATTTTTCCTCTAACCCCATTCTACAGTTCTATGCACTCTCATACAGAATTGGCATTAGTTTAAATAAGTTAATATTGTGAAGTTATTGCTCTATAACGGTTTGCCTCATGAACAGCCATCTACACCCACCAGGAAGCAGCGGTTTACCAGTGTTGGGAGAGACGCTATCATTTGCTTTTGACGATAATTTTATTGAAAAGCGCTATCGGCAATATGGGTCTATTTTTAAAACCCACATTATTGGTAGACCTACTGTAGTGATGGTGGGACCAGAGGCTGTGGAGTTTGTCCTCTCTAGCCATATGGAGAATTTTTCTTGGCGTGAGGGTTGGCCAGACACTTTTAAGATCCTGCTTGGCGAATCACTTTTTCTGCAAGATGGCGAGGAACATCGTCAAAAGCGCCGCTTAATGATGCCAGCATTGCACGGACCAGCGCTGAGTCAATATGTTGGTAAAATGACAGCGATTACAGGCGAATATCTGAAAAAGTGGCAGGAGAAGCAGGAATTTACGTGGTTGGAGGAGTTCAAGCAGCTAACGTTTGATATTGCCAGTCAATTGTTACTAGGTACTAACCCAGGGGCAGAATCGGTACGCCTCAGTCATTTGTTTACAACACTTACAGATGGTTTGTTTGCCCTCAATCCGTTGCGCTTGCCCTTTACAAAGTTGGGGAAAGCGATCGCCGCCCGTGACCAAATCCTAGAATATTTAACGGAAGTTGTCAGACAACGTCAACAAAACCCCACTAATGACGCTTTAAGTTTGTTAATCCAAGCTAAAGATGAAGATGGTAACAGTCTCAGTGAAAGAGAATTGGTTTTCCAATCGGTGCTGTTACTCTTTGCCGGACATGAAACTACCACATCAATGTTAACTTGGCTGTGCGTTGAACTAGCACGTCATCCAGAGGTTTTACAACGCGCCAGAGAGGAACAACTGCAACTGCAAGGTGAGTTAAGCTTAGAACAATTAGGGCAAATGCCATATTTAGAGCAGGTATTGTGGGAAGTTGAACGACTGCATCCTCCGGTTGGTGGCGGATTTCGCGGTGTTGTGAAAGAATTTGAGTTTAATGGTTTTCATGTTCCTGTGGGCTGGATGGCATTGTATTCCATTATTGGGACTCACGATATGGCAGGAATTTATCCTGAGCCAAAACGTTTTGATCCAGACCGCTTTAAATCTAAACAGCGACCGTTTAGCCTCATCGGTTTTGGTGGTGGACCTAGAGTTTGTATTGGCATAGCCTTTGCCAAGATGGAAATGAAAATAGTCGCCGCGCAACTACTCCGAGGCTATCAATGGGAAGTATTACCGAATCAAAGTTTAGAGCAAGTCAGAATTCCGACAAATCGCCCAAAAGATGGTATGCGGGTACGATTTCAATCTTTGAGGTAAAGTAGATGCCTGAAAATGATGAGAGAGAATAAGACAGCTATAGCTATAAGCTTAAAGCTTTTTGCAGAGTGTCAAACCATCCGAAATCGGCACAAGGCTGATGGTGACGCGTTCGTCATTGTATATCTTCTCATTTAAAGCGCGAATTGCTTGAGTATTTTCATCTTGAGATTGCGGATCGGCGACATTTCCATACCAAAGAACATTATCAACAGCAATCAAACCACCCGGACGCACCAACTGCAAGGCTCGCTCGTAATATTCGGCATAATTTTCTTTATCAGCATCGATGAAAGCAAAATCAAACGTTTCCGCTTGCCCAGATCCTAACAACTGATCTAAACTATCGATCGCTGGAGCCAAACGCAGATCGATTTTATCTGCTACTCCTGCTTGCTGCCAATAGCGACGGGCGATCGCTGTAAATTCCTCACTCACATCCAGCGCAATTATTTTACCATTTGGCGGAAGTGCTAAAGCCACAGACAGTGTACTGTAACCAGTAAACACCCCCACTTCCAGCGTTTTTACTGCTCCCATCAACTGCACCAACAGCGCCATAAACTGCCCTTGTTCCGGTGCTATCTGCATATTCCCATAAGGATGGCTGGCGGTTTCTTCCCGCAGTTGTCGCAGCACATGCGGCTCGCGCAACGAAGCAGATAATAAATAATCGTAAAGCCGATTGTCAAGACCGAGAGTTTTTTTGAGCGGTTGGGGATTTGGATTCAGAAGTGAGGAGCGAGAAATGCGGTTAATTATGCGGTTAATTATCATGGTGCAATTAACTGTCTCTAGCAGGAAGGGCTAAATAATAGGTTAGTACGAAAAGCGATCACTTTTCAACGTGGGCCAAGCAAAAACATTAGTCACAATTACGACAAATCGCTCCAAAAGTCGCCTGAGGAGTATCTCTTTCGTTTATTTTTCAAAAAAATAAATAAATGTTGGGGTAATCAATGTGCTTATTTTAGCAGGAGTAGCTATGACGGAAGAAGAAAATCTAACTTTTGATAGAAGACACTCGTGCGATAGCGCTCTACGTTTCAGCCCATTAGAGTATCGCAATTCCCATAATTGGAGAAGATCTGTAATCTAATTTAATTCAAAAATCAACTAATTTTCACCGGCAGCGCCACTTTTTTGGAATGTAGCGGGACTTCAACGAGATGATGAAAAAGCATGGAAATCAACAATGAAAATAAAATCAATACAACTGGATTATTAATCTTTAGACCCGAATAGATAATAAACATGGTGGGGAGGTGAAACAGGTAAAGAGGATAAGAAATATTACCCAAATAATTCAAGATTTTAGTTAAATTACTAGATAGGTTAATTCGGGGTGAATATATGATAATCATGCTACTGATAGCATATGTTACAATTGCAGCCTTTCCAGTGTAAACATGATTCAACGATAAAAGTAAACAACCTAAACTAACTAGGAGAATCTTGGAGTAAGTTTTTTCTTGATTAACAAAGTAGAAAAAGCCTAGAAGCCATGCCCAAAGAAATAGTAATAATGCCAAACCATATTGAAGTTTGGAGTAATGGGGTTGATAAAAGTAAGGAAATAACGCGAATAACAAAGATGATACACCAATTAAACTGAGTATAATTTTGTTACTAGCTTTAGCAAATAGAGGAGCTAGCATATAACAAAAAACCTCCACGCCTAAAGTCCATACTACTGGATTTGAACTTAGGCTTTCAATTCCCCATCCTTGTAGAAATAAGAGATTTCCCGCAATTGTCCATGAGTCAGGCTGTGCAAACTCAGTTGTGCCAAACAAAAGATTTTTACTAGTCAATAAAAACGGAATTGATGAATAAAGAACTGCACAAAAATATAATGGATATATTCGGAAAACTCGACGTTGGTAAAAACCTTGAGGATTTCGAGTGATAGAGTTAGCTATTGAGTACCCTGAAATTAACAAAAATCCCAGAACTGCCGCCAAACCATCTAGTTTACTGAGAAAGGCAAAAGGATTGCTTCCACCTATACACCATTCCAAATGCTCAGATAAAACAATGTAAGCCAAAATAAAACGAAGACCTGCCATAACTGTCCAACGCATAGCCTTATCCCCTGGTTCATTAAATATTTTGATTTTGAGTAAAATAGAATCTCCACTTTCCAATTCGAAAGAGCGCAATTCGCAGTTTTCTTACCTGACGCATAAATCCGAGGGCTTGAACTTAATGAGTCCGTAATTGCGAATTGCGCTCTTTCGAATTGCGAATTGTTAGGATGCTAATTCTAATCTTTTACTGTTAGCGACAATAGCGTTGCCTAAACAAGCCTGCAATTTTTCAGCGAGTACTTGTACGTGGGGTGCTTTGAGCAAAGAATTGTGATCCCCAGGAACCAGATGGATATCTAACCTAGAATCAACCAGTTTATCCCAGCCTAAATTAGGATCGTAATCAAAGCCTTCACCTTCTTCCCTGACTTCGTCGTCAACCAAAAACAAAGTCAGTTTACCGGGGTAAGGTTGCATCATATATACTGCTGATGCCTGGGCGCTAGCCTCTCCCATCTGTAAGCTGTGAAGATCGCGAGGTAATGTCAAACCAAAGCGCAAATAGAAGTTAGTGGCAATCTTCTGTAACTTGTAGTTGAATGCATCCGTTTGCCATTTAGTCCATCCCTTCAGTTTCTGACATAGATATGTATGTCCTCCTTGAAACAGCTTATCCCGATGAAGCTGTATTCGCTGACTGAAAGGCAATCTGCGCTCAGCACCTGGTGCAGAGGTGTCCATCACAAATAACAGACCGATTTTCTCGCCTTGCTGAAGCAGTTGTTGTGCCATCTCGTAAGCGACTATACCGCCAAAAGAGTGACCTCCCAGAAAATAAGGTCCTGTAGGTTGGATAGCTTGAATCTCTTTGATGTAGTCAGATGCTATGTCTTCAACTCGGGTATGAGGAGGTTGTTTTCCATCCAAACCTTTAGCTTGAAGAGCATAGACTCGAAGATGTGGATCGAGACGAAGGAAAAGCTCACGGTAGGAAAGGATATTTCCGCCAGCAGGATGGATACAGAACAAGGGCGGTTGGTCGCCATGAGGCTGAATCGGGACTAATGATGACCAAGACGCGTCATCCTCTGACAAGGCAACAGGGATTTCTGGCTGGCGGAGAACGTTGGCAAGAGCCTCGACAGTTCCTGATTTCAACAGGGTACTCAAGGGTAGCTGTTTGCCAAATTTGCGATCAATTTGGGCAAATATATGTAAGGCTTGCAGAGAGTTACCACCAAGATCGAAGTAATTATCCTGCACACCAATGGTTTTGATGCCAAGAACTTTTTCCCAAATATTTGCCAGTTGCTTCTCTAGTTCATCCCGTGGGGCCACAGAAATCGATTCTGGTAGGCGTATATCCAACTCTGGTGCAGGCAATGACCGTCGATCCAGCTTGCCATTTGGGTTGAGGGGTAAGCTATCCATCCCAACAAATACTTTCGGGATCATTTCCAGGGGTAGCTTGGCGCGTAAATAAGTCCGCAGAACGCTTGCTGTTGTTGCGGTTGTCGTCACAACATAGGCGATTAACTGCCGTTCATCCCCCATATCATCGCCAGCCACGACTACAACCTGTTGAACTTGGGGATGTTGGGCTAAAGCAGCTTCAATTTCTCCCAGTTCAATCCGGATACCGCGTATTTTGATTTGAAAGTCGGCACGACCGATGAATTCAATATTGCCGTCAGGCAGACATCTTCCCCAATCTCCAGTTTTACAAAAGCGCTGATTGTCAATAGTGACAAACTTTTGCGCGGTCATCTCCGGTTGATGTAAGTATCCCCGCGTGACTCCGTATCCACCGACATAAATCTCACCCTTGGTTCCTACGGGTACTAATTGCTGTTCGTCATACAAACGCACGGAAACATTATTAAATGGTTTGCCAACAATGCGTTTTTCAAATTTCGTCTCCGTAGGAACTTTGTAACTCAAGCATAAGGTTGTTACTTCACTACATCCATAAAGGGTATAGATCTCAGCTCCACTAAATACGGTTTTCATCTCTTCAATCAAGTCGGGAGGAATTAAATCACCACCGATAAATACTTTTTTGAGTTTGTATCTAGTGGAATCTAAATTACGCTCTTTGATAAAGTTGACGATTTGCCGCATTAAACTCGGAACAGTATGAAGATTTGTCAAATGCTCCAGTTGACTGACTAGATAAGCAATATCTAAGACATTGTCTCTAGTGAAAATTACAGCTTTGCCGCCAGCGATTAAAGGACTTAGCAACTCAAACAAAGAGATGCTAAAAGAAAACCTCGCTATGCAAGGGAATGCATCTTGATGATCAAACCCGAAGCGCTCTTGCGTAGCCAAGATATAGTTCCGGAGATTGCCATGTTCGGCAACAACTCCTTTGGGATTTCCTGTGGTTCCTGATGTATGGACAACATACGCCGCGTGGTGAGGAGTTACTTGATTCTCCAAATTGGTATCTTCCAAACAGGCGTTGGACTCGCAATCAGTATCTAAACAAATGGTCACCCCAGTATAGGGTGGTAAGTTGGTGATGACTTGCTGCTGCGTTAATAGCACTGCTATTTGGGATTGACCGAACAATAAGGTCAAGCGCTCTTGCGGGTATGTGGGATCTAAAGGGACGTAGACGCCACCGGCTTTCAGGATACCCAACAGTGCTACTGCTAACTCCAAAGAAGGCTGAATGCACAGACCGACTCTGACCTCTGGACCAACACCTACAGTACGTAAGTAACGCGCTAACTGATTCGCACGGCTATTTAGTGCTTGATAAGTT
>JBBQRU010000062.1:0-28197 GCA_038214545.1 Cyanophyceae cyanobacterium | reverse complement strand
CAAACTTGAGCCAAACAATTTTGAGTGAGACAGAGCGCAGATTATCCTGAAAGTAGGATTTGTCGCGTCTTGACAACAGCAGCGCTAGAATAAATAGATAAATAAATATTAGATGCTGTAATATTGCTATGACCATTGCCAAAGAAGTAGAAATTTCTCAAGAGACTGTCGAAGACATTAGAGAAAATGTTATTCTACCTCCATGTGACTTATACAGCGATGAACCTCCCTTGGAAACCGAACTACATCTAGAGCAGATCATGCTCTTACTCAAATGTATAAAATGGTTATGGCAAGATAGAAGTGATTTCTATGCTGCAGGGAACTTAACTATTTATTACAGTTTAAACGAACGTAGATCAGAAGATTTCCGAGGACCAGATTTCTTTGTAGTGTTAAATACCGAACGCAAGACTCGTAAAAGTTGGACAGTTTGGGAAGAAGGCGGTAAGTATCCAAATGTGATTTTAGAAATTCTATCCCCCTCAACGGCAAAGACAGACAAAGCGTTTAAGAAAACACTTTACCAAGATACATTTCGGACACCGGATTATTTTTGGTTTGATCCATACAGTTTAGAATTTGCAGGTTTTCATTTATTAGATGGAAAGTATGAATCTTTACAACCGAATGCTCAAGGACATTTGTGGAGTCAGCAGTTAGGATTATACTTAGGCATTTATCAAGGATTACTGCGATTTTTTACACCAGAGGGGCAGTTAGTTCCAACACCTGAAGAATTTGCCAAACAACAAACTCAACGCGCCGAACAAGAAGCTCTACGCGCCGACCAAGAAGCTCTACGCGCCGACCAAGAAGCTCAACTTGCCGCACGTTTAGCGGCTAAACTACGAGAATTAAATATTGATCCAGATACAATTTAAGTTTTAACATTGAGAATAGTGTCTGATTAATATAGGCGTGTTCCGAATGCGACCATAACTCTAAAACATCCTGGTGTCTTCTGTACCGCGCTGACTTTGAGAAGCGCTACAGTAAAAAGATAAATATTAAATGCTGTGGTATCGTTATGTCCCAAGACATAGAATTAGAAATTTCTCCAGATCCTGCTCAAGAAACTAGAGAAAATGCGATTTTTCCTCTAACTGGTTTATATAGCGATGAACCTCCTTTGGAAACCGAACTACATCTAGAGCAATTAATGCTCTTACTTGGATGTTTAAAGTGGTTATGGCGAGATAGAACCGATTTCTATGCGGTGGGTAACTTAACTATTTATTACAGTTTAAAGCAACCTAAATCAGAAGATTTCCGAGGGCCAGATTTCTTTGTTGTCTTAGATACTGAACGCAAAATTCGGAGAAGTTGGATGGTGTGGGAAGAAGACGGCAAGTATCCAAATATGATTTTAGAAACTCTATCCCCATTAACGGCAAATGTAGATAAAAATTTCAAGAAAGCACTTTACCAGAATACATTCCAGACACCTGATTATTTTTGGTTCGATCCAGAAAGCTTAGAATTTGCAGGTTTTCATTTAGTAGATGGTAAATATGAATCTTTAGAACCCGATGCTCAAGGACATTTGTGGAGTCAGCAGTTAGGGTTATACTTAGGAGTTTATAAAGGGTTAGTGAGATTTTTTACCTCAGAGGGGCAGTTAGTTCCAACACCTGAAGAATTTGCCAAACAAGAAACTCAACGCGCTGAACGAGCAACTCAACGCGCCGAACAAGCAACTCAACGCGCCGAACAAGAAACTCAACGTGCCGACCGAACAAGAAACTCAACGCGCCGCACGATTAGCGGCTAAACTGCGAGAATTAAATATTGATCCAGATACAATTTAAGTTTTTAACTAAGATTACGGTGTGAGCCTACGAGTCAGAAATAGGTAAACACAATTAGTGAGAACTATCTTTTATACTCTTGGTAGACAAAAACTTGAATACTTGATTTCGATAGATTCTGCTTTTTGATCCGAATCAGTCGATTCGTCCCATCAGGATTCTGACTCAGACAGGTATGTAATATTTGAGCCTGTCCAAGGTAATCTCGGTCATCTTTACAAATGATTATGCCTGCATGAGAAATTCCGCTGTGATGGAGTGCAATGAAATCATCTCGATTAAGTGTGATGAGAATCCGTTGATCCTGGGTTGCAAACGCTAAAACCTCATCGTCGGGAATCCCTTGATTTGCCTGTCCTGCCTCATAAGAGGTAAGTACATCATATTCAAGCTTTCGCAGTTGCCGAACAATTTCCAGAGGAAAGTTCTCATTGGAATACAGTTTAACCATAAATCTCGTTCTCATTTTGGGCAGTGATGATGAGATCGATTTCTAGGGAATTTTGTTCGTAATAGTCCCAAGCAGCTATCAGGTCTTGAGGTATGAGGCTAGGATAGTTTCTGAGTAGCTCTGCCTCATCTGCTCCCTGATGCCGAAATGAAACCAATGTCCACACCGGAATACGCGTATTCCGAATCCGAGCATGACCTCCACAAATTCCTGGTGTCTTCTTAACAGCACTGACTTTAAGACGGCTTTCTAACAATTCTCTTTCTTCTGGGGAAAGCGCCTCAATCACTTGGAGAATAGAATCGACTAATCGCTGATTCATAGTCAGTCAGTAGGAAAAATATTTTTAATTGTAGCGAAAAGTGGTACTAGTCAACACTATGAAGCGGTGCTTGTACTATAAAATCAGCCTTGATTGCAACCTTGAAAATAGTTTACCGATTAATAAAAATGCAAAATTGGCTCAAAACATTTCTGATCCAAGCATGTCCCGGATCTTGATCGACGCATAGTTGTTTACCAAGAGCCAGTGCGTTCGAGGAAAGGCGAGTAATCACTCTTTAGACCAACGTAGCGGCATACCGGCGACCCGATGCCCTTGAGAAATCTGAAAGCGGATTAAGCGTTCGGCACCCGTAAAAGCACGTATTTCATCACTCTCCCAGATCACCTCGGCTGTCCCTGTGAGATAAAGTAGATCACCGTGCTCAAAATCGATGAACAGTAACCCGGCATGTGGATTGAGCATCAAATTGCCAATCGTATTGAAATGAAAGTTGCCTGTGTAATCAGGAAAGGTGAGGGTATGCTCGTCGTCGATCCGCACGAAACCTGGTTTACCACCACGATGGGATACATCGGCTCCTTGAATTGTGTTGGGTTCATCTCCCGAAAACGCTGTCGCAATGAAGAAAGTATCTGCGGTGGCAATCATATTACGTTCCGTTTCTCCCAAAGCGGAGATTAGATACTGGGGCTTGGGTGTGGCGAGATCCTCAATACTACCATTTAGGTTAAAGGTACGGGCTTGGATGTATTTGGGACAATTACCAAAACTTTGACTCACTTTCACTGCGAAGGCATCAGGAGTAACTGCTGTGACGATTCCGTTCATCCGATTGCGGCGACGGGTGGGTAATTCAATTCCCAGTAAGCCGATGTCTAAGCCCTCTTTTAGGTTGTTGGCGATTGGGTCGCCAAATAGAGGTCTGGTGGTCACTTGCAGTGTAAAATCGTCGGGTGTGGAGATAAAACCCGGTGCGCCGACTAGGATCGAAGCCCACAAATGACCCTCTGCATCTACGGTTCCGGCAATTAGGAACGGAAGTTGAGCGTAAAACTGTTGGTGTTGCTCAGTCAGATGATCGCGGATAAAGCGTCTTCCCTGTGCTTCCATTTTGGTGCGGACACCTAGTTTTTCTTGAATCGCCATCTCGCTCCTAGTAAAAGGCGATTCCTCGTGTGACCATCCTGAATTGACCATAATACCTCCTTTTTAAGCGGCTAAACCGACCGCAGTCTTCACCATCGGTACAAAGCCTGGTAACTGCTCAATCCGGGTCAACCATGCGCGGATATGAGGATAGGGCTGAAGTGAGACATCGCCTTCTGGTGCATGAGCTATGTAGGAGTAGTTAGCAACATCGGCGATTGTTGGTGCAACGCCAGTTAGAAATTGTTGCTTTTCTAAGTGTGCTTCCATTAGCTTAAATAGATTGTGGGCGATCGCTTTAACTTGCTCGTGGTCAAGCTTCGCACCAAACACGTTAACAAGACGAGCCTTAGCAGGACCATAGGCAAGTTGACCTGCAGCTACAGACAACCAGCGCTGGACGGCTGCAGCCCCTTCTGGATCGCGCGGCAACCAGCTTTCTTCGGCGTATTTGGTGGCAAGATATACTAAAATCGCGTTAGCATCAGCAACAATTACACCATTATCATCGATCGCAGGTACCTGACCAAATGGATTGATGCGGAGAAACTCAGGCTGCTTATGTATCCCGGCTTTGAGGTCGATATCGATCAGAGTCATCGGCAGACCGAGTAGAGACAGAAATAACTCAACGCGGTGTGAATGACCAGAAAGAGCATAGCGGTAAAGTCGAATCGGTTGCTGGGGTTGGGTTTGTAACATAGGATTTCTCCCAAGGGGAATAAGTGAATATTGATTTTTGTACCGTTCGTTCAGTACAATATTAATCTAACCGAACAATCGGTACAATGTCAAGAGGTGATTTAAAAGTATTGTCCGGTGAATGATCAAAGATCTAGGGTGTAGGTTTGTGACGCCGCCAGCGGTTAAAGCCATAAACAGCAGCAGCCAAAAGCAGGAAGTAAGGACTGTAAACCATTAACCAAATACCCAATTGTAGTAAGCTGACAGTTAGTTCACCAAAAGAATGGGTAGATTGCTTCCAGGTTTCTTGAACTTGGGTTCCTAAATTAGGTGTACTACTTGTACTAGAAACTGCTGCTTCTAGATTTACAGATAGGGTGGAGTAAGCAACTTGATTTTGTAAACTTTTTGATTGGGCGTCAATTTGCTCAATAGATTGTCGGACATTACTGAGTTCTTTGGCAACACTTAAGACATCCTTGACGGAACCAGCCCGATCCATAATTTTCTGTAAGTTAGTTTCTGTAGTGCGGAGGTTGGTTAATCTTGCTTGGAAATCTACTAATTGTTGACCGACATCTTCCGCTGTGATACTGCGACTTTTAACAGTTCCTAATTTGGTTAATTCCTCTAAAATCGATTCTAGGCGCTCTTGCGGTACTCGCAATTGCATTGATGCTGTGTGACGGCTATTATTATCTTCAGGTTTGCGATCTTCAAGTCCGATTAAGTCACCTTGTTGTTTCTGAATGATCGCGCTCACATCTCGCACGCTTTTGTCTACAGAATCAACAATCAGAGTGAGTGATGCTTTTTTAATTAATTGAGGGCGAGTCCGGGGTGTAGGTGCTGTGGGTGTAGTTTTGGAGGTATCTGCCGGAGGTGCAGCGGCTGATGGGGCTTTTTGCTCAGGTAAACCACTGCTAGCTTGCGGAGATGATGGCGCACCGCAACTTGTGAAAATTACACATCCCATGAGCACGCTCAAAAGTAAAGCAGCTTCTTTGCGTGTTGCCTTGATTGAGCCGTTCATTGCTACCTCCAATTTTAAGTTTATCTCAGTATGACTGATGTAAAAACTTATATCTTCTTTTGTTACTGTTTTTGTAACATGGGTGTATGTGTAAGATGCGGAAATACTCTAAACCTTGAGATGGATGATACCTAGGGGAAATTTGAGCATAAGAGTATTTATGTTCGTAAGGCTAATAGCATGGAAACTGTACAGTTAGGTAAAACTGGAGTCGATGTAAGTGCGATTGGGATGGGAGGGATGCCGATGTCATTGCGCGATCGCCCTCCGGAGTCGCAGTCAATCAATGTGATTCATCGGGCTTTAGATTTGGGTATTACCTTTATCGACACCGCCGACTCTTATTGTAAAGACGAGTCAGACAAGCATCACAATGAGCAATTAATCCACAAAGCCATCTCAACTTACAATGGAGATGTCAGTCACGTTGTGGTCGCCACCAAAGGCGGATTAATGCGATTTGACGGCAACTGGACGAGCAATGGTAATCCTGAGCATCTACGGGAAACAATCCGCACAAGTTTCCAGACTTTGGGTGGAAATAAACCCATCGATCTTTGGCAGTATCACGCACCCGATCCGAATTATCAGATTGAGGCATCCTTAGCAGCGGCAAAAGAAGCCGTGGATGCGGGGATGATTCGCTTTGTGGGAGTTTCAAACTTTTCTGTAGAACAGATTCAGCGTGCTCGTGATGTAGTTGATATTGTTTCGGTACAAAATCAGTATAGTCCTTGGGTGCGATCGCCAGAAACAGATGGTGTCTTAAAGTATTGTGAACAAGAAGGACTGACATTTCTGCCTTGGAGTCCATTTGGTGGTGGTAGCCGCCATCAGAAATTGACAGAAATTAAGGCGATAACCGACTTAGCTAAAGAAAAAGGCGTATCAGTCTATGACATTGTTTTGGCATGGTTGCGTGCTAAATCGCCTTGTATACTACCGATTCCTGGTGCTAGCAAAGTTGCCAGCATTGAAGATTCGGCTAAGGCTGTAGAGGTGAAGTTATCTCCTGAAGAAGTGCAAAAAATTGACGCGCAAAAGTAGATGCACGCGGACAGCTAACCTGGAGTTTTGGTAGTGGTTGCTTTTGCCGGATATTGTTTCAACACTTGTTTCAAGTATTGTCCAGTATAAGACCGTTTATTCGCCGCTACTTGCTCCGGCGTACCTACAGCAATCACTTCTCCACCTTTGTCACCGCCTTCTGGTCCCATATCGATTACCCAATCGCAACAGCGAATCACATCTAAATTGTGTTCAATGACTAAAATTGAATTACCTTTATCTACTAAACGTTGCAATACATCTAGCAATTTGTGGACATCGTAAAAAGATAAACCTGTGGTTGGTTCATCAATTAAATACAGGGTCTTTCCGGTCGCCCGCCGAGATAATTCTGTAGCTAATTTCACCCGCTGGGCTTCACCACCAGATAAAGTTGTCGCTGGCTGTCCGAGTTGGACATAACCTAAGCCGACATCTACCAAGGTTTGCAGGCGGGTGACAGCTTTGGGGATATTTTGGAAAAAGTCCAAACCTTCTTCCACTGTCATATTCAAAACGTCAGAAATTGACTTTCCTTTGTACTTCACCTGCAGAGTTTCTCGGTTATATCGCGCACCTTTACAGACTTCACATTGTACGTAGACATCGGGGAGAAAATTCATTTCAATAACATTCACACCCTGTCCACTGCAGGCTTCACAACGTCCACCTTTAACATTAAAGGAAAATTGTCCTGGTTTATAACCTCTAGCTTTGGCTTCGATGGTTTCGGTAAACACGTCACGAATCCCGTCAAAAACACCTGTATAAGTGGCAGGATTGGAACGTGGGGTGCGTCCAATCGGTGATTGGTCAATGACGATCGCTTTATCAACCGCATTCAACCCCTGAACTTCGGTTAAACCTCTGGGTAAAGGAACTTTCTTGGTCAGGTGGTGTTGGAGTGCTGGGTAAACTAATTCGTTAATTAGGGTAGATTTGCCACTTCCGGAAACACCTGTGACACAGACCATTTTACCCAAAGGAATTTGGACATCAATATTTTTTAAGTTATTCCGGGAGGCATTCGCAATGACTAAAGCGCGTCCATTTCCTTCACGGCGTTCAGATGGAGTCGCAATCGTCCGGCGTCCAGACAAATAAGCACCTGTCAGCGACTCTTCCGAATCGAGTAACGCTTGAAAATCACCTTGAACAATGATTCTTCCACCGTGAATTCCCGCACCGGGACCAATATCTACTAAATAGTCGGCGGCGCGAATGGTTTCTTCGTCATGTTCAACGACAATCAATGTATTGCCTAAATCACGTAACCGATTTAAAGTTTGTAATAAGCGTCCGTTATCCCGTTGATGTAAACCGATACTTGGTTCATCTAACACATACAACACACCTGTTAAACCGGAACCAATTTGCGTGGCTAAGCGAATCCGTTGCGCTTCTCCACCGGAAAGTGTCATTGCTGGACGGTCAAGAGTGAGGTAATCTAACCCGACATCCAAGAGAAACTGTAATCGGGCGCGAATTTCGCGTAATACTAAGTCGGCAATTTGCTCTTGGCGATCGCTCAATTTTAAGGTGTCAACCCTTTCTTGACAAGAACGAATTGACACGGCTGTGAAGTCCAAAATCTTATATTGTCCCAATCGCACAGCGAGTGCTTCTGGTTTCAACCGCTTACCCAGACACACTTCACAAGGTTGATCGACTAAATACTGTTCTAATTTCTGTTTAACTAACTCCGACCCACCTTCATACTGACGTTGCAGCATGGGAATCACGCCTTTAAAATCTCGTTCTCGCGAAGATAGAGATTCATCACCATACAGTAGCACTTGGCGCTGGGCGTCTGTCAAATCTCGCCATAAGCTTTGAATCTCGAAGCCACAGGCTTGACCGACATTGTAAAGCAAAGAGAGATAATAGGAGTTATCTTTTTCTGACCAAGGAGCGATCGCTGCATATACAGGTGCTTGCCAATCAGGGATCACCAAATCTGGCGAGAACCT
The DNA here is from genome assembly GCA_038214545.1 of Cyanophyceae cyanobacterium. GTDB lineage: Bacteria > Cyanobacteriota > Cyanobacteriia > Cyanobacteriales > Nostocaceae > JBBQRU01. The sequence goes on along the minus strand of JBBQRU010000062.1, from coordinate 19,769 downwards.
TCGCAAACTACCCAAGCCATGACAGCTAGGACAAGCGCCATAGGGTGAATTAAAGGAAAACAAGCGTGGTGAAAGTTCTTCCATGACTGCGCCATGTTCTGGACAGGCGAAGTTCTCGGAAAACACCAATTCTTGGGCTGGTTCCTCCGGTGTATCTTTTATCAGGTCTATTACCGCAATTCCACCTGAGCGCTTCAAGCAGGTGTTGAGAGAATCAACCAAACGCTCTTGAATTCCCTCCTTTTTCACCAAGCGGTCAACAACAATTTCAATCGTATGCGTATGATTTTTATCTAACTCCACAGAATCAGAAAGGTCGCGTACCTCACCATTCACCCGCACGCGGGCAAAACCTTCGGATGCCAAACTAGACAGCAATTTACGATGAGTGCCTTTTTTCCCGCGCACCACCGGCGCTAGAATTTGAAATCGGGTGCGGTCAGGTAATTCTAGAATGCGATCGCTCATTTCGTCGATTGTCTGCGGCGCAATTGAGCGATCGCAAATGGGACAATGAGGTTCACCAGCTCGACCAAACAATAATCGCAGATAGTCATAAATCTCAGTCACCGTCCCTACCGTCGAACGTGGGTTGTGAGAAGTAGACTTTTGGTCAATCGAAATTGCCGGACTTAAACCCTCAATCGCTTCGACATCCGGTTTATCTAGTTGCCCTAAAAATTGCCGTGCATAAGCACTCAGGGACTCTACATAACGACGTTGACCTTCTGCGAAGATGGTGTCAAATGCCAAGGAAGATTTACCACTCCCAGAGACACCAGTGAAAACAATCAAGCGATCGCGAGGTAATTCCAGATCAATATTCTTCAGGTTATGCTGCCTAGCACCCCGAATGCGAATGGTGTTTTGATTGTTTTTGGGGCTAGAGTGATGTCCATTGGAGGATGCAGCAGGTTGAGACATGGAGGCAGCACGAAACATTGCTTAATAATCTTAGCGTTGACCTGGGCTAGCAGAACAATCGTACTGTTGAAAATCTTAAATCTTTACTCAGTGTTAACACTTATATATTTTAGGTAAACTACCTCTTTTTACACAAAAACTTTGAGCGCAAACCATTAGTCTAAAAATATATGCTCACAATCATAACCTCATGCCGAAGCTAATCTGCCGTTTTGCTATTGCTGTGCTCTTGGTAATTCCCGCAATTTTACGTGTAGCAGCGCCCACATCAAATCTAAATACCACAAAGACAACAAAAAACTTTAAAATTTCTCCGGAAAACTCACTTGTAGATATTGTAGCCATCATCATCCAAATTGCTAACACCTCCTTGACTAAAAACAATGCCAATGAGTCGAAAGTAAACCACCAAGCATCCGTCGAAAACCTCAATAGTGTAGAATTCAGCAACGGAGCGATCGCTAACCCAATCGCGCTTCAGAGAACAGCGACATTCTCCCGCAACTTCAACCACCCGATAATTTCCCGATTCACAAAATCCGGAACCTCATCATGAGGACAATGACCAGCACCCGGAATCGGCACAATCTCCACCGCCTGACCTTGATCTCGCGCCGCCTGAAAAATCTTTACCCCACTAATTGGTGTCCAAGGGTCATCAGCACCCCAAATCACTAACAGCGGACATTGAACTTGGGGTAACAACTCTGTGGGAGTTGGGCCAGGAGGCGCAGTCAGAATCGAGGCGAAAACCTTTTGAGCACCAGGATCACAAGCAGGAGTGTAAAGTATATCTACTAATTCGTCTGTGATCGCTTCTTTGTGACGGTAAACTTGATATAAACTGCGGCGAATTTGGGATTTTTGGCGGACGCGGTCAAATAAGAACTTGCCAGTAACGGGCGATCGCACTAGGCTGTTGAAAGCACCCATTACTATTCTTAGAGGTGGGTTTAGTTCGTGGGGACGATGGCTTAATCCACCAGCACAGTTAATTAAAATCGCACCTGCGGCAATTTCTGGATAATTTGCTACTACCATTAAGCTTAAAAGTGCGCCAATGGAATTACCGACAAAGACAGTTGGTTGTTGGATGTGTGCTGTCCAAAAATCGTGCAGCAATTCTACCCAGACTTCTACTGTGTAATTTAATTCAGGCTTGTCGGAAGCACCAAAGCCTAGAAGGTCTATGGCGTAGACGCGATAGCCAGCGGCGGCGAGGATGGGGATATTTTTACGCCAATGTCCGATGGATGCGCCGAAGCCATGTACTAGGAGGAGTGGGTGTCCGCTACCCATGACGGTGTAGGTGATTTTGTGATCTTGCCAATTCCAAGTGAGTTTTTCTAGGGTTGTCATGGGGGGTGTTAAGTTTTGTTGTCTTATTTTAGCGTAAGGGGAAACGCGGAGAGCGCGGAGTCACCGCGCGGAGGGCGCGGAGGGGGTTTTAATTTATACTGGTTTTGAAGGTTGAGGGAGGAGTGAGTATGTGGCGTGTTTTGTTGTTGTTGATGATGTTTGGTGGGTTTCAGGTGGGGGTGCTTTTGGGGGTTGAGGGGGGAGGTGTTTGGGGTAAGGAGGTGGTTAAGTCGGTGGAGTCGGATGAGCAGGTGATGGCGGCTGTTGCGGAGGATCGGGTGGAGGAGTTGACGCGGTTTTTGGATCGTGGGGGTGATACGAATAAGTTTTTTGCGTTGGCGGTTAGTGATGGTTCGATTGCTTGTGTGAAGTTAATGTTGTCCCGTGGGGCGAAGGTGAATCGTCTTGATGAACATGGAATGACTCCACTGATGGTGGCGGCGAAGTATGCGTATCGCGGTGGTAGGGATATGGTTGAGTTTCTTTTGAGTCAGGGGGCTGATGTTAATGCTCGAAGTAAAAAAGGTAGTACTGCTTTAATGTTCGCTTGTTATTCTGTGGCTAATCATTATGATGATTTGTATGCAGAGGTAGTGCAATTGTTAATTGATAAAGGGGCTATGGTGAATGTTAAAAATCAGTTGGGGGCAACTCCTTTGAGTATTGCTGAACAAGGAAATTCACCGACGATTGTGGCAATTTTGAAGAAGGCTGGGGCAAAGTCTTAGTTTGATGTGGATTGGGGTTGCTTATCTGGTTGTGTGGTAGATCGCTACGCACATTGTTAGCAAACACTACAGGAATGGATTTACCTAATAAAATAAAGCAATATTAGTCGTTGTCGCTAGGCTGTAAATAGCACCGCCTAACCGAAGCGCAAATTTCGGGTTGAAAGCAATTGTCGCAACTATTATAAAGCATCCAAAGTTCATCTATTTCGCTCAACTTAGGAGTGCTAGGAATTTTTGCAGATTCAATCAGTCCTGGAGCAACAATAACATTAGTTTTTAAGCGTTTCTTTTGATCTTGCTGCCACTGGCTGAGAGTAGCAATAGATACGTGCTTTGTCTGAATTTCGCCTGCTTCTTCACGATGTGTCAAATCTTCCGTCGTAAATATACAGCAATCAATTATATCGAGTGGGATGCCCCATATATTTGAGAACTCTTTTTTCAGGGATATTACTTGCTTAAATACTTTCATTCGGTGCTCGTTCCGCTTAGTTCGCTCCGTTTTGCCTGTACTTCCGGTAAGTATAAACTTAGTTTCAATCAGTGCAATTCTACCATCTTTGGTAAGATAAACAAAATCACACTTCCCAAGTTCTGTATTTTTACCGTTTGGAGATTTTTCAAATAGAAGTAGTTCGGTACATAAGGGAAAGTATTCCTTGAGATTGAAAAATAGAAATGCTTGAAGTCCAAGTTCATTATCATAGGGAAAAAATATAACTCCCTCAAAAAAACGCTCTATGTCTTGTCGGCTTTGAGGCTGTACTTTTTTACAGAAATTAACAAATTCTTGTAATTTATTCATAATCAATTTTTATATTTAGTTGTTCGCAAAGGGCACACAATATATTTGTATGGTAAAGCCACTGTTCCGGGATGGGTTTCACCAGGAAAGGACGACCCATCTTCATGGATTACTGTTCCTAAATTCTACGCACCCATTCCCGAATACCGCTTCAATCCCTGTCGCCACAGCCAGCGATTAAGAAGATAAAATAGCAATCCCCAACCAAATATTATCAAGAAACCCTGACCTATATTCACAGGTAGCCCCATTAACAGGCTGACAGGGAAATTAACTAAGTAGGGAAATGGTGTCCACATGACTACAGCTCGCACTGGTTCGGGAAACACGGCTAAAGGCGCGATTAAGCCGGAAAGGTATAAATAGAACAAGAAAAATACATTCTCGATCGCACTCGCCCTTTCTGTCCAGAAGGCGCAAAGGGCAAAAGTGTATTGAATTATGAAGCGGAGGCTAAAAGCGAGGATGATGGAAAACGCAAACAATAAACAATTTCCTAAACTCGGTATCCAAAAGCTTTGAGGATACAAAATAAAAAAGAAGGCTATGAGTAACAGTGTAAATGGCATCCGCGCCGCCCTTTCAGCGAGGTGAGAGGCTACGTGATGCCATACTGGGTCGAGTGGTTGTAATAACCGAGGTGAAAGCTTACCTTCGACGACTTCGCGTTCAAATTCGTAAACTACCCAAATAACTGTAAATTGCCGAACAATGAAAACTGTGAGAAAGTAACGGGCAAACTGGGTTGATGTTAAACCAAAACGTCCACTTTGGGCTGCTTGAATCCAGACTCCCATCAAAATAATTGGCAAAGAGCCAGACAGTACCCATAAAATTAGTTCTGCCCGATATTCCACCATATAGGCGTAATTTATCGCCAGCAGCGTTTGAGCTTTTCGGATAATCTGCTTCATTAAAGGATAAATTATACTACTCCGGCTTGGAAAATTCGACCGATTACTTCTTCTACAGGAGGTTCGGTAACTGTCAAATCGATTATTTCTAGCTCAGCCAAAAGCCGAGTAACTGTGCGAGTGAGTGCTTCTTGTGGGACTATATAACCAACCGATCGCCCTTCATGAGTTTGTAAATCCCCATAAAGTAGTAATTTTTCTTTGGCTACAGGTTGGGCTAACTCTAAGCGCACTTCCCGATAAGGAGCGAACTGTGTGAGTAATGTATCCAGGCTGCCATCATACATCAACTTACCTTGATAAATTAACAACACCCGATGGCACAAAGCTGTAATATCAGCCATGTAATGGCTTGTTAATAAAACAGTTGCTTGGTAACGCTGATTATAATCTTTTAAAAAATCGCGCACGGCAATTTGGGCATTCACATCTAATCCCAAAGTCGGTTCATCCAGAAATAATACTTGTGGCTGATGTAAAAGTGCGGCTAAGAGTTCCGCCTTCATCCGTTCACCCAAAGATAGCTTTCGCACTGGCTGATTTAACTTCCCCGCCAACGACAACATCTCTGTCAATTCTCCCACGCGTTGGTGAAAGACTTTGTCAGGGATGCCATACACAGCCGCATTAATCTTCAAAGAATCAATTGCTGGTAAATCCCAAATCAACTGCTGTTTTTGACCCATCACCAAAGTCACCTTCTGCAAAAACGCTTCTTGACGGCGAAATGGTACGTATCCAGCCACTCTCACATTCCCACTAGAGGGATGAATCAAACCTGTCAACATTTTTAGTGTTGTAGTTTTACCAGCACCATTTGGACCTAAGAAACCCACAACCTCCCCAGGGGTGATTTCAAAAGAGACATCTTGAACAGCGTTAACTGGACGGTAGGTGCGGTGAAAAAAGTGGTTAAGCATTCCTCTCATCCCTGGCTCTTTTACAGCCACTGGATAAACTTTGCTGAGGTTTTCGGCAACAATCATCGGCATAGGCTCTATTTTAACCGACCAGAACGCAGAATACTCACAATTAACCACAACCCTAACAAGCTTGCTGCGCCAAATAGAATGCTGCTAGAAAAAGATAGTTGACTGGTTTGAGCACCACTTGAAATAATTGCTGCACCCATAATCAGTGATCCTACGAGGATACTGAAAGACAATCTATTCGCAGAATCATCAAGAGTACGGCGCATTCCATCTAAACCTTGCAATGATAAATTCCAGTGTAAGGTTTCTGATGTGACTCGGTCTAATAACAACTCAATTTGGCGCGGAGATTGGAGGGAGAGACTTTTTAGATCTAAAGCTGTGCGGAAAAGGGATGTTAAAGGATTGTCACCGATGAACTGACGACGAACCAAATCTGTCATCAAGGGTTTAATTTCTTCTAAAAAGTTAACTTCAGGGTTAAATCCTCTAGCTACTCCTTCTAAGTTAGCGATCGTTTTCGCATATAAACCCATGTTGCTTGGCATCCGCACTTTATTATTGCGGGCGACTTGCAACAATTCATAAATAATTTGACTAAAGTTAATATCAGCGAGATTTAAACTGGGATATTTCCGCAGCATCCGGTCATAATCGTTTTCGAGATTGGCAATATTTACTGACTCACTTGCACTAGCAAGTTGTAAAGTTAACTGAGCGCAGCGTTGAGCATCTAAATCGACGATCGCTAACAACATTTCTGTCAATATCTGCTGTGTGCGTGGGTCAAGTCGTCCTACCATGCCACAATCAAGCAAAGCAACGCGACCATCGCGCAGATAAAATAAATTTCCGGGATGGGGATCGGCGTGAAAGAAGCCATCGACATATAACTGCTGAAAGAAAGCGCGAAATAATAAAGTTGTAATTGCTTTGCGTTCAGCGTTATTATCTAAACCACTTTTGGCACTATTGAATTTGGCTGATAATATTGGTACTCCGTCTAGCCACTCCATCACCAGCAACTTTTTCGTAGTTAAATCCCAGTTAATTTCTGCAACTACGATTTGAGTCGGGTCAAACCAGCGGCTTTTGGATAAATTCTGCCGCAGTTGGTCGGTGAAACCGGCTTCTCTGGTAAAGTCTAATTCGGCTTCTAAAGCTTTAGTAAATTCTTCGGCGAGAGATTTAATTTCGTAGTTTTGTCCGAATTCAGTCCGCGCTACTAAATCGGCGACACCTTGAATTAAAGCAATATCTTGACCAACTGTGACAGTGATTCCTGGACGTTGCACTTTTAAAGCAACTTCTCTTCCATCTGCTAGTGTAGCTCGATGTGTTTGCGCGATGGAACCGGCGGCGACAGGGATGGGATTAATGACGGCGAAGGTTTCTTCTAACGGTCTTGTGAGTTGTTTGCGAATGACAATTTCAATTTCTGACCAGGGGACTGGAGGAACGGCGTCTTGGAGGGTTGAGAGTTCTTCGATGTACGCACCACTAAGTAGGTCTGGACGGGTGGATAGTAACTGTCCGAGTTTGACGTAAACAGGTCCCAGGTCTACGAGGATGTTTTTCAGAACTGCGGGGGTGGGTAACTGCGGTTGGTCGGTTTTACCGCCAGTCAGGACGCGGCGCATGTAGTCCCAGCCGTTGCGGAGGACAACTTCGATGATTTCTCTCTGACGGGGAACTGTTTGGGTAAGGAACATTTGGGAGGGGGGGAGGGGGAGAGTGGGGCAGGGGAAGGGGAGAATAATAAAACCGACATTTTAGGTTATACCGAATTATGTCGAGTTACTGCCTCTGTCAAGAGTTATGACTTTTTGTAACTATAACGAATCAAGGAAACTCAGGAGCGGAACTCAGGATGAGAACTCAGGAGAGATCAGAAAAAATTCCCCACTCCCCCACTCCCCCACACCCCCCTCTCCTACATTTTACAGGAGGTCGCTAAAGCGTGGGTCGCTTTGTAGAAGTTTGAGGACTTGTTTGATTTCTTGGGTGCGGTGTTTGTTGACTACTAGGGTGACGTTGCGATCGCGGACAATAACAACGTCATCTAAACCGATGGTGACAATTACTTCTTTTTCGTCTGCTGCATAAAGGATTGTTCCTTGGGTATCTAGTCCGACGTGGGTGGCGAGTTCGACGTTGGGTGATTCGGCTGTTTTGAGTAAACGTTCAATGGCATTCCAATCACCTAGGTCGTCCCAGCCGAAGTCTACGGGGATGACGTAGGCGAGATTGGTTTTTTCCATTAAGGCATAATCAATACTTAGTTTCGGTAGCTGCGGATATATATCGGGACCGTGTTCTGTGATTGGGGTGATGATTTCTGGGGCGTGGGTTTGGAGTTCTTGGAGGACGACGCTGGCCCGAAAGACAAACATCCCACTGTTCCAGCTATAGCGACCTGTGGCGAGAAATGATTCGGCTGTCTCGCGGTCAGGCTTTTCCGCGAAACGGTTGACATGGTAGGCTGGATATGATAAGAAATCTCCTACTTGCTCGCCTTGTTCGATATAGCCGTAGCCAGTAGATGGGAAGGTGGGTTTGATCCCCAGGGTGACAATCGCGGCTGTATCTGTTGCCAATTTTGTGGCTGCTAACAGTGTTTGTTCAAAAGCGTTTTGGTCAGCAATCCAGTGATCTGCGGGGAAAAACCCGATTACGGCATCTTCTCCATAACGTTTTTTGATTTCTAATGTTGCCCAAGCGACTGCGGGCGCGGTATCACGTCCTAGGGACTCTACTAGTAAATTTTGAGTTGGTAGTTCAGGTAATTGTTCGGATACTCCAGCGGCTATTTGGCTGGAGGTAATTACCCATAAATTTTCCCAGCCACCAGCGAGAGAAATCAGTCGCTCAGCGGTTGCCTGTAGAAGGCTTTTGCCGCTACCATCAAGGCTTAGAAACTGTTTTGGTCGGTGTTGGCGGCTCAGGGGCCAAAAGCGCTCACCTTTACCACCGGCAAGAATTACGGGAATTAGGGTACTTTTCATCTTGTTTTAAAGCCATATCGTTCAAGATCACTTAAAGTGTACTGTGACAATTGCCACTGGCAAATATCACAGGTTGCATTACCATACTTTAGGATGCGGTTCAGTGGGGAGGATTACAGTGGTTAAGGAAATACGCTCAGAAAATCAGCAAACATCATTGGCTCGTGCCGACGGTTCTTCTCGTCCGCAAAGCTTGGTAAAACACATGACAAACGAGAAGGTCGAGAAGTTCGGGCTGACCATGCCTCGGTGGCTTTTTTCTGTATTGACAGTTGTGCTAGGAATTACGGCTTCGGGGCTATTTGTCTCGACGCTGGCTTTAATGACTCCGATTTGGAGTTCTAAAGATTTTTTAAATCCAGACATTGGCGCTGCGGGTAAAGACCCAGAAACAACACCCTTAACCGTTAACTTGTGGGAAAACCTCCCAGATTACAAGTTAGTGCAGCCGATGAACATTTTGATTTTGGGAATTGGCAACGTTCCCAATGCTATGGATGGGACAGCGGATAGTTTTAAGGGAAATAGTTCCACCATGTTGTTGGTGCGGCTAAATCCGGAGAATAAAACAATCCGGGTGCTTTCGATTCCTCGGGATAGTATGTCTTTGATCCCCGAAACGGGATTATCTAAGATTTCAGCGGCTAATGCTCGTAAGGGTTCGGTGGCAGTGATGGTGGTCAGCAAGACTTTAAATAATGTCCGGATTGACCGCTATGTTCGCCTCTCTAATAGCGCTTTGCGGGAGTTGGTCGATCAGTTGGGAGGAGTGGATATGTTTATCTCAGAACCAATTAATTATGAGAATCCAGCCAAACAATTGTCTGTCCATCTGGCTAAAGGCTGGCAAACTCTTAACGGCGAAAAAGCTGATGGTTTTGCCCGCTACCGAGAACCAGGATTAGCTGATCTTGGGCGCGTACAGCGTCAACAGATGCTACTCCAAGCTTTGCGCGATCGCCTCTCCAGTCCGACGATTTTACCACAAATACCGCAATTCATCCACGCTATGCGTAAATATACGGATACAAATCTCAAGTGGGAAGAAATGCTCGCAGTGGTGAAATTTGGTCTGACACAAGATCCAAATAATTTTCAACTGATGATGTTACCAGGTGTCACCAGCCGTCTCAGTAAAGACCCTGATAGTTACTGGCTGAGTTTTCCCGAACAACTTCAGATGATGAATGACTATTTTGGGGTGAGTATTATTGGTACCAAACCACAGCAGAAAACCCTAAATAACCAAAAAATCTCCGTCCAAAACGCGGCGAATAATCCCAAAACAACGGAAAAACTAGTCAATTATTTGCATAGTAAAGGCTTTACCAAAGTGACGGTGATCCCAGATTGGCCTGATGCTCAACACGAAACCCGCATTATCGCTCAAAAAGCTAATCCGGAGGCGGCTGCAGAATTGCAGAAAGTTTTAGGCTTGGGGACGGTAGAAGTATCGGCGACAGGAGATCTTCAATCTGACCTGACTATTCGTTTGGGTAAAGATGCGACCACTTTTGGGAGAAAATAGTCATTGACTTTCCATAAATTCACATTTATGCATAAGATTTGGCTACGGATAATCGGTTTGTTGCTAATTTTGACTTTGGCTTGGTTATGGGTGCTTGTGGGTGCAAGACCGGCTTTTGGTCAAGTCAACACCATCAATTACAGTAATACCAATCTCGAATCACGGGACTTTTCCCACCTCGATTTGACAGGTGGGACTTTCGTGGCGGCGGAAATGCGCGGAACCAATTTTCAAGGTACGAACTTGGCAAATGCGATTTTTACAAAAGGTGTGCTTTTAGGAGCTAATCTCGAAGGAGCGAACTTGACTGGCGCTTTGGTAGACCGGGTGACTTTTGATCGCGCCAACCTCAAAAACGCAATTTTCCAAGAAGCTACCTTGACACGCAGTCGCTTTTATGGTGCTGTAATTACGGGTGCTGATTTTACTGATGCCTTGATAGACCGTTATCAGGTGACTCAGTTATGCGATCGCGCTGATGGTGTAAACCCGGTAACAGGAGTTTCCACCCGCGATAGTTTAGGATGCCGTTAATAGTACTTGCCGCCATAGAGATATTGTAATTACGTGAAACAACAAGCCACTCGTTCAATTGCAGGTATTGCCGGAATTGTTGCGATCGCAACATTAATTAGCAAAGTTTTTGGTTTAGTGCGCCAAGTCGCGATCGCTGCCTGTTTTGGTTTGGGTCCTGCGGCTGATGCCTTCACCTACGCCTACACAGTTCCTGGTTTCCTCCTAATTTTACTCGGTGGGATTAACGGGCCATTCTACAGTTCTATTGTCAGTGTCTTATCCAAGCGCAAGCAAGAAGAAGCAGCTCCTTTGGTAGAAACCATTACCACTATTGTCTGTGGGATGTTACTTGTTGTCAGCATCTTGATCTTCTTTTTTGCCCCCAACTTTATTGACTTATTCGCACCAGGTTTAAGACTGGCGCACAATCCACTTGCCAGCCAAGAACTACTGACACACAATAAATTAGTCAGAGATATTGCCATTCAGCAACTCCAAATTATGGCACCAACGGCAGTCTTAGCCGGACTGATTGGCATTGGCTTTGGAGTACTCAACGCTGCCAATCAATTTTGGTTACCATCCGTCAGCCCGTTATTTTCCAGCGTTACAGTCGTGATCGGTCTGGGTATTTTAGTACTGCGATTAGGTAACAAAGTTAGTAGCTTAGAATATGCCCAGTTAGGGGGCATGGTTCTGGCTGGTAGCGTTTTAGTTGGGGCAATTTTGCAATGGTTGGTGCAGTTATTCACCCAAATGCGGATCGGCATGGGTTCATTACGACTGCGATTTGATTTTAAACAGCCTGGAGTCCAAGAAGTCCTAAAAATCATGGGACCTGCGACCTTCTCTTCCGGGATGTACCAAATTAACTTATATACAGACTTATTTTTTGCTTCTTTAATACCAACGACAGGAGTTGCGGCCGCCTTATCAAACGCGAGTTTGTTAGTCCAAACACCTCTAGGCATTATTTCCAACGTCGTATTAGTTCCCCTTTTACCATTATTTTCGCGCCTAGCCGACCCAAATAATTGGGACGAGTTAAAAGTCCGAATTCGCCAAGGTATGCTGCTAGCAGCCTTCACCATGCTGCCATTAGGCGCGTTGATGGTAGCGCTATCAGTGCCCATTGTCCAAGTTGTATACGAACATGGTGCCTTTGAGGAAAGAGACTCAGCACTAGTAGCTTCACTGCTAGTAGCAAATGGCATTGGCATGTTTATCTATCTAGGACGTGATGTCTTAGTCCGAGTATTTTACGCCTTAGGTGATGGCGACACACCCTTTCACATCAGCATGGTGAATATCTTTCTCAACGCCCTATTCGACTACTTCTTAATAGAACGTTTTGGTGCCCCCGGCTTAGTACTAGCAACCGTATGCGTCAACTTATTTTCAGTCATCATGTTGCTATTTTTACTAGACCGGAAACTCAATGGATTACCTTGGCGAGAGTGGGCTTACCCATTCCTAGGTTTACTAATTGCAAGCCTATTAACAGGTGCTGCTAGCTGGGGGATGGTCTGGGTCTGCGAAAACATTCTCGGTTTAGGTACAGACAAATTATTATTGCAGTTATTAAAACTGTGTATCTCCAGCTTAGTTGGTCTAGGAGTATTCACCTTAATCACCGCCCAACTCAAACTCCCAGAAGTAGAAGAATTTGTATCGCGACTGCGCCAGAAATTTCTCCGCAAATAAAAAGGCAAAAGATCAATCTCTTGCCCTAAACCACCTTTATGCAGCACTCGCGTGCTTATAATCAGCATCTATCCAACAAAGCGGTAAACTTTCGCCAGAAGGAAACATCAACTTTTCCTTTGGATGAGGAGTCGGTTCCTGCTCCTCTTGACCCAATTGATTTCGTACCGAAACAACATCAGTAGTAGGCTTAATCAACTCCTGAACATCCAAAACCTCTACCAAATCGCCAGTCTCTTTATCTTGCAACAACATACATTCATCTCGCTAAGCGTCTAACCGCAATTGTGCAGAAATTTGGTATCAGAGACATCTGTCTGAGTAGAGATAAGAGAAGAAACGCAGAGAACCGCAGAGGAAACGCAGAGGATCGCAGAGAACCTCCGCGTACCTCCGCGTTACCTCCGCGCCCTCCGCGTTAAAAGATCCTCAACTAAATTTCTCGCTGATATTTTTCCAAAATATCCATAAGATTAACTTGGCTTTGCATCGGGAGAAAATCACTCAGAGGAATTTCTTTTTTACCGCCAGCTAGCTTCACCGGAATCGATTGTATGATTTTCAGAACTTGATTTTCGTCCACCGACTTAGAACTTAACAAGGGGAACAGTTTCTCGGCAAGCACAGTGTGCAGGTGGGCGTCTGAGAGGTACAGATGCCATTTGGCAATGTCCATGTAGACATCTTTGCCAATATCAGCTGCTAGGGCTTCAATTGTCTCTCCAGTAGTCTTAGCCATGAAAATAACCCTAAATGACTGAGATTTTACCTTATTATCGCTCATTTACTCTTGATGGTACTACCACAAGGGTTAATTTATGATTTTTCGGAAAATCTGTCTTTAGGTAGATTTAGATGGGGTTTTATCTGAGTAGTCAGCGATCGCTGCGATATAAATCAGATGCGCTAATAATACTCCTGTCCAGCCGAGGGTCAGCCCAGGTAGCCAATTCCATGTCAAGTTCTGGAGGTTGTGGAAAAACCACAAGCCTGAGTTAATGCAGCCAGCGGTCGCTACATGGATGGCGAAGTTCATCCGGTCATCGAGTTTGCGGAAGGCTGGGTCTTTGCGATCGGGTTTGCGGGGCCAACGAGGAGGCATAAGGATTTGTGACTGAAATTTATATTTGTGCTTTCTGATTCATTTTAAGATCTTTGGGCGGTCACTGGTGATCTTGTCTGGGCAAATAGTTACTTCGGTCAAGTTTCTGGGAAATATAGGATCGAAGCCCCTATTCCCCCGGAGGAAGAGAGTGCATATTCAGGAACAAACATCTAATCGGTTAGTCCTCAAGCAACAGTCTTTGGCGAATTGTTTGTTTGGGGTGAGTGGTGCTGTGATTTTTTCGCTCGTCTTTGTCAGTCTTGTGTATAGCATTATCGAATCACCTCTGACTTCTGCTTTGAGTTGTCAACGCACTCAGAAGGAGATTGCTTGTGAGTTAACGGAATCTTTTCCTCTGCAAAGTGGTGTGCGAAGAGTTTCTTTCACCATGCAAGCAGCTAAGTATTCTCTACACCATAATTTAGTACTTATTACCTCTAAAAACTTAATTACTTTCCCTTCCTCTAGTTTTTTTCTCAATTCTTCTAACCAAGCGGTAGCTAGGTTTAATACTCAAATTCAGTCTTTTACTCATGATATCAAACAGCAAACATTACAGTTGAAGCAATCTCAACGTCCTAGCTGTTGGGAAGCTTTATTCGTTTTAATTGTTGGTTTAATGGCTGTACAATCTATGCAAGTTGCCGCCTCATCTGCGGTAGTGCTGTATATTTTCGATCGCACATTCAGTAGTTTCACTGTGAGTCAAAAGCCGTTGTTCGGTACTGGTCATGTCTGCGAATATCCACTAATGAAAATCTCAGCGCTGCAAGTTAAGGAATTGCGATCGCCCAATGGCGGATACATGGTCATTCTCTTGCTAGATAAAGGTACAGATACTTTAAGTAGTCAGCGATATGATTTGGGTTATTTTTACGATCAGCAACAGGCAAAGGATCTGAGCGATCGCATACGCAGTTTTCTAGAGTTACAAAGATAATATTAGGAAAAACACTATAAAAATTCGCTGAGGATTTGTAAACTTATCCATTTCTCGGCGTTAAAAGTGCCGATAGCGGTTCTGTAAATCAGACTGCTATTATTTTAGGCTTACTTCTTTTTCCTCTGCTTCCTCTTCCTCTTCCGCTTCTTTTTCTAGCGTCAAAGTGTAAATATTCACCAGGGAGGCTGACACAAGAAGCAAGAATGCTAGCCAAAATCCAAAACTATAGTTGACGAGAATTAATCCCCCGCCTTGTTTGAATGCTTCCTCATCAAGTTTAGACTTAAGCATTAACAGTAGCAATGCGCCAGTTGCACCAGAACCAGCGGAGGCAATTACAGCTTTTCTGGCTTTAATTAAGCTGGTTCCTAAACCAATTATACTGGAGATAATTGCTAAGGCTGCTAATGGGTCTCCAGGGATTTTCTGTTCTTCGACTTTGCCTGCCGGTGTAGCAACTTTCATTGTTGAACCTGTGGTTAATTGGATACCACTCAAGGTTTCTAAGTTTTGCTGCTGGCAAGATATGGTGACAAATGGCATAAAAAAGCACATCAAAGTGATGCCAAAAATTGCCGGCGAAATTTGTCTGGCTGATTTAAGCATATGATTATGTATAGCCATTGTTGCCAATGATTATGAAAAGATTGGTATTTAGTAGCTAATTAGATGAAATTTGTGAGCTATCAAGTTATTTTTGATACTTAAAACCAATCGCTACTCATTCGGCGTTTTTCATGAAAATTGCCTGGTGAATAGATCGGTAATTAACTATTAATCAGATATTAACCTGTAAATATTTGTTGTCAATACAATTACTGATGCTTCACGGAAGATTTAAAAATACCTACTTTTTTACGTAGAAGTTATTCCGTAGTGGTTTGCTTAATGTAAATCATCCTTTAGGTACATATTGTTAGAGGATAGGAGCGATCGCATCATTCAAAAGAAATACATCCAAAGGCAGAATTGCGTACTGTAGGCCAGCGTAGCGATCGCAACTTCAATTCCATCTCTACTCTTTTTACACTAGAGTAGTCGGAGAACCCTAGTATTTTGGATTTAAACACTAGGATGCTTCCGAAGTGATTATAATGTACAGGATAAATTATGACTCAGGATATTTTTGAACTACCGGGACCTGAAGGTAACTCCCTTGTTGGTAGTCTATTGGATTTAGGACGCGACCCATTAAAATTTTATACTAAATGCGCCCGCGATTACGGCGACATTGTACCGATGCGTCTGGGTTTGACTGCCGCTTGTCTAATTAGCCATCCAGATTACATTGAGGAGGTGCTGAAAGATCGTGAGACGTTTATCAAAAGCCGGGGTTTTCGGGTTTTGAAAACCTTGTTAGGTGAAGGATTGTTGACGGCTGAGGGTGAATCCTGGCTTTGGCATCGTCGTTTGGCGCAACCAGTATTTCATCAAAAAAAGATTAATGGCTACGCTACCGCAATGGTTGATTATGCCGAACAGATGGTTGCGACCTGGCAAGATGGAGAAACCAGAGATATCCACGCCGAGATGATGAGTCTCACGCTGAAGATTGTAATGAAGACCATCTTTAACGCCGAAGTGGAAGAAGGTGAAGCAAAAACTGTTGCCCATGCCTTAGATGTGGCAATGAATTGGTTTGAAAATAAGCGTAAGCAAGGCTTTTTAGTTTGGGAATGGTTTCCTAGACCAGAAAATATCAAGTATCGCCAAGCTATTGCCGAGATGGATGCAGCGATTTATGCCTTAATTAAACAAAAGCGTGACAGTACCGCCGAAACACCGGACTTGCTTTCCATGCTAATGCACGCCCGTGACGAAGAAACAGGGCAACAAATGAACGACAAGCAACTTCGTGATGAAGTGGCGACTTTGATGCTGGCGGGACATGAAACTACGGCAAATGCTTTGTCATGGACATGGATGTTGTTATCTCAGCATCCTGAGGTACAGACTAAGTTGCAAGCTGAGTTAAATCAGGTGTTGGCTGGACGTAAGCCAACAATAGAAGATATTCCCAAACTGCGTTACACCGACATGGTAATTAAGGAGTCGATGCGGCTTTATCCGCCGGTGTCGATTTTTGGGCGGGAGGCGGCGCATGACTGTAAGATTGGTGATTATCATATCCCAGAAGGATGCGTGATTCAAATCAGCCAGTGGGTGATGCATCGTCATCCGCGCTACTTTGAAAATGCTGAGGTGTTTCAACCTGAACGTTGGGCAAATGATCTAGAGAAACGACTACCTAGAGGAGTTTATATTCCTTTTGGTGATGGCCCCCGTATTTGTATTGGCAAAGGCTTTGCATTAATGGAAGCAGTCCTCTTGCTGGCAACCATCGCGCAAAAATTCACAATGGATGTATTGCCTATCCCCATTATTCCCCAAGCCTCAATTACTCTCCGTCCTGAATCTGGGATTCAGGTAAAACTCAAGCATTTATCTATGCCTTAGATTGTTTGTATCAAGACGATTTTAAGCGTAACCGAAGCCTCAGGCAAACTTTTGGGGATCAACTTCCCTATAAATCCATGCATGAGGTTCACAATTATACAGATGGAGCGTAGTAAGCTATACAAAGTTGTATTTCTGGAGAAATATCAGTGACTATTTCCATGTATCAAGCTTCCGTACCAGTAATTATTCGCTCGCTGAATAACCTTGTAGGGATTCTGGAAAAAGGTGCTACATACGCAGAAGCTAAAAAAATCGATCCTTCTGTACTAGTCAATAGTCGTTTATTCCCAGATATGCTGCCGTTGTCAAAACAAGTACAAATTGCCTCTGACATCGCCAAAAGAGGTATGGCGCAATTAGCAGGGGTAGAACCACCCAAGTTTGAAGACAACGAAACTACATTAGCGGAACTTATTGAGCGCACTCAGAAGACGATCTCTTTCTTAAATACAGTTAAACCTGAGCAAGTTGACGGTACGGAGGAGAAAACAATTACCTTACCCATGCGTGAGCAAACTCTAACTTTTGCAGGTATGTCGTTTTTAGTGTCTTTTATTTTACCAAACTTGTATTTCCATGTCACAACAGCGTATAACATTTTCCGTCACAACGGTGTTGAACTTGGCAAAATAGACTTCCTTGGCAAGCCTAGTTAAGTAACTTCACGAATAAACTTAGAGTTTACTAACCCCCGACTGGAGACCAGATTTCAGCTTGATGGAGTACAGTGGCAACCTGTAAACTCTGAGATGGTACCGTGTACTCCGCTGACTTGAAATCTCCTATAGTCGGGGGTGGCAAGAAATAAATCATGCTCATTGTCATGATTAATTCCAAACAGTTTGCAAATTTAAAATAAAACCAGGTAAGATATCTTCTCCAGATAGAAGAGTTGGAGAGTTTAAAACTTCTACTGGTTGTCCTTGACGATATATTTCAACTTGACGAGATCTCCGATTGATTAACCAGCCGAGTTTTACTTGGTTATTAATATATTCTTGCATTTTATTTTGAGTATCTTTTAGGGTGTCGCTAGGAGACATTAACTCTAAAACAAAATCAGGTGCAATTGGCGGGAATTTCTGCTTTTGTTGCAGAGTCAGTGCATCCCATCTCTCCTGTTGAATCCAAGCTACATCTGGCGAACGGTCTGCGCCATTGGGGAGTTTAAAGCAGGTGGAAGAATCGAAGCATACCCCTAATTTAGTTTGGCGATTCCAAATGACAAAATCAGCATTGATTTCGGAGTTAAAGTTCCCAGTTTCTCCGCCTGTAGGTGGCATGATAATTATCTGTCCTTGAGCATTGCGTTCAAATTTTAGGTCTGGATTTTTCCGACAAAGTTGGTAAAACTGCTCGTCTGTTAGGTCGATAATTGAATTGAAGTTGACGGTAATAGCAGTCATAGAACTTCTTGTTTAGTACAGTTTCTATCTCTATTTTAGATTTAAAGCAGCAACCCTAGCTCGAAGAACGAATTCTGTCACGAAAGGCAATAACGGCATCAAACTGCTCTGTCGGGTTCACGTAGCTGGCAAAAAGTTGCAAATCCAGATTAGGTAGCAGTTCACTTTTCGCCATAGGTTCATATCCTGTCGGACGCAAACAATGAATTAAGAGCTGGTCTGCTTGCCACTGCCAAACCTCTTGTACACCCAACCCCTGATAAATATCCAACTTATTGACAATTCCATTAGTGAGGACAATTTCAATGGCTAAATCAGGAAATTCCTTCTTCTGTCCTAAGCAATAACATTCATCAGGTTCTAACCCTCGAAGCTTCATAGCCTTACGAAATGTCGCTGAACCGATCGCGTGAAACCGAGTGCGTGTTTCCTGAAAATAAGCCTCAAGCAACATCCCAATTATTTTTTTGAGTTCTTCATGTTCTGGAGAGGTGGTCATAATTTCTAAGGTGCCCTCTAGATAATTAAGCCGCAGATTGGGAAAGCCGTCGCCTAGTGTAGCCAGTAATGTTTCATACTGCTGCCAACTTATACCTTCTAATACCAGCCGTTGTTCTATCGGTGGTATGGCTGATGGAATGAGGACTTGAGTATTCATCGGTAATTTGCCTTGCGTGATTGTCGGAAGTTTACTGTTCGCAAAACGTTTAGATTCATTGTAAAGGATTTTTTTGCCATGACAGATGGAGGCTAAAAAAAGGACGTTCTCCAGCAGGTCGCTTGAAGGCGGTAAGGTATCGGCGATGTGGAATTCCATATTAACTGTATGTGTAGAGCGATTGCTAGCAATATCGATCGAATCTTAGAAAGGTATTTCTTCGAGAGATTCTAGTATAGTTAACGAACGATCAGCAAAAGATGGCCATGTCATGCCAAAATCTCTCAGCTTCGGATTTGAACAAACTACCGTGAGATGACTGCCACTCGTATGTCTTTTTAGTCGGCTCATTGCGACATAAACCGCTGATAAGTCTGTTATGTCATCGATCGCAATGACCATGTATCTCGCCTCCCATCCCTTGAAACTATGAATGGTACAGGCTTTAACATTTGCAGCACCCATGAAAAAATTCATTTTTTTAGGCTTCTGTTCTTTTTTATCTTGGGAAAATATATGCAGAACTTCCAGCCCTTTTGCCTTAATAATATCGACACAACTCAAGCCTAATCCATGATTTGGCATTAGGAGAATTAGATCTGGATAAGCTACTATGTCTGGGGTTGTAACTTCAGGTATTTTCGGTTCTACCGCTCCCCTTATGGTGAATTAATACTAAAATGCCAGGATAATAAACTGCGTAGTCTAAAATTTTCAAAGTTGCGAAAGCCATATCCCAATCTTTTAATAACCTTTAGTTTGTTATTTATTCCTTCAAC
>JBBQRU010000061.1:0-28610 GCA_038214545.1 Cyanophyceae cyanobacterium | reverse complement strand
AGGATTAGGCTGAAAGTCTTATAGGGTAAGGTTTTTGCTCTTATTTCAAACATCTTTCGGCTATTTTTCGACAAAAGGCTTGCTGGGCAAGGCTTCCGGGAGTTTTAAATCCTGTTTTGCATAACGGGTACGGTAGAACCGAAATTAGCAACTGGCAATGGTGTTAATTAGGTCAAAATCAACAAAGATTGGTAGCTGCAGGGTACTTGCTATTGGATCTAGGCACTCCGATACCACTAGGCACCTTTAGCATGTTACATTGGAAGTAATATAAACTTCCAATTTCTTGATGAGGTTGAATAGTGAAAGTTCAAGCGTTGGATATTCAAGTTGGCAATCAAATTGTTGCTTATTGCAATAACAAAATGCAAACTTGTACAGTGAAACATATCTTAGATCCCGATCAGCCCAATATTACTCTATCAGTATCAATCAATAGTCACTCTCACAAATCGATCTTGCGGGTAGTTCGATTCCACCGGGATGCTTTAGTAAATTTGGCAAATTAAACACTTTGAGCATCCACCCTTTAGTAAATAAAAAACCCTCAGCCAGTTGTGAAACATCGGTTCCGCGCTTGGCTGAGGGCAATAATCAGGGTGCATCTACCTCCTCTTAATCCCATACTATTGAGAGTAAATCAGGAAGAATTGAAAAATAGTTTTTAAATTATTGATCTTGATGCGAGTTTTTCTGTCCCTAGAGGCTGATGATTCCTCACTCGGAATTTCTCTAAAATCAGAAAAACTATATTGACCTGTTAACACGATGAATATACTTGTACTCAATGCGGGGTCGAGTAGCCAGAAAAGTTGTCTATACCAGCTAGGCGCACAACTCCCAGATTCTCCACTAGAACCTTTATGGGAAGCCAAAGTCGATTGGACACACCATGAAGGAATGGCGGAAATCAAGGTGAAAACTAAAAATGGCGTTGTCGAAGAAGAATTACCAAGCCAAGACCGTTATGCTGTGATTTCCCATATGCTGGAAACACTGACTCAAGGCAAAACGCAGGTAATTGACAAATTAGCCGCAATTGATATAGTTGGTCATCGAGTAGTCCACGGTGGTCAAGATTACCGCGAAAGCGTTGTTGTCACTCCCCGAGTCAAAGAAGCAATCAAGCAGTTAGCGACTTTTGCCCCCCAGCATAACCCAGCTAATTTAGAAGGAATTGAAGTCATTGAAAAACTACTGCCCAATATCCCCCAAGTAGCAGTATTTGATACCTCTTTTCATAGTCAATTACCATTAAGCGCCGCTACATACCCGATTCCCTACGAGTTTTTTGACCAAGGTATTCGCCGCTACGGTTTCCACGGTATCAACCATGAATATTGCGCCCATCGCACCGCCCAACTGTTGCAGCGAGATTTATCCTCTTTACGCTTAATTACTTGTCATTTGGGTAACGGTTGTTCTTTAGCCGCGATCGCTAATGGTAAAAGCATTGACACGACAATGGGATTTACTCCTTTAGAGGGATTGATGATGGGGAGCCGTTCTGGTTCTATCGATCCCGGCATTTTGATTCATTTACTTAGACACAATAATTACGATGCCGACAAGCTAGATCAAATGCTGAATAAAGCTTCCGGTTTGAAAGGTGTCTCTGGTATATCTAATGATATGCGGGAAATTACCAAAGCGATCGCTACCGGCAATCAACGCGCCCAATTAGCTTTTGACATGTATGTTCACTCCCTTCGTCGGAACGTCGGCGCAATGTTGGGAGTACTTGGCGGTTTAGATTGCTTGGTGTTTACTGGCGGTGTCGGCGAAAATCAAGCGGATATTCGCGCCGCTGTGTGTCAGGCTTTCGGGTTTATGGGTGTGAAAATAGACGATAAAAAAAATGCCGCATCACCTGCAGATGAAGATATTGCGACTCCAGATTCCCCTGTCCGCGTTTTGATTATTGCGGCGCAAGAAGATTGGGCGATAGCGACGGAATGCTGGCGTCAACAAAAAACTTGATTTATATTGTAATATTTGAGGTTTGAGGAGTAATATGTCTCGTTTACTTGCAATCGCTCTATCAATCTTCCTAATGCTGAGTGTTAGTTCATACAATATGACTGCTTTTGCCGTGGGAATGAGTAACGGTTCTCTGACGAATTGTCCCGCTTCCCCAAACTGCGTTGTGAGTCAAGGCGCAGATGCCAAACATGCCATTGAACCCATTCCCTATCATGTAAACCGCGCCGAAGCACGAAAAACTCTCCTCAAAGTTCTTGGTGTTGTGAAGCGCACAAAAATTATCGAACAGACAGATAACTACATCTATGCTACGAATGAAATCCCTATCTTTAGATTTGTGGATGATGTAGAGTTTTATTTCCCAGATAATGAGTCTGTAATTCACATGCGATCGGCATCTCGCATTGGCGATTCGGATCTTGGTGTTAATCGCCGCCGGTTGGAACAAATCCGTCTAGCTTTACGCGACTTAAAGATTTAATTTTCGGCTATAAAAACTGGGATGGTTCAAAACATACAGTCAAAACCCGAAATTTGCCTGTCACAACCGAAATAAATCCTGGCTCATTCAGTAGAGGGAAGCGATCGCGAAGGAAATCTCTTACGCTAACAGCAATTGCACATTCCTGGATTGCTTATCAAAGTGCAGAAACATGAATTGGGAACGAAGGAAACCGCAGCCGCCCGGAGAATCACTTGCCAGTCTAATCTTGCCGCTAGCACTAATTTTAGGTCTAGCGCTATTGCTCAATCTCAACGGCGGACAGACTAGCTCAGAAATTAGGGCAGGCAGCCCGTTAGAGTCTTGGCTGAAGTTAATTGTCGGCTACTTAGCAGCCGGGGCAGAAATCGCCGCCGCAGTTGTCATTGGATCTGCCATAATTCGCGGCATCATCAACTATGTACTGCAAATATTTTCACGCAGGCAATATGTTGATTTAACGGAAATGATTCGGTTGCAACTGGGACGAGCCCTGGCATTGGGATTGGAGTTCACAGTTGCTAGTGATATTCTTCGCACTGCTGTGGCTCCAACTCGCCAAGATATTTTAAATTTGGGTGCGATCGTGTTGCTGCGAACGTTATTGAACTATTTTCTCGAGCGTGAAATTAGGCAAGCAGAGCAAAGCCGCGTCTCAGAACAAACTTCACAATCGAGGGAGTAATAAATCGAAACCGATAGTCTCAAGATGCTCGAACTGATTTCACGAAAACCGAAACAATCATAGCGACACCACGTCTAACTCATCAGGTCGGAAATTCATTTAAGTCATGGAGTGGATAACCTTGCGATCTGCTCCGTGTCTACCTAAATTTTTTCCCATCAATTACCCTTGACATTCTCCTCAGGTAGCTTGTATTATCAAGTTAACGTTAACGTTAATGTTTAATAGGCTAAAAAGTGACCGAAAAAATGCGAATCGGAGATCTAGCTCAAAAGGCTGGTATCACTCCTCGGACAATTCGCTATTACGAGAACTTGGGGTTAATCAAACCAAGTACACGGGAAGGATCTGGCTTTCGCTACTATACAGACACTGAGCTAGTCAGACTCCAAAAAATCAGTTGCCTCAAATCCCTGGGATTGACACTAGAAGAGATTGCCAGCGTGATTGACTTATACTCTGAAGAACAAACTGAACTAAAAGCGAAACAGAAAGTTTTAGAAATTCTCCAAACTCATCTCCAAGAGACCGACGAGAAAATTGAAGCACTTTTCCAATTTCGTTCTGAACTACGGGTAAGCATTACCCATATACAGCATTGTATTGAGGAAATCGAGAAGTAATAATTTTTTAGCCACAAACTAACGTTAACGTTAAGGTTTAATTATCATGGCAGGAGATGCAACATGCGGCTATTTGTATCGATGAACCACTCCGTCGCGAAAGCCAGGGCGAACTTGGTTGGTAACAAAAGTCAAGATATCTCTTTTGGCAGATATCGAAAAAAGTTTGTACTGCAACTTAATTTGAATAGCGTAGAAGCGAGGATGTAAAGATGAAACAGAGAAAATTGGGTAATCAAGGACTAATTGTTTCCGAATTGGGACTAGGATGCATGGGGATGTCCGAGTTCTATAGCGGACGAGATGATACTGAGTCGATTGCGACTCTTCACCGAGCTTTTGAATTAGGCGTGACTTTCCTCGATACAGCGGATATGTATGGGATTGGGGACAATGAAGAATTAGTTGGTAAAGCCTTGCAGGGTCATCGCGATCGCGTGATGTTAGCCACAAAGTTTGGGATTCAGCGTAGCAAAGGTAACGATACCAGAAATGTGAATGGCAGTCCTGAGTACGTGCATCAAGCATGTGATGCTTCATTAAAACGCTTGGGAATTGACCATATTGACTTGTACTATCAACATCGTGTCGATCCCAATGTACCGATTGAAGAAACAGTCGGAGCGATGGCAGAGTTGGTCAAACAAGGTAAAGTTCGTTATTTAGGACTTTCGGAAGCAGGCGCGAGTACAATTAGACGTGCTCACAAGGTGCATCCAATTACGGCTTTGCAGACTGAATACTCTTTGTGGAGTCGCGATCCGGAGGATGAAATTTTACCAACAGTGCGGGAATTAGGGATTGGCTTTGTTCCTTATAGTCCGCTGGGAAGAGGCTTTCTTTCTGGACAGTTAAAAAGTCCTGACGATCTTGCCGCCGATGATTACCGCAGACATTCACCGCGATTCCAAGGCGAAAACTTTCACAAAAATCTTGAGTTGGTGGAGAAAGTTAAAGAAATTGCCACTGAAAAAGGTGTGACACCAGGACAGCTAGCCTTAGCCTGGTTGCTAGCCCAAGGCGAAGATATAGTTCCGATTCCCGGAACCAAGCGCCGCACTTACTTAGAAGAGAATGTGGCTGCAACTGACATTGTTTTAACTCCAGCAGATAGCCATCGCATCAACGAAGTCGCACCAAGAAATATTGCCGCTGGTACTCGCTATCCCGAAGCAATGATGAGTAGTGTCAACCGTTAAGTCCACACTAAATCAAGGAGAATCAATGACAGCAATTAACCTTTTCACTCCAATTAAACTCGGTGCCTACAATCTTCCTAACCGAATTGTGATGGCACCCTTAACCCGCAATCGTGCTGGTGCCGGAAATGTCCCAGGGCCATTAAATGCCACATATTACGAACAACGCGCCTCCGCCGGACTGATTATCTCGGAAGCCACACAAGTCTCACCACAAGGACTCGGTTATGCCGCCACACCAGGAATTCACTCTCCAGAACAAATTGCCGGATGGCGTTTAGTTACTGATGCCGTGCATCAACAAGGTGGGAAAATCTTCTTGCAACTGTGGCACGTTGGACGGATTTCTCATCCCTCATTGCAACCAAATGGAGAGTTGCCAGTAGCGCCGAGTGCGATCGCACCCAAAGGTGAAGCGATGACCTACGAAGGGATGAAACCATTTGTCACTCCTCGCGCTTTGGAAACCAGTGAAATTCCTGGTATTGTGGAACAGTTTCGCCAAGGTGCAACCAATGCAATGACTGCTGGTTTTGATGGTGTAGAAGTTCACGGTGCAAATGGATACTTGCTAGACCAGTTCCTCCGTGATGGTACTAACAAGCGCACAGATGAATATGGCGGTTCAATTGAGAATCGTGCTCGTTTACCCTTAGAAGTCACAGAAGCTGTAGTTGGTGTTTGGGGTGCCGATAAGGTGGGAATCCGTCTCTCGCCAAGCAGTACCTTTAACGATATGCACGATTCCAATCCGGAAGCAACATTTAGCTACTTGATTGAGCAACTAGACCGCTTTGGTTTAGCTTATCTCCACTTAATCGAACCAACTGAATCCGACCTCAAACATGGCGGTACTGCCGTACCAACAAAGTTATTGCGGCCAATTTTTCACGGCAATCTCATGACTAATGGTGGATTTGATCGCCAAAAGGCTGATGAGTTTATTGCAAGCGGTCAAGCAGATTTAATTTCTTTTGGTACCACATTCATCGCCAATCCCGATTTACCAGAACGCTTCAAGTTGAATGCACCACTGAATCCCGCAGATCAGACAACTTTCTACGGTGGTACAGAAAAAGGTTACACAGACTACCCCACACTTAAAGAATTGCAAGCAGCTTAAAAGACTATGCCACACTTATTTGATTCTTATCAAATCAAAGACGTAAAATTACGTAATCGCATCGGTGTTTCGCCCATGTGTCAATTGTGCCGATTCAATATGCACGGGCGATGAAAACTAAATAAACAGGAGAAACTGATGATTGAGCTTTACTATTGGCCAACACCTAACGCTCACAAGATTACGATGTTTTTGGAGGAAGTTGGCTTACCATATAATATCGTTCCTGTCAATATCGGCGCTGGTGAGCAGTTTAATCCCGATTTTCTCAAAATTGCTCCTAATAACAGGATGCCAGCAATCATCGATCGCGAACCGGCTACAGGTGGTGAACCGATTTCTGTTTTTGAGTCTGGGGCAATCTTGCTGTATTTGGCGGAAAAAACTGGTAAGTTGATCTCTGAGGATCTGCGCGATCGCGTGGATGTTCTGCAATGGTTATTTTGGCAGATGGGTGGTTTAGGACCAATGGCTGGACAAAATCACCATTTTGGAACCTATGCACCGGAAAAAATTCCCTATGCCATCAATCGTTATGTGAATGAAACTGGTCGCTTATATGCTGTGTTGAATAAACAGTTAAGCGATCGCGAGTTTCTGGCTCATAACTATTCAATTGCGGATATCGCCTCTTATCCCTGGATTGTTCCTTATGAACGCCAAAATCAGAAGTTAGAGGATTTTCCTCACCTCCAGCGCTGGTTTGAAGCCATCAAAGCCCGTCCGGCGACTATTCGCGCCTATGAAAAAGGAGAGGCGTTTAAAGGTCAAACGTTAGATATTGAGAAGTCGCGATCGATGTTATTTAATCAATCAGCAAGTACAGTTCAACGCTGAGCATTTTAAACTATACAAGGTTCGTAGTTGTGCTTCAGCACACTCCGTGCAACTTACGAACCTTAATTGTGATCAATTCAATATCTATCCTTGGCTGCCTCGGTGCAACAACTGAACCAATGAATCTGCTTTACACCTTGTTTGCCGCTAAAACGCCCGGAGTTGATGGCGATCGCAGATGATCGCTTAAGGCAATTAGTCGCAACAACTGGAGCAAAGATTTGAACAACAATTGACCCAATACTGGATGTCTGCTCTATCGAAGTGTTAACCCTTATTCTCGTCTTCAAATAACGCCTGAACATAAACCGATAAGCTTCAAACGATAACACTGGCATAATTTGTCAAGTGTGACTTGACATTTCGTTGTGCGGGGAAGTCAAGTGGTACTTGACAGAAAACAGGCAAAGCCATGAAAAACCGACTGAAAGAACTTCGACAACTGCACTCCTTGTCACAATCTGACCTTGCCAGAGAATTAAGAGTCAGTCGTCAGGCGGTGAATGGATTTGAGTCGGGCAAGTTTGACCCCAGCCTGGATATGGCTTTCAAAATTGCCAAAAAACCCCCAGCGGTAGCTGAGGGTGATTAAACAGCGACGCTCAGACATTGCTGACTTATTTTGTGGAGTCTTTTATTTGATCCGCTGCGTCATCTGCGGCATTTTTAGTGCGAGCTGCTGCATTGTCTAACTTTGGTTTGACAGTAGCCGCAGCATCTTCAACTTTGTCGGCTGCGTCTATTGCCTTGTCTTTGGCTTTGTCTACAGTATTGTTAACTGCATCTTTGGTGTTTTCTACAGCATTGTCTAGCTTTGGTTTCGCACTAGCTGCAGCATCTTCAACTTTGTCCACTGCATCATGTGCTTTATCTTTAACTTTATCAGCTACGTCGCTGGCTTTATCGGCAGTCGAAGAAGCAACTTCTTTGACTTTATCAGCAGCATCCGAAGCTTTATCTTTGACTTGATCTGCGACATCGCTCGCTTTGTCAGCCGCAGAAGAAGCAACTTCTTTCACTTTGTCCGCTGCATGGGATGCTGCATCTTTGACTTTCACAGCAGCATCTTCAGGAACGTGATCGGCTGCAATTCCACCAGCTACAGCGCCAGCTACCGCACCCAATACAGACCCTACCGCACCACCAACTGTAGCACCAACTACAGCACCCGCTACTGCTCCGGCTACTTCCGCACCAATAACACCTAAACTTACATCAGCGGACTCTTTAGCCTGTACCAATTCAGCGTTATCGTTAATCTTATTTTCTTGAGTATTTTCGTTCTGCATAATTGTAGTTTCCTTAACACCAAAGTTCAGTGAATTCCCTCTGGTGTGGCTAATGTGTATGTTCACAGTTTAGCTTTCAATGATTTGGACTGACTACAAACTAGAGAGAGACATTGAAAAACTTCTCCTCTATCGCTGGTGGGATATTGGCATTTTTGTAGCTTGCTGGGAATACCGTCTTGAAGCCTTAATTCTCAATTGCCCCTGTGATCACGCCGCGTCCGTGCAGCTAAAAACCCCCAGTGGTAGCTGAGGGTGATTCAACAGCGACGCTGAGACGTTACTGACTTATTTTGTGGAGTCTTTTATTTTATCGGCTGCGTCATCTGCGGCATTTTTAGTGCGAGCTGCAGCATTGTCTAACTTTGGTTTGACACTAGCCGCAGCATCTTCAACTTTGTCGGCTGCGTCTATTGCTTTATCTTTAGCTTTGTCTACAGTATTGTTAACTGCATCTTTAGTGTTCTCTACAGCATTGTCTAATTTTGGTTTCGCATTAGCTGCAGCATCTTCAACTTTGTCTACTGCATCATGTGCTTTATTAGCTACATCACTGGCTTTATCAGCAGTCGAAGAAGCAACTTCTTGCACTTTATCAGCAGCATCATGTGCTTTATCTTTGACTGTATCAGCTACATCACTGGCTTTATCAGCAGTCGAAGAAGCAACTTCTTTCACTTTATCAGCAGCATCCGATGCCTTGTTTTTGACTGTATCAGCTACATCGCTCGCCTTGTCAGCCGCAGAAGAAGCAACTTCTTTTACTTTGTCTGCTGCATGGGATGCTGCATCTTTGATTTTATCAGCTGCATCGTCAGGGACTTGATCAGCCGCGATTCCACCAGCTACAGCGCCAGCTACCGCACCCAATATAGATCCTACCGCACCGCCAACTTTACCACCCACCACAGCACCTACTACTGCGCCCGCTATTTCCGCACCAATAACACCTAAACTTACATCAGCTGAATCATCAGGTTGAACTTTTTCAGCAGTCTCGTTAATTTTATTTTCTAGAGTATTGTCGTTATTCATATCTGTGATTTCCTTTACACCAAAGTTAGATGGTTTTTTTTGGTGCTGCTAGTTGTGTATGTTCATAGCTTAGCTTTCACTGATTTGAACTGACTATAAACTAGAGAGAGACATTGAAAAATTTCTCCTCTATCGCTGGTGGGATATCTAGCTATTAGCTTTGGAAATACAATAATTCTATCTCGCTTTGAAGTCCAGCTAACAACCGAACAAATTCTCAATCGCAAACGTTAGATGCAAAATAATTTATGTATCAACTTTGATGGCTGAGGAGATGTTCTGGCAAACGTTCCATTATCCGCATAAATGGGTTAGTATTTCCCAAACATCGGCAAAGCACCAACGCTCCTTCGATTTGAATTAGAGCATCTTCGGCTCGCTGATGGGCAGTACAATCATCATATCCGGCTTCAGTTAATACTTGAGACAGAGCATCTAACCAAGTATTAAGTGTACTTTGAATCATCTCATGGAAGAGAGTTTGTGCTTCTCCCACAGATAACACATCCAGAAAACAAGAATTCTTGCCGCCATTATAAAAATCGATAATACTGGCACACATCACTTGAATTCTTTCCTGAGGCGAACCATCACCACTTAGAGGCGCAAGTATTGATTCCTGCAAGAGTCCGTAAACACGCTCTAATACGGCTTTAGCCATTCCCTCCTTACCCGCCGGAAAGTGGTGATACAGACTAGCACGTCCCAGTCCTGTAACTTGTGAAAGTCGAGCTAAAGTTGCTCCGTCGTAACCATATTGGCGAAACACTGCTTCAATCTGAGCGATCGCTTCATCTTTTACCATAAATAAAAATTATTTAACATCATCTTATTATACCAAATGTTCGGTACACCCTAGTTCATAGAGAGAAGCTCACGCATTAGCGCTACGCTGGTGCGACTTTGCGTGAGCCTCTCCCAAATCTAATCGTCAATTAACAATACATCCTCCAGCGCACTGATTGATGGTGCGAAGAAGTAACCACCACCAGTGGGGAAAACCCACTCTTCCGGTGCATTCAACTTCTGACATTGAGTCTGATTTTTGTCATCTGTGAGACGGATCGTGAACTGCCTGGTGCGATCGCCATCAGCACCACTTGATTGACCAATGATCGGATCGTGACCAACAAAGGGTTCTTGACCTGGACATCCATGACCAGCAGCAGCTGTGTTGCTGAAGTTCGGATTGTTAACCCAATTTTGGGTGACAAACTCAAACTGGTCTTCAATTGAAGTTTGATAAGAGAGGAAGTGCAGACCGCGATCAATAAAAAATTCATCTGCTTGGGGGTTGTCTGGCGTGGATGCAGATGCAGGACCATAAGGAATGCCACGGCGTAGCATCCGGTGTGTTTGAGTAGTTACTTCGCTTTTGTCGATCTCTTGTGGTCCAGGTCCACCACCGCCTGGTGTTTTGTCATTGCGAGGATAAGCTTTACGGGTATGAGCGGCAAAAGGACAACGGATACCTGTTGCTTCCGTAGAAGGACTGAAGGCGTCATTTCTTGGGAACTGGTCTTCGGGAAATGGATCGTTGCAATCTTTAGCGTTAGGGGTCTCCGGTGATGATGGACCACCTTCGGTGAATTCAAAATTGTTGTTAGCGCAATCGTTAGCGCCCATTTCTGGATTATCTTCTTCAGGTGCGCGGACGGTAGGAGCACCACTAGCCCAGCGACCAATTAGCTTGGCGCTGACTTTGTCAGGGTTGGTGTCTAAATGTTCTGCAGTATCTTTCAAAAACTGATGGAACTTTTGGACATCTTGGCGCAGGCGACGGAAAACCAGATAAGAACCGTCTTTCGCCCAGTTTGGTCCGGCTGAAACTATTTCACCTTTACTGTTTTTTAAGTCGTCCGCGTCTGGATTTTGACCTTCGTAGCCAAAAACGAATTCTCCTGGCCAGAGAACGTCTTGTCCTGGTTTGCCTTGACCTCGGTTGTCTGGATTTTGCCGGAGGGTGAGGAAGTCATCCTTAGCATCCGATAGCCGACCGCGAACACCTGGTTGTGAAACTCCGTCTTTGTTACCGAAGTGCTCACTTCCGTTGGAAAGACTGACTCCTTCTTCAATGAATTTGACTTTAGCACCTTGAACGCTGCCTAAGATGCGTGAGACTTCTGCTTCCATGTCTGCGCGGTCATCACTAGCAACAATGAACATGACATCAATTTTGTCATCGGGTCCGCCAACAACCCAGTTGAGGGGTTTACCGTCTTGATCGACTGGGTCATTGAGATCGGCGGCGCGGGCTGCTAGTCCAGCTTTAAATGAATTATCGGTGAAGGTGTCGGCAACATCTGTGAGCTTCTTTAATCCCTCAAAGGTAAAGGCGACGTTGAGCCAAGTAGACTTGATTGTACCTTCATAGCCACGGCGTTTTTTCATGGACTTGAATAAACGGTTAAAGGCAATTACTTCTGATGCTGTGGAAATAAACTGCAACTGCGTCTTTAGCCATGCTTTGAAAGCGAATGGATACTCCAGTTCTAGAAAAATCAGTGTTTGGTTGTCTTTGTTAAAGCCACCGAGAATATTACCCTGAATGTTATGTATGGCGAGAACCGGCTCTTCTTCGGTCTCAGATGCGGCGCTGGTATTTGCCTGGGTGGTCGGTGTAGCAGGTTTTACCGGAGCACTTACAGATGTGGCGCGGGGAGCAGTTGCTGTATCTACTAAAGAGTTGGGCGCAGATACTTGAGTGGTAAATTGTTGAGCTTGAGTCATGACGCTAGTCCTATGCTTGAATTTGTTGAGTTGTACACAAAAGTCGATTGCACGAATCTTTTTTGATGAAGTCGGATTTAAAAAGCGGTAATGGTTTGGCTACTGCCTTCGTGCTGTGTTCGAGATTAGATAGATATAGCTTGCAAAACTTATGCAGTAAATCGAGGTAATCACTTTCGTGCTTTGTTCGAGATTAGATAGATATCGCTTGTGGAACTTATGCAGTAAATTGAAGCACTGCATAAGTTGATTTTTTTTATATTTATTGAGATCGTGCAGAGTAACTAGGGTGAAAAGAAGTGTTAAGTAAAGTATCGGAAGGGAAGATGCACGTCATCCGCTGGATAATTGCCATTGGCTGGTTAGTCTTAATATTTTCATTGTTTTATGACCCCATAACCCAAAATCTGACTGACCCCGCCAATTTGCTGTCTCCATTGCGCGACCATCACGAATGCATCACCGTCCAAACAGAATGTATTGCGGAAAGACCTTACCCTGTGGGAACGCGCATTTTTTGGGGAATGGTCGTCCCTAGCGCTATATTTATCGTTTTAGTTTTTGGTCATGAGACTTGGCGACGCATTTGCCCACTTTACTTTTTTTCCCAAATTCCCCGTGCTCTTGGTTTGCAGCCTAGGTTAAATATTGAAAATAATTCCTGGTTAATTCACAACCATCTCTATTTACAGTTTGCTCTGTTGTTTATCGGTTTAAACTGCCGCATTTTATTTATTAACTCTGCTAGATCTGTTCTCGGTTTATTCCTGCTGTCTACGATTGTTGCCGCAATTACAGTAGTTTTCCTGTATGGTGGTCGCACTTGGTGTCATTATGTCTGTCCTTTTGGTGCTGTCCAAACTATTTTCACTGGTCCGCGCAGTTTACTGGGAAGCAATGCCCATCAGGCTCCACCTCAAAGTATCACGCAATCTATGTGCCGCACTGTTGATGCGACTGGGAAAGAAACCAGTGCTTGTGTTGGTTGTAAATCTCCTTGTTTAGATATTGATGCGGAAAGAAGTTACTGGGGTGAGTTACATAAGAATGGACGGAAGTTTACTTTGTATGGTTATGTCGGATTAGTGATTAGTTACTTTGTTTACTACAGATTGTATGCTGGTAACTTTGATTACTACTTTTCAGGAATCTGGACTCACGAAGAGCAGTTAGCGCATCTTTGGCAATCTGGTTTTTACTTGTTCAATCAGCCTGTAGCTATTCCGAAAATTGTTGCTGTTCCTTTGACGTTGAGTTTGGGTGTAGTACTAACCTATTTAATTTTGACGAAATTAGAAAAGGCTTACCGCGCTTACTTGAAACGGCACAATCCCCTCATTAGTTCCGACCAGGCGTTGCACCGCGTGTTTTCTGTTTGTACTTTTATCGCTTTTAACTGCTTTTTTGTCTACGGTGGGCGTCCAGAAATTCTCCGTTTACCACTAATTCTACAACTGTTATTCAATGGGTTGATTGTCTTGGTTAGTACTATGTGGTTAGTGCGAAATTGGGGACGCAGTGCTGAACAATACCAAAGAGAGAGTTTAGCTCATAATTTCCGCAGACAACTCCAAAGATTACCTATTAATATCGAGCAATTTCTCAACGGACGAAGTCTAGACAGTCTCAAAGCAGATGAATTGTTTGTCTTGGCTGAGGTTTTACCTCAGTTTACGCAACAACACCGTCGTCATGTGTATCAAGCAATGCTAGAAGAAGCTTTGGCGGAAATCACAACTTCTGAGAATAGTTGTGAGTACCTGAAGCCAATTCGTCAGAAATTAAGTATTAGCGATGACGAACATTATCAGATTTTATCGCTAATCAGTAGCGATCGCCCAGATCTTATCTATCCAACTAATCGCACACAGACTGCACAATTTGTCAGAACAAAAATTACACATTCGCCACAGATGACCTCTGGTTCTGCACCCACAAAGTTGAAATGAAATTCGCTCTTTAAATGAGTTGGCGAGGATGTATGGCATTCTTAAATGATTTATGAGATTTTTTTAACGAACCGCAAAGGACACGTTAGCGTCAGCGTAGCGCAGCATCAGCGCAGCGAAGCCCTTGGCGTTAGCCGTCAGGCGTTAGGCGTTAGGCGCTACTCCGTTAGCCGTTAGGCGTTAGGACACAAAGAGAGAAAGAGAAGAAGAGAGAAAGAGAAGAAGAGAAATGGATAAGTTCACAAATCATTTAGGAATGGTTATATGAAAATTAAAGCGTTGAATTATCAGACTAATTCTTCCCAAGAGAAGGTGCTGATACCTGAAAGGGGAGTTCTCAATAAGTGTTTAGTGGGTAGACATCCGAGTTGTGATTTAGTTCTCAATGCTCCGGAAATTAGCCGCGTCCACGGTGCAATTATTTATTATGACGGACATTATTACTTTACAGACCTAGCTAGTAGTGATGGTTCACGGATTAATAACAAACCGGCTGAGGTAAATATTTGCTACCGCCTCCAGCCTGATGATATTATCCGCATTGGTGATTTTCTGCTCGTAATTTCGGAAATGGAAGAAGTATTGCAGAAAGTCAATACCTCACCTCAGCAGCAATCAGGCGATTTAATGGTTCGTTGTGTACAAGTAATTGAAGAAACAGCCGAGGCTAAGACTTTTCGTTTTGTTGCTGAATCTTTACAGTTTTCTTACCAGCCTGGACAATTTATCACCCTGAAGTTAGAAATTAATGGTAAGCCTGTTAAGCGTTCTTACTCCATTTCTTCTACACCTTCGCGTCCTCATAGTTTAGAGATTACGGTGAAACGAGTTCTGGCTCCTCAGGATGCAGTTGATGTTCCTCCAGGTTTAGTTTCTAATTGGTTGCATCAGAACATCAAAGTTGGTAGTCAAGTCAAAATCAGCGAACCGATGGGAGATTTTACTTGTGGCTTTAGTCCACCGCCAAAACTCTTATTTATCTCGGCTGGTAGTGGAATTACACCGATGATGTCGATGTCTCGTTGGTTGTTAGATACTGGGTCTAATAGTGATATGGTGTTTATCCATAGCGCTCGCACTGCTAACGATGTGATTTTCCGTCAAGAATTAGAGTTGATGGCGTCGAGACATCCGAATTTTAAGTTGGCTGTGAACCTGACTGGTCAACAAGTTAAGCAACATCGTCTTGCTAATAGCGGTCGATTGAATAAGTCCATGTTACTAGCGATCGCTCCAGATTTTGCTGAGCGGAGTGTTTATGTTTGTGGTTCCGAGGCTTTTATGCAAGGTGTTCAAACCATGCTCAAGGAACTAAATTTCCCGATGCAAAACTATCATGAGGAAAGCTTTGGTGTATCCAAAAAGCCGCAAAAATTAGCAGATAGCCCGACTAAACCACCAATTACGCCTCCCACATCAACGGCTGAAGTCTTAGTTTTTACTAAGTCTGGCAAAGAAGTAACTTACGATAGTTTCGATACTATTTTAGAAACTGCAGAGAAAAAAGGAATTAAACTGCCTCACATGTGTAAAATGGGAGCCTGTCAGCGTTGTAAGCTGCCCTTATTAGAAGGAAATGTTCACTACGATGAAGACCCAGGATGTGACAATGGCTACGTTCTCACCTGTATTGCTCAACCTAAAGGAAGAGTAGCAATTGAGGCTTAAACAGTTCGCTAATCTTCCTGTTCTTTCGGGAGTTGAATTTGCTGCGAACCGTGTATGACGGCAAGAATCTCGATTTGATCTGGCTTTATGTAGTAAATAATGCGATAAGAACTTTCAATTACTTCCCGAATTTGTTTAGTTTCAAATTCTGGAACAATTCGACCTGAAAGGGGAAAATTAGCAATCTGCTCAGAACGTCTGGTAAGTTTATCAACTAGTTTTTCCGCATTTT
Organism: Cyanophyceae cyanobacterium; assembly: GCA_038214545.1. Lineage (GTDB taxonomy): Bacteria > Cyanobacteriota > Cyanobacteriia > Cyanobacteriales > Nostocaceae > JBBQRU01. Next base: position 12,776 of record JBBQRU010000061.1, on the reverse strand, counting down.
GAGAAGAATTTTCAGCTATGTAAGTATAAATAGCTGAAAGATTTTGCACTGCTGTATCTGTCCAGAAAACTTTCATTTGGGCAATCCGAACTTTGCGCGTACTTTCTCAACTGAAATGATTCTGCCAGCATCGCTATCTGCAAGCCCTGCTTCAACCGTCTGCCTAACATAAATTTCACGGATCAAGTCATCCCACGTTGAATTTTCTGGCAGATTGTCAATTAAACGCCGAGCTTCTTCTTTAATACTTCTGCTTTCCATGAATGCCTACTAGAAAAACTCTAAAAATATTTTAATACAAATTATCGTGCGATCGCATCGTTTACATAAACAGACGGACTACCAGATTTCATTCCCTACTGGTTGCCCCAGATCAACTTCTTCATGTACATTGTTTGAACTCATACCTTCTAGCAGATTGTCAAGAGTATATTTCTCTCTCTGAGGAAGGCTTAATTACTAGACTACCTTCAACCACCGTGAAAGTAACGGCAGTCCCTTCCTCTAAGTTAACCAGTTTTGCGATTGCCATCGGAATCCGAATACCCAAGCTATTGCCCCACTTCGTCACAATTTGAGTTTTCATTACTATGTGTAACTCGATGAAGTATGTTTATACATTGTATATACAAATTACCGATACTTTCAGACCATTGACCCATTTACACCCTTAAGCAGATCCAAAAAGGCAAATACTGCTGGTGATAGCAACGCATTTTTGACAACAGCAACACTAATTATTCTGAATAAGGGGACGGGTAGACTGTAAACTTTTACACCTGTGGGAATCGGTTCGGCAGCAAGACGAGGACTGATAGCGGCTCCTAAACCTTGAGCTACCATATTCACGATGGTTGAATCTGAGCGCACTTGATATGTGGGGTGTAAGGTGGTGCCATATTTAGCACAGTGAACATATACCATTGCGTCACAACCATCTCCATCGGGAGCCATGATTAACGGGTATGTTGTTAATACATTCCAGGTCAGTTGACTGCTTGGTAGTTCAAAATCAGGTGGGAACATGATGATAAACTCGTCTTGCATCAATTGCCAAGTTTCAAACTCATGGCTTGTTGGTAGATAGGTAATACCAATATCGGTGCGTCCTGTTCGCAAATCGTTTTCAACGTCAGGACGATCATCGTACTCCGCAATACTGACGGCGATCGCTGGGTAACGGCGGCAAAACTGAGCGATCGATTTTCTCATTTTGGTTTTTGGGAGAGCAATTGGGTGTGCAGGGTATGATTGGGGCGGGATTTGTGCTGACTGCCACGGTTTGGAGTCAAAGTAAAAGGTAAAACGGCGCTTTATTATTTCTTTACTCGTTCGGAGCTAATTTGAGATGGAGCGTGATAGCGGCGCTGAGCTTACGGTACGTGGCATCGGAATTTTCGGCACTGTAGGACTGACAATTTTGATTATTGGTTAAAAAAGTTGTTCCAAGTTATTAGGGGAACACTATTTCGTATTAGTAAATGTTATTCATGAAGAGTACATTATGTGCCATGCGATCGCAGATTGCATAGGTATTAAACTGCGCTAGTTTAAACTTATAAAAAATTGAGTATTGGGTAATACAAATGATTATTTTTTCAGAAACTCGTGATATAGAAATTGAACAATTTATCCCGATATATCAGTCTAATGGCTGGTCATCTGCTCAGAAACCACAACTTCTATATCAGGCATTACTTAACTCACATCATCTGATTTTGGCTTGGGATGACAAAAGATTGATTGGCATTTGTAATGCTATTTCCGACGGTTTTCTAGTAGTTTATTATCCACATCTTTTAGTTCACCCTGATTATCAGGGGAAAGGTATAGGTAAGAAGTTGATTGAAATGATGAAGAAGCGCTATGAGGGTTTTCATATGCAAGTACTTGTTGCTGATGCCAAGTCAATCTCATTCTATAAAAAGTGCGGATTTGTTAGGGCTGGTGAAACAGAACCGATGTGGATTTATGATGGTAATGAGCATTAATAGCGACTTAGAAACTAAATGCTGATTCCCCAACTTTTAGCAGTTAGGGCAATCCCGCGTCATTAAGCTAACGTTGAGAATATGGCAACTTAGGTGATGACATGAATTCAAGTCGTGCAATAGTAATAGATCCTAATATCACAGGGCGATTAGTAATTCAGGATGTTGCCGCACCAACGCCTTTACCAACAGAAGCAGTGGTGCGGGTGGCGGCGATTTCCCTTAATCGTGGGGAAGTGCGGCGGAGTATGAATGCGGATGCGGGATGGCGACCGGGTTGGGATTTGGCGGGGATTGTAGAACAGGCGGCGGCTAATGGTTCAGGACCAAAGGTTGGGGCGCGGGTTGTAGGTTTTCTGCCATCTGGGGCTTGGGCGGAACGAGTTAGTGTCCCGACTAATGCTGTGGCGGAATTACCAGATTCAGTGACTTTTGCTCAAGCCGCCACTTTACCTGTTGCGGGATTGACGGCGCTGTTGGCTTTGAGAAAAGGTGGATTATTGCTGGGTCGTCCGGTATTAATTACAGGGGCGACTGGTGGGGTTGGCGATTTTGCTTGTCAATTAGCGAGGTTATCTGGGGCGCGGGTTGTTGCGAGTGTCCGTCGAGATGATCAGGTTGCAGCGATTAAAGCTGCGGGTGCGGATTCGGTTGTTGTTGGCGATGACTTGAGTGCGGCGAAGGAATTTGGTCCCTACCATTTAATTTTAGATTCTCTGGGTGGGCGATCGCTCTCGGTGGCGATGACTTTGTTGGCTAAGGATGGTGTGTGTGTAACTTTCGGTAGTTCTGCTGGGAGTGAGGTGACGTTTGATGTCTCCCGTTTTTATCCTCTTGGTCGAGCCACATTATACGGTTTTATCCTGTTTGATGAAGTGTTACAGGAACCGGCTGAGAAAGGTTTAGCACTTTTGGCAAATTTGGTGGCGTCAGGAAAGTTGCAACCGCAAATTAGTGTAGAAGCGCCTTGGAGTCAAATCGCTGATATGGCACAGCAATTAATGGATCGGAAGTATCCGGGTAAGGCTGTGTTGCACGTTAGCAATGCAGTGTGAATCAAAGGTAAGTAGGTAGGCATGAATAAATAAAGGTTCGTAGTTGCGCTTCAGCGCTCTAGTCTCATACGCTGAAGCGCGAAGCTTGCCCGTTGGTTAGCGCGATTACAAACCAATATACTGTTAGATATTTTAACAGCTACCTACTTAATTGGGCACGAGAATATTGTGCCCTCACAACTACTAGCTATACAAATCGTAATCTTGAGTTTCGGGTTGTCTGGTTTCCATGCGGCGAGGTGGTGGTAGAACCTCGGAACGACGGACACTGGGAGACAGAGTATGAGATGGGTGAATTGGGTGAATTACTTGGACTGTGCGCCCACCAGAATTATTTTTTTGGGAAAACAAAGCTAGTACTCCAGCCACAACAACCCCACCACCAATCGCCAAAGCCATTCCGCCTACTGCCCAGACTATACCGGAAACTAAGGGATTTGACGGTGTGCGATTGAGTTCGCCTGCGGCTGTAACTTGTAATGTCGCAACCGGGGGTAAATTATTTGCTTTGAGTTGGGCGTTTAGAGACTCGTTAGCAAACTGGAGATTCTGAACTTGGTATTGAAGTTTACCGTTGTCATCTTGCATCCGCCGAACCTGCTCATTGAGGCGCTCATTATCTTGGCGGATGGTGTCATAATTTGGTCCACCGTTAGGATAGGGCTGCGTCGGCGCAGGCTGTCCTGGGTATTGTGCTTGTCCACCGTAGCCTTGGGAAGTTTGGGGAACTGGTTGCTGATAACCGAGGGGGATGCTAGCGGTTGAGAAACCTTGTGGACTCTTCAAGAGCAAAATAGCCGCAAGTCCGGCTACAGCGACTCCCCCTACAAATGCCATACTACTGTCACTCATCGCCTATGCCTTTAAGAATGCGACTAATTTACAACGATTTGTCATGGATACACCTGACACTAATTAATCTCCAGTAAACACGCGATCGCTCGTGGATTTACATTAATCACTAATGTTAGCGTTAACAATAAAAGTTGAATCAGGGACTGTGAGACCCGATAATTCACGTCTCGATCATGTGCCCTTTATATTCAAGACTACATTAGCTTAATTGTCCAGCAATCAAGCCAGTGTTTTCTTGGATTCACATTTATTTTAATCTACAAATCGATAACCGTACATCATAATATTGGATGTCAGTAATTTACGCTGTAGTAATGGCTACTTTCGGGGAGGGGGGGAGTGGGGGAGGGGGGAGGTCTTGAGTTTGGGGTTTTAGGCTCAAGACTTTTTGTTGGAAGATGACTTTAAACCTGGGATTGGTTTTCTTGCTCGATTTCGGCTTGGATTTTGGCCAATTCTTCTGGTGACAGTTCCTCTAGGCGCTTTTTTAAGAAAGCTTCTTCATATTCTTGACGCTGCTGGTGGTAGGTCATTTTATTGCCAATGGCGCGTCCTACATATGACACGACCCAGCCAATCAACCCACCAACTAACAACACTTGGCTCCAGACACCAGCAGTTTGATAATCTAATCCTACTTGTTGCAGGACTACATAAGCTAAACCACCAGCAGCAAAAACACCAATCCCAATTCCTAAAGCGTCAATTCGTCGCATTGTGAGATTTAACCTTGTGTCTATTGAATTTGTCGCCGTTGGGGACGGAAATTCGCAAATGGGCTTAGCAGCAGTAGTCCTGGGAAGAAGAAGAACACGAGAAAATACATAAAGCCACGTTCAAAAGAGCTAGCCGTGTACCAGCGCCATCTGAGGTAAAACAGCACAGCGCCTGGAATCACCAACAAATAAGCCCCTGCGAGGATCAAATAGAGTACTGCTACAACCATGATTTGTTTGTATAAAGAGAAAAAATGATGGATGAATCTCTTATATATCTTAGGCTGAGGTGCGGAATTAAGGAAAATTTGCACGAATTTTTGTAAAACAGTTGACATTCTTACCAGAACACGGTGGAATAGGTAAGGGAGAAATTGCTGCACTTTGTTGCCGGCAATTAATTCCGTGTTTTAGGGGGCGTGGCGGAATGGTAGACGCTACGGACTTAGGAAACTGAGCCTTGACTGAGAAATCTATCAAGTGACCGCTCTCAAACTCAGGGAAACCTAAATCTGGCAACAGATATGGCAATCCTGAGCCAAGCCAAACTGAGTACTGTGTGCTGAGTTTGGAAGGTGCAGAGGCCCGACGGGAGCTACCCTAACGTCAAGTCGAGGGTAAAGGGAGGGTCCAATTCTCAAAGCCTCTGGTGATGACCAAGGCAACAGTGAAAGCTGTGGGAGAATGAAAATCCGTTGACTTTAAACGGTCGTGTGGGTTCAAGTCCCTCCGCCCCCATTAATTTAACTAATAATTCTGGTTACAGTCATAAGATAATTAAATGACTGTAACTACGGAATAAGTAATCAGGACTACGATTATCTTTGCGTCATAGATCTGGCGGTTTGAAAAAAATTTGAGTATGGTGGTGTTTTAATCTCAGCAGATAAAGGAAAAACATAGCCGATACAAATCATTATACAGGTTTGTTTCATTCTCCTTGAGTCTTAAGCTTTGGAGAAAATGGAATCACCTTAATCTCGATATTTCTCTGTAGTTGCGTTTAGCGACCAACTATGAATCACCGCTTACTTCTCATCCTCTAGACAATTGCTATTTAACTAAAAGTAACAAATTCTAACTTTCACAGACTATGCTGATTTTACGGTTGTCTGAGACGGGAAATACAGTTTAACATAAATTTTTGGGTGCTGGTAACTGTAATGACCAATAATGGTTTCTTAAATAATCAAAAAAATCCGTTGATCAATTATGAAAATCAACAAACATTAGATAGCCAAATTGCTCAAGAGAAAATTTATATTTTTTTCGTAGGGATTGTCCGGGAATGGCCGCCTGAATCTGTTTTGTTGGAATTTAAGCGCTTGTTTATCGATCTTTCCAACTCCTATAGCCCAACTTGCTTGCAAGTGATATGTAAACTTATAGCAGACAATGAAGAAGCAGAATTTTGCAATACTCTGAAACGCTGTTGTTACATATTAATAAATAATTGGGAGATTAGCAGGAAATATAACTATATTCAAGATTTAGTGGAAATATTTAGTAAAATTACATATCAGGAGCGCCGAAATTCAGAAGTCAAAATTAGGCTAATTAGTTGGCTACAAAATTTTATTAATAGCGACGACCATCAAGAACTTAAATTATTTCTTTCTCGCCATGAAGAACAGCCAAAAGGTCAGTGGGTTAATCGCTATACATCTTATTTGTTAGTTGCTCAATTTGCGAATGAAAAAAACCCGATGGAACAAAGAAAAGCCGCAATTATGCGAGCCGAACAACTCAAGCAAAAATTTAAATTTGAATTGGCGATGTATGTTGCTCGTTCTCAATCATCAAGATCAAATAATAGCCGCTTAAAAAATCCAACTCTTCTCGGCGACCAAGTTTTACGCTTAATTAAGCGGATTATAGTTAGGAAAGGCGCATTTAGCTACGAAAATATTGCCAACATATTTCTCAAACAAACTGAAAATCAATCATATCGAGAATTTAAGCAAAGCCTGAAGAAATATTTAATATTTTCTCTGCAAAATCAAGAACTGGCAAAAGCTTTAGATGAACAAATAGCAGTAAAATTTAGAACTTTATACGAGCAATATGATGCAGATAATATTGAGAAAAATCTGCTTTTGAGAACCTGTACTAAAGTAATTAACTACTTAACAATGGAACACAAAAATACTGAGCCTTCACCATTGTTTATTTTATTGCTTTCTCAGAATAACCCGTTAGTGCTAGTAATTGTGCTTTTGAAAATTGTGCTCATCTGTCGCAACAGTCGTGGACACCTAGAATCTAGAATTGCAGCTTTGATTAAGTACTACGAGAAGTATCCAGATGCAGAATGCACTTGGATTATTAATTTTTTGGAGATTTTTAACATTACATTTGCAATTTATGCTGACAATGTTGAATATAATTTAATCAAAATGGACACTGACAACGAAGTCAGCCTGCATCCGCAATTTAATCTAGATGCTTATCGGATATTTTCCCAATCAAAGCAAATCCCTAAATATTAGGCTTATTGGGTATTTTCACAGTCAACGCAATCCAATTATGAGCGTCGCTCGTCCAGCCAAGCTAAGATGGCAGCGGCAGCTTCGGCTATGATACTCACAAGACGAAAAACAGCGATCGCACTAATCAAAGCTCCAGAAGAAAAACTTTGTTGTAAAACCCCAATCGCCGTCGCTTCAAAGACACCCAAGCCACCGGGCGCACCAGGAACCACTAAGCCGAGTAACCAAGCAAAACTAAAAGCACCCAATATTAAAGGAAATTGACTGCTATCAAAAGGTTGAAACGCCAGTAAAGTTAACATAAACCCTGCCCCTCTCAGTCCGATAAATCCAAATTCACCCAACAAAGGTGTAAAAGGATAGCGAGACAATCTTAAAGGTACATCAATTGCGGTGGATTTTTTTGCCTTGACCCGACTAGCGAAACGAATCACAGGATTCAAAAAGCGAGGATGCACCACCACCAGTACCACCGCCAAACTCAGGAATTGCAATAATTTTAAAATTGGCTGACCAGATCCCCACAGAGTGGTAGCCAAAATAATTATTAAAGCCGCCGCCGCCATCAATAAAGGTTCCAGCAAGACACTGAGAGTAGCGGTACTTGCAGAAATTCCCGCAGCTTTAGCTGCCATCGACCGACCGTAATAATGCCAGATATTCCCCGGTAAATATTTACCAATATTTGTTTTTAAATATATTTGAATCAACGCCGCACTCTGCACCGGCTGATTTAATTCTCGCAAAATCCAAGTCCAGACCCAACCAGCCCAAGTATGTGCCAACAAAGTTATACCCAAGGCGATCATTAAAAGTGCCCACCCAGCCGGATTAATCCGAATCGCCGCGACTTCCCAAAAGTGATCCGCCAACGCTTTTGCCAAAAAAAGCAGCGTCCCCCCCAAAACAAGCCAACGTGCAGAAGCCTTCAAACGCGACCAAATTTTATTCATAAACATACTTGGGACAATTTTTGACAAACCACGAATGATAAATACTTATATCTCTCTAGAGTTAGAGAGCACAAGTTAAAAAGAGTTAATAATGATGTGACCTACGCTAGAGGCAACTATTTACCTAATATTCGTATTATTGGCTGTTGTTGGTCAAATATTGACAAACACAATTCCCTTAACAAATGATACAAAGATCTTGTTAAGTGGAATTGGCTAGCCAGAAGTACACAGGAGGACATATGAATAGATTGACAGCCTTTTTTAAAAGATGGCAATTACGCCAAATTCTAACAGCATTTTTAGCTGGGGTATTACTAATTGTAAGTACGGCTTGTAATGGTGCTACAACCCAAGCTGCCAACCCTAAAGACGCGATGATGGCGAGTGAGCCAAACAGAAAATCAGAGATTCTTTACCCCGGCGCAGAAACACCACAAGGTAGAGCCATTAAAGAATCACAGCTACCAATTAAAACCGAAGAAGACTTTGTCACTCCAGCACCAGGTGCAGAAAACCAACGTCAAGGAGACTTAGGTCAGCGCCTCGGAAACCGGATTGGGACGGTGAAAGAAGAAGTTAAAGAAGCTTCAAAATTTCTGAAAGAAAAATCAGATGAAGCTGGTGCAAGACCCGAACTGAAAAGTAACCCAGCCTTGCAGTAATCAGCCTCATCCATAGTCAACGTCAACAACAAATCGGAGTCGCAGTATGAATCGCATTATTTCTTGGCTAAAAAACACTCGCGCCACAAGACAAATTCTCACAGCCTTCTTTGCCGGAGTATTATTATTCCTCAACACAGCTTGTAGTCCAGCAGAAGCCAAAGACCCCACCGCAAAGATTACTAGCCAAGAAGGCAGATCATTTGTTCCCGACGCCGCCATCAAAAACAAATATGAAGGGGGAATGAACGAATTTAGCGATCAAGACCCTAGAACCAGTAAAGCAGCTAAAACCTCCGAAAAAGTCAAAGTCGAAGCCTTGAAGGAAAATGCTGAGCGTAACGTCATCGATCAAACCAGTGACATTGGTGAAAACACCAAGAGAATCCTGGACAAAAAAGGTGAAAACGCCGCTGATTTTGGCAAGAACCTGCAACGTAGCACCGAAAAAGCAGTAGACAAAGCGCAAGACAAAACAGACGACCTAGTCAAAGGAACCCAGCGCGGCGTTGAGAACATCAAAGATAATACCAAAGATGCTGCCAAAGGCGTTGCTAGAAATGCCCAAGATAAAGTAGACGACGCTAAATATAACCTGAAAAAAAGCGTTGATGATACCAAAGATGCTGCCAAAGACGCCGCCAGAAACGCCGAAGACACAATGGACGAAGCCAAATATAACGTGAAAAAAGGCTTTTATAATACCAAAGATGCAGCAAAAGACGCCGCCAGAAATGCTCAAGATAAAGTTGACGACGCCAAGTATAACGTGAAACAAGGCGTTAATGATACCGCCGATAATGTCACAAATACAGGCAAAAATCTAGCAGAAAAAGCCCAAGACAAAATCAACGACGCTGGCGATTACGTGCAAACCAAAGTTAATCAAGCAGGAAGAAGCGTCCAGCGGAACATAGACAAAGCCGGTAACGCCGTTCAAGATGCGGTAGATTAAACGCAGAGAACGCCGAGGAAGTCGCAGAGTTTCTCCGCGTTCCTCCGCGCCACCTCAGCGCTCCTCCGCGTTAAAAATATACCAACTCTCCAAAGCCAACCTCTGAATCTCTCTCCAAGCCACTCCATGTTCTCGCGCCAGCTTCGCACAATCTTCATACTCTGGGAGAACATTGACGATAGCACTTCCCATACGCGCAACTTTTATCCCCACAGAACCGTATTTAATTTGGATTTGTTGAATTTCCCGGTCTAAGATAGTGCGTTGTTGAGTTGAATGGCGAATTCCCAAGGTTGTGGTTTCGCGAAATAAGACTTTTTCACAAGCTGACAAATCTTCCGGATGGCAGATGACGGTGAGCAGGATTCCCGATCGCGATTTTTTCATCCCAATCGGTTGCGTGAATACATCGACTGCACCTGCAGCGAATAACGCTTCAAAAGCGTAACCAATAGCTTGCGGACTTAAGTCATCAATTTGGGTTTCTAAGACAGAGATTGTTTCGCTGGAACTAGTATTTGTACTTTCACCGATCCAGAGGCGTAGAATATTGGGTAAGGTGAGATTGATTGAACCTGCACCTTTGCCAATTTGCTGGATTTTCATCGCTGGTGGTGGACCGAAGTTTTGGGCTAGGGTGGTAGCGATCGCAGCTCCTGTGGGTGTAACTAATTCACGATCTATACCGTTGCTGTAGACTGGACAGCCGCGCATTTCCCACAATTTGAGGACGGCGGGGACTGGGACTGTCATTTGACCGTGGGCGGCGCGGACTGTACCGCCACCAGTGGGGAATGGGGAACAGTGAAGTTGCTCAATGCCTAACCAATCTAATCCTAAACATGTGCCGACAATATCAACTATTGCATCGACTGCACCGACTTCATGAAAGTGTACTTGTTCGGGTGGGATACCGTGTACTGCGCCTTCGGCGATGGCGAGTTGGCGGAAAACGGCTAAACTCCAATCTTGCGCCTGAGTCGGCATTTTCGCAGCGCTAATTAATTGCTCGATTTCGGGTAAGTGACGCCCGTGGTGGTGACTGTGTTCGTGGTAAGCGTGGGAATGAGACAAGTTTACATGAACCTTAGTCGCTACTTGTCCGTTACGCTGCACCTGTTCTGATGTGAGATGGTACTCTTGATCTAGTCCTAGTCCTTTGAGGTTGGCGGTTAAATAAGATTCGGGAACTCCGAGATCGATTAGTGCTCCTAGGCACATATCACCAGCAATACCCGTCGGACATTCTAAGTAACCTAGCTTAGCCATAAATTTAAGGATTGTGTAGCAGAATCACACTTAATGTGAATATATATTAATTAGCTTAAAATTTACATTTTCTCGGAAATTTAAATTCTCTGATAGCAAAGTAACTTAAATCGCCAATTTAAAATTCTGTCATGGCAAAGATTTATACAATTCATCCGGATAATCCTCAAAGTCGGGGAATAGAACAAGTAAGGGACGCGCTTAGGGATGGAGCAGTCATGCTTTACCCTACTGATACAGTTTATGCCATAGGTTGCGATTTGAATTCTAAGTCAGCGGTGGAAAGAGTCAGGCAAATTAAGCAACTCTCGAACGAGAAGCCTTTGACATTTTTATGTCCTTCTCTTTCTAATGTTGCCACTTATGCCGTGGTGAGTGATCCAGCCTATCGGCTGATCAAACGCTTGATTCCGGGTCCGTACACTTTTTTGCTACCTGCAACTAAGTTAGTACCACGACTCGTACAAAATCCCAAACGCAAGACTACCGGGATTCGCGTGCCCAATCATACTGTATGTTTAGCGTTGTTAGCGGCTTTGGGAAACCCGATTATTTCTACATCCGCCTACATCCCCCTTTCCGAAACTTCGGAAATGCAGGCGGTAGAAGACGGTAACACGTCACGCTACGAATTGTTTGACTGCTTAGACAAGGTAGTCGATGCAATAATAGATACAGGAGAGGAACCAACTTCTCAAGTGTCAACTATTTTAGACTTGACCGGTGAGGAACCAATTATCACACGAAAGGGTCTAGGGTGGGAGGTGGCTGCCGCATGGGTATAAAAGACTAATACTACATCGGATCACCTGTAAATTTCTCCGAATGACCGATTAAATGCTCCACTTCTCAAACTGTCCTACTGAGATGGGTGGGAATGTGGGATAGCAATCGGATCGCAAACCACGATTGAAATAGATGGAAATGTAACGGTGGCAAGGGTTTTAATTGCTTTTTATCGAGGCGAAATTAACTCCCAGCTACCAGCCAACCAACTGGATAAAAGTACGTATCGACAAACCGACACATCTATACCACTACTCGTGAGGGATTCTGCGTACATTCATAAGTGTAAGCAATGTGCTGGAAGCGATTCATCAGAGTCAGTACGACTCGGAGATTCACAGCCAGGACTAATCCAAATGCTGTGTCTGCTTGGCAGATACGGTGCAATACCACTCTCATTCTAAAGTCATGAAACTTAACATCGCCCACTTCGCCCCGACTACATCTGCAGAAACCGAATCTACTTCACAACTAGTTGCTATAGACACTGATTCACTCGTGCAACTCCTCCATCAGGAAATTCAAGCACAAGTCAAGTCAGGCAAAAACAATATTCAAGCAGTCGCCCAGCGCATAGCCACAGAAGTAGAACGGATTTGCCGCAAAAGTTCGAGAATTCAAACATCCGGTCAAATTCAGTCTTGGCAAACAACATTAGCCAAGCATCGGCTGCAAAAGTGTCTGCATTATTACCAACTCGGTTCCAAACAAGGTCGCGTGGAATTACACAGCACTTTAGGCGGTATGGTTTATCGCCATATTGCTCCTGCTGGGACTCAGTTGGGTTTTCAAGGTCGTTACACTATAATTGAAGACTTTCTTCAAGCTTTTTATATTGAAGCGATTAAAGCTTTCCGCCGGGAAAACGAAGTACTAGAGAATTATTCACCGCGAACTCAGTTAGAACTAGCAGAGTATATGGCGTTTACAGAACAGTACGCCAAGCGCCGGATTAACTTACCAGGGACTTTTAATCAGCAATTGATTGTCCTCCGCGCCCAGAGTTTTGCCCGTCGCCAGCCACCAGAAACCACTGTGGATA
>JBBQRU010000060.1:0-28799 GCA_038214545.1 Cyanophyceae cyanobacterium | reverse complement strand
ATACAAGTCATCGACAGCATTACCGTTGGGACCATTAACCAAATCGTAAGCTGGGTGTTTGTCTGAATAAGCCGTGTAAAGTCCAGCGGCTTTCGCAACATCAAAAATTGTGTTGACTTTCGGGTAGTTGTGCGGATAGATCAAGTTACCATTACTATCTAGCGGTAACTTTGTCGGGTCAATACTGCTAACGCCATAACCGCCACCACCACTGAGTAAGTCGGGATTTTTGTCAATGCTTTCGTCGAATAGAACTTGCGTTCCTTGAGGAGAATTAGCATTACCTCCTGGTGCAATCAATGAGCGATCGTAGGAGTTGTCGTAATAAACACCCGTAGTAGCGGGACTTGCGCCAGTGATATAAGACAGAAGTCCGGGGAAAGAGTCGGATGGCTTGCTGGTGGTGGCGTTAGTGTAGGTGACACCTGTACTTGCTAAATTGAGAATGTTGGGAATGTCACTTTGGAGTTTCGGATCGGCTAAGTCTGCTTGGCGCAAGCCATCAATTGAGAGGAGGAGGACATGCTTGCTTGTTGATAAACCCACCGTGCGATCGCGATATCCTGCCGCATCAAAATATTTAGTCCCGTTAACATCCTGATAGTTTAAGTAAGTCGAAGTCCCATCGCTATTTGGGTCTGATTTGAGGATACCAGTTGTGTAGGGTGTATTATCTGGATTACCGGCGATCGCTTCATTTAAAACCCGTCCCTTTAAATCGCCATTACTCGGAATATCAAATCCCAGTACACTTGCCAAAGTAGTAGCAACATCAGTATTACTTACAGGAGCCAAATCAGTGTAACTCTGTTTAAAGTCAGGACCGATGGCAATCATATTATTGTAAGTATCACCGCGACCAAAGCTGCCATGCATTCCTTGTCCTTGCTGCAAATTGGTGTCAGCAATCTCGACTTGAGAACCTGTGGGATTACTTGGGTCGGTGGAGAAAGTCTTGAAGTTTAAAACAATCGCCGGTCGAGGTAAGGAAGTAGAACCTTGGAGATTAATCGAATCGAGAGACAGTGTACCGGGAGTATCACCAAAGGTCTTGGTATCGACGAACAAACCACTGGTATAGTTTTGCTTGGATAAGTAATCGACAACTTTGTGGAAAGTTTCCGCATTGCCATCAGGAATATAAATCAGGTCAGAACCGCCATTAGCAGCCACAACGACTTTCGCATCTGTTTGGTCTTTAATTTGACCGCTACCACCAATCAAACCATCACCAAAAACCGGACGTTCCCCAGCTTGAGGATTTACCAAAGTATAAGCAACATTTTTACCGCTGCTATCTTTGATTTGGGTATCTGGGTCATATAAAGGTTGATTCAAATCGTGGGCAATGTCAATAGCGACAAACCCAGCCGGTAAATAGCCTGGATTTACCCCAGCAAAAGCCAGGGAACTAGCGTAGTCATTAACAGTTGTCCCTTGGTTATCGACAACTCGCTTGCTAATCGTCGCGAAGCCGTGGTCAGAAGTGATGAAAATATCAGTGTTATCGTACAAACCCTGATCTTTCAAACCTTGAATAATTTGGCTGAGATTGCTGTCAGCATTTTTCACCGCTGCTTTGGAAGTTGGTCCATTAATCCCTGGTGTAAGACTATTGAGACTATCACCCTGATTATGTTGCGTACCATCTGGGTCGCGCGACCAGTACACCATTGCGAAAGGTTTGCTATCTGCTTTAAATTTAGGTAGCAAGGCTCCAGTCACAGCATCGGTAAAATACTTTTGCTGGTCAATATTCGCAACTAAGGTTCCAGGGGTAGTGTTATTACCCGAAACACCATTTGCACCGCGTGTCGGGGCGACTGTCGGTAATCCCGCCGCAGTTAACCGAGTGCTAATATCATCTGCAAGGGGAATTCCCCCATTTCTACCTGTGGAGTCGTCGATGATAGTGGTCGTTGGTACCATAACTTTCCCATCTGCACCCGGATTACCTTGAGTTACGTCCTGAATCAGTGTTGGTCCCAGTTTCCCTACCGCTGCAGTGTCGTAACCATTCTGTCGCGCATACGCTAGCAGGGTTTCTTCGCTTAAGTAATTGCCACCGAAATGGTTATCAATATCACCTAGAATGGGGTCATTTTCAATGAATGGCGTGTTTGTCCCATTGAAAACTGGATATCCGGTGTAGATAGTATTGCTAAAATCGCCTGTGTCACCCAAATAGTGTCCGGTAGCGATCGCGGATGCATTCGGCGTGGTAAAAGTAGGAAATAAAGAGTGGCTGTTTGTAAAGTTAACTCCACTCTCACGCAAACTAGAAAGTGTCGGCGCATCGGTAGAATTAACCGAACTCGGACGCAGACCATCAGCGACAAAAATCAACACATTCCGACCTTGTCCGCTGCTTCGTCCCATTAACATTTGTTGGTCAACGCCGTGCAAACCGCTATTTGACTGTGTAGTCAGACTACTTCCATGTAAGTCTGTACTTAAAATTCCCTGATTCAGATCAGTTGCCATTTTTGATCCCTCAAAATAAAAACGTTAGATGCCAATTGCTTAAACATCCCAATTTCTGACTCCATAGCCAGAAAAATCTCCGCGAATCAAATAATATTGACGCGAGAAATTTGGTTATTTAAGCTAAGAAAATTCCTAGGGTAAGTAATGGTAGATAGATTTTTCCCAGATTACAAAAATGAAGAATATCTTCACAAGTAACCCAAACTCTTTAAATATTAGACTCTTCAGCAATCGTTTGAGTTAATGAATTGACTAACAAATGGTTAAGAAAAGGATAAATAGTATAAAAATTAACCGTTACAAAAGTACAAGCTCTTATGGTATTTGTAGCAAGTAAAAGCATCTACCTTTAGATAGTTACACATATTTTTTTTTGATAATAAAGCATCACTATCAAGCTTAATAAAGGTTCGTAGTTGCGCTTTAGCGCAATCAAAAGCCTTTATTTCTTCCTAACAATCTACTTAATAATTGCTCAATCACCCATCAAGAATTCAATTGTACCGTATAAAATCATACTTAAACACTCGCAAATCAGCTTTTAATTACTCAGTAATGACAAAATGATTAATAGCAGTTATAACCACTTAGGTAAAGCAAGCTTTTTTACTTTAATTAGTAGGGGGAAACATGGCAATTGATGTAACTTTTCTCAAAGAAGGACAAAAAGGACAAGCGTTACAAACCGCAACACATTTAGCCGAATTCATCAAAGCTGCTAAATCCAGCTTACATATTGCGATTTACGATTTCCGTCTCAAAGATCCCAAACTCTCCGATTTAGTACTCACAGCACTCAACGACAAAGCTGCGTCTGGAGTCGAGGTCAAAATTGCTTACTATGCAGGTAGACCAGCTAGCACAGGTAGCGGTGATAATGCTTTAGTAGACATGGATATCAACCAGTTTATTGAACTCGGTGGTGACCCAGCGCCTATCGGTACAGATACATTTCTGGAAAATATGCCAAAAGACAGCAAAGTAGAGATGAAAGGCATTACCGGCTCAAAGTTGATGCATAATAAATTTATTGTGCGGGATGTAAATACGCCTAACGCTGCACTTTGGACGGGTTCAGCTAATTTCACCGATGATGCTTGGACTTACCAAGAAAATAATATTCTCCAGATTACATCCCCAGAACTTTGTACATACTACGAAACAGATTTCCAAGAATTGTGGCAAAGTGGTGATATCCGTTCCACAGGAGTGAATGACACTGGGACGGTAAAGGTGGGAAAAATTAGTATAGATGTAGCCTTTGCACCCGGAGAAGGTCAAACCATTGACCAGATGATTTCCAGCGTCATTAGTACTGCAAAAAAACGCATTAAAATCGCTTCGATGGTAATTACCTCCCACGGAATTTTGGGGGCGTTGGATGATGCAATCCAAAATAATCAAGTTGCTGATTTTGGCGGGATTTATGATGGTACGCAAATGGCAAATGTGCTGCGACTCTGGCAGAAATCTACTAAGAGTGATGGTGTAGCTGCGACTTTTAAAGAAGTTGCTACGCATTTATCTAGTAAGCATTCTACTCCTTATTCACCCACAAGTAAGCATGATTTTATGCACAATAAAATCGTGGTGTGCGATAACGTCGTTGTTACGGGAAGTTACAATTTTTCACGCAGTGCTACCCAAAATGCTGAAAATGTGATCACAATCCACGATCGCGACTTAGCAGACAAGTATAGTGCTTACATTGATGAATTGGTTAAGCATTATAAAGCGACGAAAGCTGCGGCTAAAAAGGCTTAGGTAGGTTGGTTTGTAGTTGTGTTGAGTGCGCGATCATCGCAACTACGAGCCATCTATACGTGATATACGGCATCGCCAGTGGTAGAATCAAAAATAAATAGGCGATTTAGATCTAGTTGGATTGACAAGCGATCGCCTGGACGATAGCGTGCATCTGCACCTGATATGAGATTAATCATTACTTCAGAATCAGCTAAAGCGACTCGAACCAAAGTTTCTCTTCCTAGTGGTTCTGTGACTTTGACATCAACTTTTAAGGCTTCGCCAAGAGAAATATGCTCTGGACGTATCCCTAAATCAACACTCTGTCCTTCACTCAAGTGTAATTCTATCGGACAATCTAATATTTGTCCGCTGACCTCAAAACCTTTACCTGTATAAATTGCTGGTAAAATGTTCATGGGCGGATTTCCGAGGAAAGTTGCTACCATCCGGTTTGCAGGCTGGGCGTAAATCTGCTGCGGTTCACCAATTTGTTGGATTTTACCGCGATTTAGGACCACGATGCGATCGGCTAGGGTCATTGCCTCTACTTGGTCGTGAGTGACGTAAACAGTGGTGATTCCCCATTTAGAATGCAATTGCTTTAACTCGGCGCGGGTATCGTCGCGTAATTGAGCATCTAAATTAGATAAAGGTTCGTCAAGGAGGAACACTTGCGGTTGACGCGCGATCGCTCTTCCTAAGGCTACGCGTTGTTGTTGTCCACCAGACAACTGTTTCGGCTTGCGATCAAGTAATCTATCTAAAGATAGGGATTGGGCGACTGTCTCGACTCTTTGGCGAATCGTCTGAGGATCAACTTTTCGCATTTGCAACCCAAAGGCGATATTTTCCGCGACTGTCATGTGTGGGTACAAAGCATAATTCTGAAACACCATCGCCACATCTCGCTGACGGGCGGGGACGTTGTTTACCAGATAATCCCCAATGTATAGTTTGCCACTAGTTGCGGATTCAAGACCAGCAATAGTCCGGAGAATGGTCGATTTACCACAACCTGATGGGCCAACTAAAACCCAAAACTCACCATCGGGGACTTCAAAGGTAATGTCCTCAATCGCGGTCACGTTGTTAAATCGGCGATTAATGCTTTCCAGTCGAACGTTTGCCATTAGCCCTTAGACGCTGCACCTAATACCTTATCTTGTTGCTTCAGTTTTTCCAACCAGAATCTTCTCGCACTCTCGTTGGATATCACGGTGACTTGGTAAATAGATGCACATTGACATTATTTTGCGGTTATTGTCACACAGATAATAGTCTCACCGCCTCCCCAAACGGGAACTTCTGCAAATCCAAGCCGCCTGGAGTCACTACCCAAAGCACAGGTAATTCTGGAGGCTTCTCAGGGAAAGTACCGTAACCATCAGTTAAATAAACACAAACTCCCTGACTGTAACCATCCCAATTGGCATGTACTTTGTCGAAAAAAGGCACAAAGGAAGTTCCACCACCACCCTTTGGCTTTGGTAAGGTACTGTGAGGATCGAGTGGATAAGGACCGTAAGCCTCAGCATCAACATAGTATAGGTCACACCGCAAATGGGGGTAAGAACTTAAAATCCCCTGCACTTCAGTCAAAAATAACTGTATGCCGCTTTGGTCAATTGAGCCACTGGTATCTATTGCTAAATGTACCTGTACTGTTTCACCTTCCAGCGTTTCTAAATACAGCCCGCGTCCAATAAAGCGACGGTCAAAACCTGTAAAATCAGTAGGTGTTTGTACCAAATAGCGCCATAAGTAAGCACGCCAATCAAGTTGAGCAGCTGTGATGGCGCTGAGTTCTCGCTCCATTCCTGCAGGTAGTTTACCTTGCTCAACAGAGCGAGCGATCGCACCTGCTTGCTGCATGGCATTTTTCCAATGTGCTTCCAACGCTGCTTTTTTGGATTGAGATAAACTATCTCCACCCTGATTACCTTGACCGTCACTATCAGGTTGAGAGGAGTCTGTTTGTGCGTCCTCTGGTGCTTGACTCAGCAAATCAGCATTAGTCAGGCTCAAATTATCGCTATCCTCTTTCATCAGCAACTCATAAATCTCTTCCACACTAAGATGCTCTAATTTTGGGTCGCGTAATCCACCTTCTGGTAGTTGATATCCACCTTGTTTAGCGATCGCGCCATTGATAAAAATATCCGCCGCAATATTCCACAATTTTGCATCTCGCGTACCCCGTCGCGATACATGTAACAGCGCTGCGTGCAAAACTTCATGTAGCAACAAGCCATCTTGCTGATCTGGAGTTAGCGATCGCATATACTCAGGATTGAAAAATATATCTTTACCATCAGTCGCCGCTGTTGGTAATTGTTGCGTCGGGATAAATCGCGCAAACAAAGCCAACGCCGCAAAAAAGGGCGACTTCATCCGCATTCGTAATAAAGAAGCGCTAATAATCCGAGAAGTATCATCCATAGGAATTAGGGGTTAAAAATATTTAAAGTCCAAGCAATTGCTGAAAATCTTTCATGAACTTCTGTAAGTTAGGGTCTTTCTGCACTAACTTCGCCAATACACCCATCTGTCCTTTACTCCGCATCACACGAAATAAATCGACGCTAAAAAGCTGCACCCATTCGGCTGAAGCGACTCGACTCAACCAAGTAAAGGCGTTGTATGCTTGGTTAGCATCGAGCGATCGCACCGTCAACCCAATCGCCGTTGCATATTGTGCGGAAGGTTCCGTCGGAAAAGGAATATTCTCACCCATGCCATCCAAAATTGGCGTCAGGCTAGGTAGTATCTGATACAGGGAAACAAAGGCATCAAACTCAGCCGCCGTAGCAACTCCAATCGCTGGCGCAAGATCTAATCCAACCTCATGCAACGCACTGGCCATTACCCAAGACCGAGGCGAGGGCCAAGCCGGTTGTTGTGGGTCAACTTTATGCAACAGTGTCGAGCGAAAAGAGAGAAAAGCAATAATCTGCTCGTGTACCCCTGTTTCTAAAGCGTAAGCTTTAAAGCTGTCAAAATCAGCTTCTACCTGGAGATGCAAAAATCGATTTGCCAGGGGAGAAGGCATATCAAACACAGCAGCGCGGTCTTCTTTACGGTTGCCTGCAGCCCATACAAACCAACCTTCGGGAACTGTATAGGAGCCGACACGACGATCTAAAATCAATTGCTGGGCGACTCCTTGCATGGCTGGAGGTGCCATATTCAGTTCGTCAAGAAACAAGATACCTTGACCATCGCGCGGTAAAAATTCTGGTGGATACCATTTAGAAATATTATTTTCCGCCACAGGTAAACCGCGTAAGTCAGTAGGCGCAAGTTGACTGAGGCGCAAATCCACAAAGTCAATGTTATGTTCTCTCGTTAGCTGGGCAACAATACTGGATTTACCAATACCAGGTGCTCCCCAAATCATCGTACTGATTTTCAAATTCTTCACGAGCAAGTTATTTAAGTAAGCTTTGAGGTTGTTAGGTGTCATAAGATTTGAGATTTATGAGTAGAGGATAGTTATTTGTTTAGTTTCCGCAATGCCACCTGACGAACTGCCATTTCCTTGTCTTGACTCAACTGTTCCAAAATATCTTGGGGAGTACAAGGATGTCTGGCAACATAGATGCGAATCGAGTAATTGGAATTTTTAGCAAGTCTCACCAACACTTTTAAAAGTGTTATTGGTAAAAGATTGGGATGTTTAACTAAAAATAGATCGTAAATTCCGCTCTGCGTTGCCAATTTTTCTAAAGCAGTTGCCGGTGTGTTGGGATTTTGAGCAAGTAGTGAATTACAACTCCAATCACCAGCAAGGCTTTCTAAAATATTTCCCGGTGTCTGGGTATTCTTGGCAACAGATTGACGCACCCGAGGAGCTAAATCTTTTGATAGCTTTAAAAGTACGGGGATTCCGGCATTAGGATTCTCCGCTATAGCTTGACGCACCTCTTTTAAAGAATTCTTGAGCAACTGTGCCAATATTTCCGTGGGAGTGCTGGGATTTTGGGCAATCCACGGATGCAACTCATGAGATTTTTTTGCCCATTGCGTTAAAATGCTCACTGGCGTATGAGGATGTTTGGCAACATATTTACGCACTGATAAACGTCCATCCATTGCCAGTCGTTTGAGAACAACTTCTAAGACGGCTTCCGAAGTATTTGGATGCCTTGCTATTATTAGGTCATGTGTAGGATTATTGGCTAGTTGCTCTAAGACAGTTGCTGGTGTACTGGGATTTCCAGCTACTGCTGCTTGTAACTGCTGATCGCTATCTGCCGCTATTTGCTCTAAAATCTCCGCTGGCGTACTAGGGTTTTGAGCAATAAACTCACGAAGTTCGCTATCTGCCCATTTTTCTAGTACTTCTGTTGGAGTGTTCGGATGCCACGCTACCATCTGACGCACCCTCAGTTGGGGATGCTCGATTAATTGTGCTAACAAGCTTCCCGGAATGCTCAGATTTTCCGGCAGAATCCTCATTGTATGTATTTGGTAATCCATTGCTAGCTGGACTATAAGATCTACGGGTAGATGGCGACGCCTCGCTACAACTCGTTTAACTTTTATGTGTTCTCCTGCTAGCTTTTCGAGCACACTTAAAGGTGTTCGAGAATTTTGAGCTATGGCTTTTTGAATTTTTACTCTCAAAGTCCAATCTGATTCTTGACTCTCTGCCAACTTGGACAAGACGCTGCTAGGAGTTTTTGGATGTTTGGCAAGATACAAGCGAACTGTTACAGATTTATGTTCAGTCAGCTTGAGCAAAATATTTTCTGTCACATCTCGACGTTTAGCAATACATATACCTAGTCTGGAATCCTGTTTACTCCTGGTTGCTATCTGCTCTAAAATTGTGATTGGGGTTTTGGGATGTCGCGCGATCGCGTACAATATTTCCGAGTTTCGATGATTTGCCGCATTCGCCAAAAATAACTCGGGAATCTCTAGCTGATCCAGCAGCTTCAGCAATGTCCAATATGATATCTCTACGGGTAGATTGGGATTTTCTAGTAATAGTAATAAAAATACAGGATTCAACAAAAGTTGCTGCGGAAACAATTCCGCCAAGTTGAGCAACACATCAGTCGGTGTATTGGGATTACCAGCAACCCCTTCACAAATGACTTTGTCGTTACTAACGGTCAACTCGCGCAATAGTTCGGGATCAGCACTCGGATTTTTCGCCACCAATCTCCCTAGCTCTATACTTTGTTTAGCAAGAACCCACAGGCGATCGCATGGTGTGTTTTCGTCTGATGCTTGTTGTTCTGGGGTAATGTGCATCTTTTTTATTAACTAAGATGACGCACGGACAATAGAATAATTGCTTACGTATTAATACTGAATAACTTTTTTTAATGCTACTAATTTTATTCTAGCTCTACTTGAATTAAAGTAGCTTGAGTCATGCTGGCAAAGATTCCTTCCGAGTGATAAAAAGTACTTTTTTATACTTAAAATAATTTAAGGGGATGAAGTAATCCGGATAGGTTATGTTTGATTCACTTCAAGAGTAAGTGTAAATTTAAAAATTGCGCTGCCACAATTTGAGATATATGTAACTTGGCTAACACTCTGAGACAACGTATAATGAAGTAAATGTTAAGAATGTTGAAGAACACTAAGATAAAATGCGAGTAGCCATTGCAGGTGCGGGTTTAGCAGGACTGGCTTGTGCCAAATATCTTACAGACGCAGGTCATACACCCATTGTCCTCGAAAGTCGGGACGTGCTAGGCGGTTTAGTTGCGGCGTGGAAAGACAAAGACGGGGACTGGTATGAAACTGGTTTACATGCCTTCTTTGGAGCCTATCCCAATATGCTACAGTTACTGGGAGAATTAGGTATTTCCGACCGGCTACAGTGGAAAGAGCATACGCTGATTTTTAATCAACCGGAGAAGCCAGGAACGTTGTCGCGTTTTGATGTTCCCAATATCCCCGCCCCTTTCAACGTCATCGCGTCGATTATTACCAATAATGACATGCTGAGTTGGGAGCAGAAAATTCGCTTTGCTATTGGGTTACTCCCAGCAGTGGTTAGAGGTCAGAAATATGTTGAGGAAATGGACAAGTACAGCTTCTTAGAGTGGCTGGAAAGACAGGGTGTGGGAAAACGGGTAACTAGTGATGTTTTTATCGCTGCTTGCAAAGAATTAACTTTTATCAATCCCGAAGAAGTTTCTTCAACGATTATGCTGACTGCACTGAATCGTTTTTTGCAAGAAAGATACGGCTCCAAAATTGCCTTTTTAGACGGTTCTCCGACAGAAAGGTTATGTCAACCGATTGTCGATTACGTTACAGAGCGTAGTGGTGAGGTTCGTTTGAATGCACCTCTAAAAGAAATTGTCTTAAATGAGGATGGTTCAGTCAAGCATTTTCTGATGCGGGGTTTGAATGGCGCACCAGATTATATTGAAAATGCTGATTTATTCGTTTCGGCGATGTCGGTTGATGTCCTGAAAGCGCTTTTACCTACTCCTTGGAAAGAAATAGACTATTTCCAAAAGTTGGACGGTTTGGAAGGGGTTCCTGTAATTAATTTGCATCTGTGGTTTGACCAGAAACTTACAGATATTGACCAATTATTATTTTCGCGATCGCCTCTATTAAGCGTTTACGCTGATATGAGTAATACCTGTCGCGAATATGCCAATCCCGATCGCTCAATGCTGGAATTAGTCTTAGCCCCAGCCAAAGATTGGATGGATAAATCAGATGAAGAAATTATTACCGCCACAATGGCTGAATTGAAAAAGCTCTTCCCTGATAGCATCGGCGGCAATCATCCGGCAACATTACTAAAATATCATGTTGTGAAAACACCCAGGTCTGTTTACAAAGCAACACCAGGTCGTCAAGCCTACCGCCCATCCCAAGTTAGCCCAATTGCCAACTTCTACCTTTCCGGTAGCTACACTATGCAACGCTATTTAGGGAGTATGGAAGGTGCAGTACTTTCTGGAAAGCTAACTGCAGAGGCGATTACTAATACTTACTCCGAGGCAAAATTATTAACTCATTAACAACTGAACTAATTTTTGTGTAATAGGAAAACCAGTCTGATTTTCAAAGTAGATAAACATCGGACTGGGATTTGCTTCTAAAAATATGTATTCTCCTGTCGATTGTAAACGCCAATCGATCGCTGTCCACTTTAACATCAATGCTTGCGTAATTGCCAGACATTGTTGATGGACGTACTCGGGAATTTCTACAGGAATTAACTGAGATTTTTCATCTTCACGAAAATCTACAGCATGACTTCTAATTTCGGCAGAGTATACATCATCACCAATCACGTAACTCCGAATATTTGTACCCGGAATATATGCTTGAATTGTGACTGGAGATAATTTTAATACTGAGTTCAGCCTTTCTGGTTCCAAATGGGATTCTGTGACTAATTGAGTATGAGTACCGCCGTAGACAGGCTTAAAAATCGCTTTATCCTGCAAACGGCTAAATTCAGTAATTTTTTCCGGGTCGTTACTAATGAGAGTCGCCGGGATAGACACACCAAGTTGCTTAACTTTACTTAGTTGTAGAGGCTTTTCTTTGTGAAATTGATAGGCAAGCCAAGAATTTACCCATTTATCTGGGTCAGCTTGGACTAGCGATCGCAACACACTCATCGTATCACTATAAGCAATTGCTTGCAGATTGTCGTCCTTTAAGTCAGGAATATGAGGAACGCAGAAATTACGCCAAAAGACTTTATGAATATCTTGTAAATTTAATCTTTGTCTATCTGGTAAAGTTAAAAACCCTACTTGCTCATCCGGCTGCCAAGATATTTGGATTTCTGTGGGAAATAAACGAGTAAATAAATAATTGACGATGACACCAGACATCGAAAGAGCATCTACCACATGCTGAGCATGAGGATCTTCCACGTTGCTTAAAACTAAAATATGCATAAACTTATACTGAGTATGGACACGAAAATGGGGACTAAATAAATAATCCCCAGCTTCAAAGAGCGATCGCGGTTTAATACCAAGGTAATGGTCCGCCACCACCTTCACCACTCTCACCATGTCCAAATGTCACGCAGCGCTGAGTCACCACAGGTGGTTTGCCACCGCCACCTTCTTCACCATAGTAATCAGTGGTTACGATTGGAGGCTTGATAATTCCACCACCGCCTTCTTCACCAACTTCTCCATAATCCGCTGTGGTAGCCATGAGAGTCGTAAATTTTGAACCACCACCCACAGTTTGCGCTTCTTCTTTAGTTAGTTCTTCTGTGTCGCCAGTCTCAAGTTCTTGCAAATCTTCCAACTTTAACTCAAATGGATGACTCATAAGTACACCTAACAAAGTTATTAACGGTAACGCATACACATTAATCGGAACTTACAGATAAGTCATGCCATTTTGCCTGAATTAGTTATATATATAATCGGCTACACGCATAAGTTAGCCCACGCAGGTGGGCTTTGTTCGTATAGCCACACTATACGCGGGTGTTGGTTACTCGTCCCACATAAGCCGCACCACCCTAGAAGGGTGTCGCTACACGTACAAAGCCCACCTGCGTGGGCTAAGAAAAATTAACAGGTTCTTAGTCTACGCAGGCGGGCTTTGGATTATTATTCTGAGTCAGGTTAAACCAACTTCAAATCAGCATAAGCCAACATATCATCTGCAGTTAGGGTATCGCCTTCAGCTTGTGGTGTCCAGAGGACTTCAATTGCTAGTAGTTTTTCTTGGGGAAGACTACCGATTTGACTGAGAGCTTGACGCAGGTTGTCAGCGTTGTTGATGGCGGCAATGGGGAGAGTTCCGAGGGTAGCTGCGAGAAGGGTGACGACAATATATTGTCCTGGTCCTTCTGTGAGTAGCTGGGTGGGGTTGTCTCCGGGTAAAGTGCCTTGAGGTGTGGCGGCTTTGAGTTGGTTGTTGACGTTGGAGAGGGTTTCGGCGCTGAATTTACTCCGTTCAGCTAAGGCTAGAGTATTAAATTGGGATTCAGCGGAGTTTAAGCGAGCAACTGTTGTGCCACCTCCAGCGTACACCCAGTATTCTGGATGGCGGAGTAGGGCGAGGGAGGTTTCTTGTAAAACTTCGGCGCGACCGGCGGCTGAGTTGGTGTCGGCTGTTTCGGCAATTTGGTTGAGTTCGCTTTGCAGGTTGCGGGCGTTGGC
Organism: Cyanophyceae cyanobacterium; assembly: GCA_038214545.1. Classification (GTDB taxonomy): domain Bacteria; phylum Cyanobacteriota; class Cyanobacteriia; order Cyanobacteriales; family Nostocaceae; genus JBBQRU01. The sequence continues at coordinate 15,432 of JBBQRU010000060.1, read as the reverse complement.
TAAAAGACCTACTTGCAAACGGGTAATTGAAACTTGGGAATTGCTGGTATAGTCTTCTTGATCCTCGCCGTTTCTGACGCGACGGAATGTTTGGACGAGAAAGTTAGCGATCGCTAAGAATATCAAAACTCCAAACAAGCCACTGACTCCACCGCCAATTCCCCAAAAGGGAAGCAAGAAGGGAAATCCAAATCCACCACCGGGATAATACGGTGCAGGTGCGTAATATCCGCCACCTGGTGCGTAAGTCCGAGGTGCTGAGTAGGGACGGCTAGTAGTAGGCATTCTAAAGGAACCGCCACCAATCCGACCACCACTTCTGGCGGCTAAGGCTCCATCTGCGTTACCTGCGGCGATACCGAAGGCGAGACAAAGAACAAAGAGTGTGTTTAACAGCGGTTTGATAGCTGAAGTGAATCTTTTACGCATAATACAGTCCTGGGAGAAACATTTTTTTGTGGGTACGTCACTAGCGGGAGCGCACCGTAAACTTTATATTTTTATTGGGTGTCTAGTTACCTTCTTAATTTATCGCTTTTGAAAGGAAAGCCGCATTGGGCTTAGGGTGGATTGCTGGGGATGAAATCCGTACCTGATTATCCTCCACCAACGATTGTGACGATTTCTAAGCGATCGCCGCTGTGAATTTTGGTTTGTTCCCAAAACTGACGGTGTAAGATTTCACCGTTGTATTCTACTGCTAGTAAGCGAGGATTAAAACCCATTTGTTGCAGTAGTTCAGGTAAGAGTGTTTGGGAACAAGTGCGAGTTTCGCCGTTTAAGGTAATGGTAATTTGCTCAGACATAGGACTAAAAGTGACGTAACTGTGAAAGGAAATATTGTGTCATTAGGGTGGGTTGGTCTGCTTGCATCAGCGATCGCACGACGGCTACACGCGCTGCACCAGCGTCGATCACATCTTTAATATTAGCGGGATCGATGCCGCCAATGGCAAACCACGGCAGCGAGCAGTTTTTGGCGGCGTAACGGACATATTCTAGACCGGCGGCTGGTTTACCTTCTTTGGTGGGGGTTTCATATACTGGACCAACACCGATATAATCAGCACCCTCGGTAACTGCGCGTTGCATTTCTTCCGCATTTGTGGTAGAACGACCTATCAAGCGCTGCGGACCGAGTAATTGGCGAGCTATAGCTAGAGGCATGTCTTGTTGTCCGAGATGCACGCCATCAGCGTCTACTGCTAAAGCTAGATCAATTCTGTCATTGAGGATAAATAAAGCACCATATTGGTGGCACAATTGACACAGTTTCTGGGCTATGGGCAGACGTACAGTATCATCAGCGGTTTTGTCGCGATACTGGACTAATGTGATTCCGCCTTTCAGGGCAGCTTCGACTGTTGTAAATAATTGTTCCGAAGGAGATGTAACTAGATACAAATGCGATCGCCATAGCAGTTGATGTCGCTGATAACCGAGTAAAGTACTTTCAAGGGTATAAACCCGATAACGCATTTGCTTATGTGCCGCTCCCATATCCGGGTGATAAAGTTTACCGTATTCTTCCAGGGTTCTCAGTGCTTCTTGAACGCGGCAAAAATTAGCTTGTAAGAGCGATTTGAGGCTAGAACGATGTTCTTCCTGGGAATGGGTTAACTCAGTACCAGGATCGCCAGGGGTATCCCGTGCTGAACGCAATTCGTCTGTATGCCAGCTAGCTAATTCTTGGCGCAGCTGCTTGCATTCTCCAGTCAAATGAGCGTTATTCAAGCCAAAACGGCACCATTCCTCAATAATTCGCAAACCTTCACGAGCGCGGTCTAAATTTGCGTCCAAAATCCTATAAATAACTTGCTGTACCTGCTCTGTGCGCCTATATGGCTCGACCATTTTGGAACAACCCCATTAGTGATTTCATCGTACCAGTCAGTCTTAGATAATTTCCGGTATGTTTTGCTGACGATTATCTTGGAATTGATAAAAAAAACCGCGATCTCAGTTAGATCATCGTCAGACTTGTCAACAATAGTCACACAAGGTCTTAGCTTCAGGAGTATTTTGTGAAAAAATTAATTAGATCGCAAGTTGTGAAGCCTCGCCGGACAGCAACTCTGTCCGAGATTTCGGCTGTTTTGGTTCGTTTCGTCATCCTCGTGTTTAGCGCTGCTGTTGGCTGCATAATTTTCGATCTGCGCCCTAGTCATGCTCAGACACAGTCGGAACCAACTCAGTCGCCTAGTAGTGCGAAAACAATGTCTCAGGTACAGATGTTGTTTGTCAACCCAAGTGCCGGAGATGACAAGATGGCGGGGAACGAACGTGCGCCGTTGAAAACGATTACGCAAGCACTACACTTAGCCCAAGCCAATACTGTAATTATGCTTTCTCAAGGAATATACAGTAGCCAAACCGGCGAGACGTTCCCGTTAATACTAAAAACCGGAATTTCCTTGCAAGGCGATGCAAGTAGTAAAGGCAGAAATATCACCATTCGAGGTGGAGATACTTATCTCAGCCCAACCTCAGCCCGTCAAAATGTCACTATTGTTGGGGCAAATCAATCAGAGATCAAGGGTATAACAATCACAAATCCTAACCCGTCAGGTTATGGTGTGTGGATTGAATCCAGCAGCCCAACAGTAGCAGAAAATACGTTTACTGGCAGTGGTCATGATGGGATTTCTGTCAATGGCAAAAGTGCGCCAATTATTCGCAATAATTACTTTTATCAAAACGGGGCGAATGGGATCACTGTTTACGGTACTTCCCAGCCAGAAATTCGTGAAAATGTTTTTGAAAGAACTGGCTATGGTATCAGCATCAACCAGAATGCTGCACCGATGCTCGTCAATAATCGAATTATTTCTAACCGCACGGGAGTTGTGGTGACAGCAAGTTCGCGCCCCATTTTACGGAATAATTTAATTGAAGGAAATACACAAGATGGATTGGTGGCAATCGCCCAATCCTTGCCAGACATCGGTACTACCAACGCCCCAGGCGGTAATACATTCCGCAACAATGGGCGTTACGACGTGAACGGTAGCGCCAACAAACAAGTGATCTCCGCCTTTGGAAACACAATTTCGCGCCAACGTACCAGCAGTAATATCGATATTTCTGGCACAGGTATGGTGAATGTAGCGGAAACTGCTGACCTACCCCCCAGACCATTTAACAATACTCCCCTCGCGGTCGTCCCTCCTACCCCCACGCAGTCACCAGTCAGGACATTTAACATCCCTCCCACCCGCACGCAAAGGACATCTAAAGTCAAAAAAAATACCCCTCGTCTGTCGCCCAGGCAGACTGCAGCCGCATTTCCCAAGCCTGGTAACGAAATGTCGTTTAATCCCCAACCCGGATCAAACGTTGGTGACATGCCACCAATGCCTCAAAACCCTGGGAGTAATCAAGTAACTCCATCTGCTTGGCAAATACAGCCTAATCGATCAGCAACCGGCATTAATCCCCGCCAACTCCCAAATTTAGAGCCAGCCCCAGTAAATCCCTCAGCCGGAACAATCGGAGCGCTACAAACTCAGCCAGCCACACTACCGAGATTTAATTATGTTCAGATGACGGGAGTTAATCCCTCGCCAAATCAAAATAGCAACCGCAGTACAGGGAATCTCGATTTTGTTGCTCCTCCCCCACGTCTGTCAGATCGAATTCCCCAAACAGCACAGCCTGTTTACCAATCAGACAGACCCCCTGTAATCAATAATTTAGGACTTGTCTCCGTACCTAGTGGGAATAATAATTCAGGACTTGTCCCTGTACCTAGTGGGAATATTCCTATTGGCAACCATCAGCGGCGCAATAGCGCTTCGCGCTCCAATTTGGGCTATAGCAACTCACCCTCAATTACACCTACATACAATTCGCAAACAACTGCATACAATAACACTCAGTATGCACCCACAGGCATGGGTTCCCGTTACCGAGTTTTCGTAGACATTCAAAGCGAAAATGAAGCAATGGTAGTGCGATCGCTCGTTCCCGATGCTTTTTTCATAGTTGTCAACGGTCGGCAAACCATGCAAGTTGGCGCATTTAGCAATCGCTTCAACGCCGAGCAAATGGTGCAAATGCTCAATAGCAACCGCTTGAGAGCCTCGATTGAGTAGCGCTCAATCCTCCTGCTTAACGATCGCTTTGAGCTTTGATGTAAAGACCTCAGAGCGATCGCTGGTTCTTGGGGTAAATTGGCCAATCGGAGAATGAATCGAGTTTGGGGGTGGTTCGTGGGTGGTTGATGGATCTATATTTATTTGCCCTTCCTCGCTTTTAGCCAATTTTTCCGCCGTTTTTACTTCCTCAGCTATTGGTGCTAATTGAGTTGGAGGGGCGATGGCTATTGGTAAGTCATGGGTCTTTTGATTTACATATACTTGTGGGCTGGTTTGGGAGTGAAGTTTTTGTGGGAATCTGCTGCACACAAGGCGTTCAAATTCCATGTTGAAGTGGTAGTATGCTTGACCCCGACGCTGCCACAAGGCTAAAATTTGCTCGACTGAAATAGCTTTATAGCGACCTTGATATAACGCTTCAACTACTGCCAGATGTACCCAACTGTCAGGATAGCGCTGCTGCCAACGGCTCATTAGTTCACCGGCAGTGTAACCGCTTAAATCAAAACTGTAGTGAATTAATAATTCTACTGCCAATTCAGCAGTCGTATCGTTGTGTATCAACATTGGCGTCGTGGGTGGGCGAGGCAATTGGCAAAAATCATCGTGGATCGTAGCCTATAGCCTATCGTAGGAGTAAAGGATTGGCGCAAAAATAGCAAAATTAAACTACTAGTCATTTAATTTACATATTTGTCTACGGGGTAATCTGGGCAAAATAAGTGGAGTTTCGAGACTTTATCATATTTAGTCAAACTTTGATATGACAACGTTCAAATGATATACATTGACTTCATGGCTTTCTCGCGTCCGAGTGCGACTAATGCTTGGTAAACCATGACAGCAATTACGGCTCGGGTTGCCTGATGCTGCGGCTGAATTAATTGCGGATTGGGATAGTTAACAACAATTTTTTGCGCTGTTGCCGCCGCCACAGCCGTGCGTGCTGCTACGGGAATGCTGTCGCGGTCAATGTAACGGTTAATACTGGAAACCTCGGCTGCTGGCAGCGCTAGACCGTTGACGAGGGAGACAATTGCTTGCAGCCTCAAAACAGGTTGCTGCGGTCGAAATGTGCGATCGGCAAAACCGCTCACAAAGCCGCCACTCACTGCTTGCTGAATCACGCGATCGGCGGTTGTTTGAGTGGGAATATCTAAAAAGGCAGTAGTCACCCCAGGGTGGGGATTAAAGGCTTTGACGACCAAATCCGCATATTCGAGGCGAGTAATCGGCGCATCTGGCTGGAAACAGCGGTTTGCGGCAATATCAAACATTCCTTGAGCAACTAACGCCTGCACAAAATCTGCCGCCCAATGTCCACCCATGTCAATTAACTCGTGAGCATCGCCAACAGTGACAACCCGAAAATTAACTGCGCCTTCGACTCGCAGCGGATCGAGTTGATTGCCAACAGAAATTAAGTTAAGAGAAGTTAAATTTTGTAAATCAATTTTCTGATCGCGGAAAATATTGCCCGCCGCCTCGTGATTTCCTAAATCGGGAACGGCGTCACCGTTAACAACCATGCCGATGGTGTTTTTTTCAATCAGATTTTGCCGTAGTACAGGTCGAGCTGAACGCGAAAGCACGATTCCTACTTGATTGGCAATAAATTTATTATCCACAATCAAAGGAGCCGCTGTATCGCTAAGAGCCATACCAAAACCCGTTTCTTGAAAAACATTTTGCCGCACTTTGCCGCGACTCTGACCAGCCATCAGCAAACCAGCCGCAGCATTTTGCTCGAATAGATTGTGCAAAATTTCCGGTCTAGATGTCCCACTGACAAACACCCCCTCACGTCCACAATCTATAAAAGTGTTATTTGCGAGGGTTGGAGATCCGGCTTCAATCCAAACTCCAGTACCCCGCGCTTGACGATTGGTAACTGTTACACCGGAGAGAAAAGCTCGATCCCAGAGGTTAATAGTAATACTCTGTCGTCCAAAAGTTGGGCTTTTATACTCTCCACTACCCACGATCGCAATTCCTTTACCTTTGGTCGCTTCATTACCAACAACGATTATCCCCATGCCAATCACCAGGGGAAACACTTCGCCACTAGCGGCGTCATAAATTCCTGGTGCTAATTGGATGGTACTGGGTTGGGGAGATTTCAAAGCACGGGTAAGAGTTTTAAAAGGTGTGAACCGCGAACCATTCGCTGCATCATTTCCAGTTACAGGATGAACGTAAAACATAGTCATTGGTAGATTATTGTTCTAAAATTTTGAGAAGTCGTATTTATCGCCATTCTGGCAAAACCCATGATTGAAGTTGAGCATCTGAGTAAAATATACGGCTCGACCCCAGCAATTGAGGATGTGACTTTTAATGTGGAACCAGGTGAAATTTTAGGATTTCTCGGTCCCAATGGTGCTGGAAAAACAACAACCATGAGGATTTTAGCTGGTTATTTACCAGCTAGTAGTGGTACAGCCCGGATTGCTGGCTATGATGTGCATGACAAATCTTTACTAGTCCGCCAACGGATTGGTTATCTCCCAGAAATTCCGCCGTTGTATCCAGAAATGACAGTGGAGGGATTTTTATTTTTTGTGACGCGGATTAAAGGTGTACCTGCAGGCGATCGCGCCACAAAAATCAATGCAGCTCTCGTTCGCTGTAATCTTTTAGAAAAGCGGCATGTAATTATTCGGAAACTTTCTAAAGGCTTTAGACAGCGGGTGGGTATTGCTCAGGCAATTGTTCACGATCCACCGGCAATTATTCTGGATGAACCGACAGTTGGACTCGATCCGCGCCAAATCATCGAAGTCCGGAATTTAATCAAAAGCCTCGCTGGCACCCATACGATTATTCTTTCCACCCATATTTTACCGGAAGTCAGCATGACTTGTAGCCGCGTTGCCATCATCAATCAGGGTAAAATTGTGGCGACAAACACTCCCGAAAATCTGATTGCTCAACTTACTAGTGGTTCAGGATATGAATTGGAGATATCTGGAGATGCCAACATTGCAATTCAAGTACTACAAGATTTACCTGGTGTCCGTCTGGTAGAATCAATTCCGGTGGGCGAATTGTCTGATCGCGAACTGAGTGACAATTGCACTTGCTTCCGTGTCGTCTTCAATTCCGGCTCATCTATGAAAAATCAGGATATTGCGACTGTATTGGTAAACGCTGGATTAGGTTTACAAGAAATGCGTCGCGTGCGGGCAAATCTCGAAGATGCCTTTTTGCAATTGACGATGGAGGAAAAGAAGTTGGTGGAAACTGAATTACCAACCGAGGGAGAAGCCGCTTGATGGGTGTGATATTCGGCAATATTATTGCTATTTATCGCCGCGAACTCCAAAGCTATTTTGTCTCGCCTTTAGCTTATGCGATCGCGGGAATTTTTTGGTTGCTAGCAGGATTATTTTTCGCGATGATTTTGCTAGCACCAGATGGAATTATCTCGACTGTGGCGCAAATCGATTTACAAGGACAACAAGTAGGCGCACCTGCAACCTCAATTGATGTTGCCTACGAGTTTATCCGTGCCTTTTTAGACCGATTGGGCTGGTTGTTATTGTTCATTTTGCCTGTCCTGTCAATGGGACTTTACGCAGAAGAACGCAAGCGCGGCACTTTGGAGTTACTAGCTACTTCCCCCTTAACTAACTGGGCGGTAGCTATTGGCAAATTGTTAGGAGTGCTGACTTTTTTTATCACCTTGATTGTGCCACTAATGGTGTTTGAAGCGATCGCCTTAAGTGCAGCCAGTCCAGCCGTTCAGCCCGGTATCCCGATTTTGGGACATTTGGGATTAATTTTGCTCGCAGCGGCAATTTTATCTCTAGGAATGTTTATTTCTTCCTTAACTGATAGCACTATCCTCGCGGCTGTCCTGACTTTTGCCACGATTTTACTATTGTTATTGGTAGATTTGATGGCAAAAGCGATTGGTGGACCAATTGGCGAAGCTTTAGGACATCTTTCGCTGCTCAAACATTACACTAATCTGGTGCAAGGTATTATCGACAGCAGCAGTTTAATTTTGTTTGCGAGTTACATCATTTTAGGAATTTTCCTCACTGCTCAATCGATTGACGCCTTGCGATTTCAGCGCTCTTAACAAATAAATTTTTGCATCGGACACAAGGAATACAGGAAGAACTTAATTATTTACCCGTTCCTTATTCCCCGTTACTTTTGAATAATGACTTATGATTCCTGGCTAATGATAATAAAGAAATGGCAATATCTATTTTGGATTGGTCCTTGCCTTGTGGTGATGGGATTGACAGCGGGGTTTGTATCAGGATGGGGACAAATCCCTTTAGGCATAATTATCTTGGGATTTGGTTGTACGATTGCATGGCTACTTACCATTGCCCGTCAAAATAAGTGGTGGCTTCGTCGTTCTACTCAAGCCAGTACAAATGCCCTAATTGCCACAATTTCTGTTTTTGTGATTTTAGGATTGATTAACTTTTTGGCAAGTCGCTATTTAGTCCGCATAGATTTGACGGAAACAAAATTATTCACTCTCGCACCTCAATCACAGCAACAAGTTCAAAAGTTACGCGAAGGAGTGAAAGTGTGGCTATTTGAACGTGGTCACAATCCTCTAGACATTGACTTGCTAGAAGAGTATCGCCGCCAAAGCAAGTTATTTAGTTTTGAGTACGTCGATCCGCAACTCAGACCAGGGTTAGCGGAAAAGTTTGGCGTCAAAGGACCTGGAGAAGTCTACGTAGAAGCCAAAAATCAGCACAAATTAGTCCAGGTACTCAATGAGAGTGAACGGTTATCAGAATTACGATTAACAAACGCGGTACAACGGATTACTAGCTCAAGCATCAGTAAAGTCTACATCCTCCAAGGTCACGGTGAAGACCCAATCCAACCGGGACCTGGTAGTATTTCCCAAGCCTTGAATGCTTTAGGTGATAAAAATTTCACTCCTTTACCGCTGAATCTAGCTTCTTCCAGCGTCCCTGCAGATGCTGTAGTGGTGATAGTCGCTGGACCTCGGCGAGAGTTATTTCCTACGGAAGTCAAAGCTTTAAAAGATTATCTTGATGGCGGTGGTAATTTACTACTGATGGTCGATCCGAATACAGAACCAAAGCTGGACCTATTGCTGAATGATTGGGGTGTAAAACTAGATAATCGTTTAGTAGTCGATGTTAAAAGTAGTGTCGGATTAGGTCCGGCTGTTCCGGTGATTCAAAAATATGGCAATCACCCAATTACCAAAGGTTTTGGTAAAGGTATGTCTTTTTATCGCCTAGCCCGTGGGATTGAGACTACTCCTGTCGGTGGTGTTCAAGCCACAAATCTCCTGTTCACCAAATCCTATCCTGACTCTTGGGCAGAAAGCGATCAAAAAAGCGAAAAGTTGGAATTTAACCAAGGAAGTGATCTTCCAGGTCCAATAACCTTAGGTGTGGCGCTGACTCGTAAAGCCACCTCACCAGTTGCAGCCACTCCCACTCCCACCACCAAAACTATCCCCACTATTACCGTCACCGCAACCAAATCACCTACTACTCCTCCTGTCCTCCCATCCCGTCCCACCGCTAAAGAATCTCGCTTAGTGGTTTTAGGTAATTCTGATTTCGCTACCGATGGCTTGTTTGATCAACAGTTAAATGGAGATGTATTTTTAAATTCCGTAACTTGGCTAAGTCAGCAAGATAACCAACCATTGTTAATTCGTCCCAAGCAAGTCAAAAATCGCCGCATCAACCTAACTCCAGCCCAAGGTCAACTTTTGAGTTGGACATCGGTATTGGTTTTACCAATCCTCGGATTTTTGAGCGCTGGTGTTCTTTGGTGGCAACGACGGTAGGATTAAATAAAATGAAATTGCAACCGACAACAATTCTTTTGTTTTTCCTGGCTTTGGCGATGTCAGGTGTAGTTTACTTCCGGGAAATTCAAGGGAAGACTCCTAAGGCAGAAATTCAAACCCAACAGCAAATTTTCGCTTTTAAGGCAGATGACGTTCAAGCGTTGACCGTGAAGGTCAATACCCGAACTTTATTTATCCAACGCGCCGAGCCATCATCCAAGTATAAATGGATGCTTAAGTCTCCGGCAATTGCCCCAGCGAGTGATGCGAGTGTGTCTTATTTAATGAATTTACTGGTGGGTAAGAGCGATCGCGTCTTAACTGTTGCCGCAAATCAATTACCAGAATATGGTTTACAACCGCCGCAAGCCACAATTGAGATTAAACTTAAAAATCAACAAAATCATGAGTTGATTTTAGGTAAGCATGACTTCAATCACCGCTTTTTGTATGCTTTATCTGACCAAATCGCTAATCCAGCGGCAAAAACCAATATCTTATTGGTGTCTACTAGTTTTCAAAATGCCGTAAATCGTCAACTTCCCGAATGGTTTGCCGACAATCACGTCCCTGTTGAACCAGAAGACAGTGATGTGCCTAATGTGTCCACACAATCACCTGTCCCCACGCCGACACTTACACCCAGTAAACTACCTTAACAAAGTATAATTTACCTCTTACTTAGTAATTTCCTTTCCCAAAAATCTTATGAATGGAAGGATTCTCTGGCTCTGTAAATGTGTCATTTTTGACATTTTTATCAGCAACATTTATGATCTTCTGCTGAGACTTTAATAACTCTAGGTAAGAAAATGGCACAGAAATTGGCCAGAACAAAGTAGCAAAAGCTAAAATTACGACTGAGAAGCGTCTTTCTTCTCTAGTCATTGCACTATCCTTAACAAAAAATTCCAACCATCGAAAAAAGAGAATACAAGCTATGACTAAGTAATATATAATACATAATTTCCCTAGCAATAATAGCAGCATGACTGTTTTTATTAAAAAAGGTTAAGTGGGTAGAAATTAGATCTATGAAATAACCGGACAATCTCTCATATCTTTAAGAGACTACACTTTCTGAGTAATTAATTCCTGAATACTTAGATGAAAAATTTAGACTACTACTTCTATTTGTAGCTAACTCTCTCAAAAAGGAATGTGAAAAAGGATTCTTTTTGAGTAAAGAGTTAATCAAGTTTTACAATCAGCACTGATACTTAAGTATTTTCCCGGTATCTGAATGTATAAAACCAATAAAAAACAAATATCTTCACAACGCTAACCTAAAGACTCAGTATAGCTTCACAATGATACAAGTGCCCCAGAGAATTTACGTAAAAAAACGTGAGCGGATTCATAAATTAGTTAGGCAGAAAAAATGACAAGCCCAACAGCAACATTACTAGTTTCGTGTCCAGATCAACGAGGACTGGTGGCAAAAATCGCCAATTTTATCTACTCCAATGGTGGTAATATTATTTATGCTGACCAGCATACAGACTTAGCTGCTGGCTTATTTTTGACGCGAATTGAATGGCAATTAGACGGATTTTATTTGCCACGGGAATTTATTGCACCTGCTTTTAGTGCGATCGCTCAACCAATACTTGCTCAATGGCAATTACACTTTTCGGATACAGTCCCGCGTATTGCCTTATGGGTCAGTCGCCAAGATCATTGTTTATTCGACCTACTGTGGCGACAACGCGCCCACGAATTTGCGGCAGAAATTCCGTTAATCATCAGCAATCATCCGGATCTCCAAGTGATAGCCGAGCAATTTGGCATTGACTATCATCACATCCCCATATCTCAAGATAACAAACAAGAGCAAGAAGCCAAACAACTCGAATTACTGCGTCAATACCGCATAGATTTAGTCGTTTTGGCAAAATACATGCAAATTATCAGCAAAGATTTTATTCAGCAATTTCCGCAAATTATCAATATTCATCATTCATTTTTACCTGCCTTCGTTGGTGCAAACCCGTATCACAAAGCTTTTGAACGCGGTGTAAAAATCATTGGTGCGACATCACACTATGTAACAGCCGATCTTGACGCTGGACCGATTATTGAGCAGGATGTAGTGCGAGTGAGTCACCGAGATGAAGTTGCAGATTTAATTAGAAAAGGCAAGGATTTAGAACGGGTGGTGTTAGCGAGGGCTGTCCGATTACATGCCGCTAATCGCGTCTTAGTATATGGTAATCGGACAGTGGTCTTTGAGTAGATGGGTTTACCGCCCAAATAGGTTGAGGAAATCTTCCACAGTCGGTTCTTGTTTCACAACATGATTCAATTCATGTCGCAACTTAGCGATCGTTTGGTAAACTTGATTTCGGCAGCGATTCACTCCGCCTAAAGGCTGATGTTCTGGTAAAGAGTGCCACGGAGTGTAAGATAAATTCTCACAAAATTCCATTTGCTCAGCAGAGTCAAAAGTTTGAGGTTTAATCTTCACTGTGGCAACTTTGACAAACGGCGCTTTCCATTCAACTGTTGGATCTTCAATGGGCATTGCGGAAGCATCGGTTTGCACTTGTGCCAAAAAATCGAACTCAAATTCCTGACTTTTTAACTGTTCGACCATGATTTCCCGCAGGTAGTTATTGGCACTAAAATCTGGTTGAGGTACAGGATTTATACTTACAGGACGGGCAGAAAATTTAAAGGCTCGCGTACCTAGTTTGTAAGGTGTCATACTCCAATATTGGATGGAGAGTGGGCTAGGAACTTTCTTACCTTGAATGGCGCGGGCAATCGAAAACTCGCGTAAGCGCCATTTAAATGGATTGAGACCAGGAAAGAAAAACTGGAATGGTTGCTTACCTTTAGCGGCGGTAGTCGCATGAAAAAAATCTATGTAGTCTGGTAAGTTACGAATAAAGAAGACAGGATGATTGATCATCACAAAATCTTGGGTCAGTGCATGTTTCTCGTCAGCTAAGATCTTTTCACCCTCCACACCAAAAAGCTTAATCGCCATACCGCGACCGTCACCTTTCGCATCCGGCTGAGGCTTTCCCGAACCATTAGAAAAGCGAATACAAGCTGTAAAAGTCTTTCCAGGTTGAAAAACACCTACTTTGTACTCTGCGGGTAGATGAGGTTCAACAGTAAATTCAGCCTTCACACAGCCGTGATGTTTAGCATGGGCGTCGCGTCGCGCAGGTCTATCGCCAGCTTGATATTCTCGCTGAACCTGGTGGCTGGTAATTTGTTCAATTTCTTGAATCGCCGCCGCTTCACCTGGCAATGGATATTCCTGACCAATTACTAAGGTGTTTGTTTGATTTTGCATATTATTCTCCCGATTGGCACTCATGATGGTACTGGCAACCAATTGCCATAAGATGAGATTGAGATAGATTTTGAGGCTGGAAACATGTTTCGTAGCGTTGCCATCGCTGTCATAGTGACAATTTCGCTTTTACCTCCGTCCCAAGCGCAACAACGACAAATCCTCAACAGCGATCGCCAAGGTGACTATTATTCTGGGTCGATTAAATTAGCTAATGGTAGCAAAACCCTGATTCCTTATTGGACTGCGCGTATTCAGACCTCCAAACTTAACTGCCGAGTTGAACCGGGAGCAAGTAAACTGGTCTTGATGCAATTTAAACCAGGAGAAGTTATTCCTGCCGATCCTGGTACTGATAAATCCGGTGAAGCGATCGTCCGCGACACTCAAGGATCACCCTGGCTGCGAGTCAAAATGCTAGACAATCAAGGCATCGCCCGGTCAAGCTGTTTTGTCAGAGCCAATAAACAGTACATTGAACCTAGCAATAAACAAATTTAAATTGAGTGACGACTGATTTAACATCCTCAGATTTTACCACCGTGCTGGCAGCAACTGCATCCGGCTCGCGTCCTCCCTCTGAAGCCTTAGTCAATGCCTTGCTAACAGCAGAAAAGACCGCCAAGCAGCAGCGGATAACATACCCACTCGCATCCTTAGTTGGAGAATGGCGGCTTTGCTTTGCCACAGGTACGCGCAAAGTTAGACAACGCGGCGGAATTATTTTAGGCAAGGGTTTTTACCTCCCAAAGTTGGCAAAAGCCCAGATTTCTTTTCAAACATCACCATCCGGTATAGAAATTGGTAATTCCGTGCAAGTAGGATCAATATTATTGCAGTTGACTGGTCCTGCCAAATATCTCGACAAGAAAAATTTACTTGCCTTTGATTTTACTCATCTACGCCTCAGCCTTTTTAGTCGCACTTTATACAGCGGTAAGATTCGCTCCGGTAAAACCCAAATCGATTTTGACACCCAACCCATCGCTAAGCTAGCCTTCTTTTCCTTCTTTTTCGTCACCGAAAACTTAATTGCAGCTCGCGGTCGTGGTGGTGGTTTAGCTTTATGGTTACGGGAGGTAACAAAATGAATGCTATTGCTGATTGGCAAGAGTGGTTGACGGTGTCTATATATTTAGGAATCACTTTTATTGTGATCTGGGGTATTTTTTCTACTTCCAAAAAATAAAAAATTTAGGATAAATTGCTTTAAAGGCAAAGTTTTATCTAATACTTAGTGGATACTGATACTTAGCCGGTAATATTGCTTTTGCTCCTTAATATTCATGGATTACTGGTAAAAATCCAGTAAATTGCTACGTGAATTAAGTGTATTTACTAACTTTTTATGACTATAACTTTACGTAATTCTCCTGAATTTTATCATAACTTTATCCGTAAATGGCTTTTTTTCGATAATTATAAGGATGGTAAGATTTGGGGCGATCGCGCTTTCCGCAAGTACAGTTAATCAGTATGATGAAAAAATTATTAATAGTTGGTATTGGTGCTGGATTGCTACCTTTAATCGCTGGTATGGCTCCTGCAAACGCAGCATTAATGCAATTTGAGTTTTCCAACCCAGGTGAGGGTCAACTTTCGGGGTCGTCGGGCGAAATTTTCTTGGACACAGCCAGCCCGAATAATTCGACCACACCCGGCTTAGGAATTTACCAAGGCGCAATTACTGATTACAAGCTGAATATCCAGGGAAGTAAACTTAATCCTGGCATGTATTCGTCTAATGGTGAAAAATTCAAAATCAGCGATGCTCAAGTCAGTATCGATCAAAAAAACTCCGCAATTAATTTCTCTTTTGGGTATGGGGCGAAACTTGACTTCAAATTACCACCCACATCTATTCAGACCGTAGTTTTATCCGGAATAAGTGAAATTAAGACAAATGCCAGTAGTGTCACCTTTACTCCTGGTACACACTACACGACATATTTAAAACAGACATCGATATCTGTTACTAAAGCTATACCTAAAGAAGTCCCGGAGAATTCTTTTAACTGGGGTATGATGGCATTTGGCACTTTTGCTTTTAGTTCTATCCGCAATCGCCGACAGAAATTACTGTACGTTCGCTGATTTTTAAAGGAAAAGAGGAATTAATGGCTTGAGGGGAAAGGAATAAGGCGATAAGCAATACTGGCAGCATTTTCCGGTAGTCTGTAAGACATCTTCTGGAGAAAGGTGTGCGTATGACGGTA